>NZ_CP020042.1:6902434-7203642 GCF_002028425.1 Streptomyces katrae | reverse complement strand
AAGTTCATCACCGTCTACCCGGCCGGCACGGACGCCTGCCGGCGCATCGCCGAGGACCTGGACGCCCTGCTGGCCGGCGAACCCGGCCCGTACATCCTGAGCGACCTGCGCTGGAACGACGGCCCGGTCCACCTGCGCTACGGCAGCTTCACCCTGCGGCACTGCTACGACGAGCGCGGCGAGCTGGTCCCCGCCGTCGAGACGCCCGACGGACGCCTGGTGCCGGACGCCCGCGGCCCGGTGTTCCAGCCGCCCGCCTGGGCGGAAAAGCCCGCCTTCTTACGGCCCCACCTGGAGCGCCGCGCGGCCGTCACCCTGGAGGACGTCCCGTACTCCGTGGAGCGGGCCCTGCACTTCTCCAACGGCGGCGGGGTCTACGCGGGCCGCGACACCCGCACCGGCGAGCCGGTCGTCCTCAAGGAGGCCCGCCCCTTCGCCGGGCTCGCCGCCGACGGGGCGGACGCCGTGGCCCGGCTGCACCGGGAGCGCAGGGCACTGGAGCGCCTGGACGGGCTGGACTGCGTCCCCGCCGTCCGCGGCACCTTCACCGTCGGGGACCACCACTTCCTGGCACTGGAGTACCTGGAAGGCAAACCGCTCAACACCTACTTCGCCCGCCGCCACCCCCTGATCGAGGCCGACCCCGACCCCGCCGAGCTCGCCGCCTACACCGACTGGGCCCTGAAGATCCACGCGCGGGTGACGGAAGCCGTGGACGCCGTCCACTCCCGCGGCATCGTCTTCAACGACCTGCACCTCTTCAACATCATGGTCGCCGAGGACCCGGACACGGGTGAACCCTCCGTCGCCCTGCTGGACTTCGAGGCCGCCGCCCCCGTCGAGGAGGGCCTGCGCCAGACGGTGGCCAACCCGGCCTTCGTCGCCCCGCCCGACCGGCGCGGCTTCGCCGTCGACCGCTACGCCCTGGCCTGTCTGCGCCTCGCCCTGTTCCTGCCGCTGACGAGCCTGCTCGTCATGGACCGGGGCAAGGCCGCCCACCTGGCGGACATCGCCGCCGCGCAGTTCCCCGTGCCCCGGGACTTCCTCGACGCGGCCGTGCGGGAGATCCTCGCCGGACCGCAGGACACCGCCCCCGGCGGGACGGCACCCGCCGCCGCCCGGCCGTACCTGCCGGCCGCGCCGCAGGACTGGCCCGCCGCCCGCGCCTCCCTGACCGCGGCCCTGCACACCACCGCCACCCCGGACCGTGAGGACCGCCTCTTCCCCGGCGACCCGGCCCAGTTCGCCACCGCCGGCGGCGGGACCGCCTTCGGCCACGGAGCCGCCGGCGTCCTGTACGCCCTGGCCGAGACGGGTGACGCGCCCTGGCCCGAGGCCGAGGAATGGCTGCTCGCCCGTACCAAGGAACCGGCGTCGGGCACCCCGCTCGGCTTCTACGACGGCCTCGCCGGACTGGCCTGGACCCACCACCGGCTCGGCCACCACGACCGTGCGCTCGCCCTCGCGGAACGCCTCCTGGACGAGCCCTGGCAGTCCGCGGGCCCCGACCTGAACGGCGGCCTCGCCGGCATCGGCCTCGCCCTGGACTCCCTCGGCACGTCCACGGGCGAGAGCTCCCTGCACGAGGCGGCCCTGCGCTGCGCCGACCTCGCCCACGCCGCGGCCCCCGCGCTGGGCCGGACGGGCCTCCTCCACGGCCACAGCGGGATCGCCCTGCTGCACCTGCGCCTGTACGAACGCACCGGTGACCCCGAACTGCTCCTGCGGGCCGGCCGCTTCCTCCACCGCGACCTCGACCACTGCGTCACCAGTGCCTTCGGCACCCTCCAGGTGGACGAGGGCTGGCGCACCATGCCGTACCTCGGGGCGGGCAGCGTGGGCATCGGCATGGTCCTCGACGACCATGCGCGCCACGCCCGCGACGAGCGGTTCGAGGAGGCCCGGGCCCAGATCGTCCGGGCGGCCCAGGCGACCTTCTACGCCCAGCCCGGCCTCTTCCGCGGCGCCGCCGGAATGATCCTGCACCTGTCCCGGACCACGACCCCCGGGCCCGGCACCCGCGCCGGGGACATCGCCCGGCAGATCGAGGCCCTGGCCCGCCACGCGCTGCCGTACCGGGGCCACCTCGCCTTCCCCGGCGAGCAGATGATGCGCCTGTCCATGGACCTGTCCACCGGGACCGCCGGCGCCCTCCTCGCCCTCGGCAGCGCCGCGACCGGCGGCCGCGCGCACCTGCCCTTCCTCCCGCCGCCGCGCACCGCGGCGGCCCCAGAGCCGGTCCCCCACCGGGGGGCCGTGACCCCGCACGACACACCCTCGAAGGAAAGGAAACAGCCATGACGCTCCTCGACCTGCAGTCCATGGAGACCCCGAAGGAAGAGAACACCGAGGCCGCCCACCTCCACGGCGGCGGCAGCCGCGCCAGCCTGCTCCTGTGCGGTGACAGCAGCCTGAGCGTCACGACCTGTAACTGACCGGTCCCTTCGGGCCCGGGCGACGTCCTGTCGCCCGGGCCCGCACCACATCCCGCACCACGTGACCGGGGCACCCCGTCCGGGCCCCGGGACAGACGAGGAGCCGCTGCCGATGACCCCGCCCGACGTCCCCGGTGAGAGGGCGACGGCCGATGCCGCCGACCGGGCGCTGAAGGCGGCCGCCCGGCACAGCGCCGGCCGCACCGCCGCGGTGTCCGGCTGCTCGCTGGCCGCCGCGTGCGCGGCGCTCGCCGAACCGGCCGTGCTCGGCCACGCCCTCGACCTGCTGCTGCGCCGCGACCCCTCGGGGACCGCGTGGGCCCTGGGGTGCGCGGCGCTGACCGCCGCCGAAGTGCTGCTGGACGCGGCGACCGCGCGGCTCACCGGCAGCGTCGACGCCCGTTCCACGGCCTGGCTGCGCCGGCGCGGACTGACCGCGCTGCTGCGTACCGCACCGCACCACGCGGCCCGGCACTCCCCCGGCGAGCTCTCCGCCCGGCTCACGGCCCACGCCGCCGGCGCGGGGACCGTCCCCGCCGCCGTGGCGACGGCCGTCACGGCGCTGCTGCCGCCCCTCGGGGGTCTCGTCGCCCTGTTCCTCGTCGACGTGTGGACCGGCCTCGCCTTCCTGGCCGGGGTTCCCGTACTGGCGTTGCTGCTGCGGACCTTCGCCCGTGCGTCGGGAGCCGGCGTCGCCCGGTACCAGCGCGTGCAGCTCGCGCTCGCCGGACGGCTGGCCGAGGCCCTGGCCGGTGCCCGCACCATCGCCGCGGCCGGCACCGTGCGGCGGGAGGCGGCCCGCATCCTCGCACCGCTGCCCGAACTGGCCCGCGAGGGGCGGGAGATGTGGCGGGTCTACGGGGGCACCATGGCCCGGACCAGCGCCCTGATGCCGCTCCTGCTGTACGTGGTCCTCGGCGTGGGCGGGATGCGCCTCGCCGCCGGGGCGCTCGGTGTCGGCGGCCTGTTCGCCGCCGTCCGGTACGCCGGGCTCGCCGCCGGAGCCGGAGCCGTCACGGGCCGGCTCGCGGCGGTGGTGCGCGGCCGGGCCGCCGCACGCCGCATGGCCGCCCTCCTCGAACTGCCCGAACTCCCGCAGGGGGACCGGGAGTACACCGCGGACGGCCCCGGCACGCTGGAGCTGCGCGCGGTCCGCGTCGAGCGGGCCGGACGGACCGTCCTGAGGGACGTGGACCTGTGCCTCCCGGGCGGCACCACCACCGCGGTGGTGGGCCGGTCGGGCTCCGGCAAGAGCTTGCTGGCCGCCGTCGCCGGACGCCTCACCGCCTGCGACGGGGGCCGGGTGCTGCTCGACGGAACCCCGCTGGAGGACCTTGCCGCCGACGCGCTGCGCCGGGAGGTCGGCCACGCCTTCGCACGGCCGGCGCTGTTCGGGGAGAGCATCGGCGCGGCCATCGCCTTCGGGACCCGGCCCGAGCCCGGCCCGGACGCCGTGCGCGCGGCGGCCCGGGCAGCGGGGGCCGACGCCTTCGTACGCCGCCTGCCCGAGGGTTACGGCACCCCGCTCGCCGACGCGCCGATGTCGGGCGGGGAGCTGCAACGCCTCGGCCTGGCCCGGGCGTTCTGCGGGGCGGGCCGGGTGCTCGTACTGGACGACGCCACCTCCGGCCTGGACACCGTCACCGCCCGCGAGGTGGAGCACGCCCTGGCCCACGGGGTACGGGCCCGGACCCGCCTCGTGGTGACCCACCGCGCCGCCACGGCCGCCCGCGCCGACCTCGTCGTCTGGCTGGAGAACGGCACGGTCCGCGCGACGGGGACCCACGCGCTGCTGTGGCGCGAGCCCGGCTACCGCTCGCTGTTCGGCTGGGACGGGGACCCCGTCGCCGGGCCGGAGGCCGGCGACGGACCGCACCCCGGCGCCGGGCCGGCCGCCGGCGGGGCGGGCCGGTGAGCGGGGACGGCACCGGCTCCTGGCGGCGGGTCGGCGGCGAGGGGCGGCGCTTCCTGCGCGGCCGGCTGCGGACGCTGCGCACCCTCGCCCTGTGGTCACTGCTGGAGTCCGCCCACACCTTCCTCGGCGGGTACGCGGTGGCCCGCGCCCTCGACGACGGCTTCCTCGCCGCCCGCCCCGCGACCGGCCTCGCGTGGCTGGCGGTGGCCGGGGCCGGCGCCCTCCTCGGCGGGCTCGCCCTGCGGGGGGTGTTCGGCGGGCTCGCGGACCTGGTGGAACCCCTGCGCGACGGTCTGGTGCGCCGGGCCGTGCGCCAGGCCCTGGAGCGGGCGGTCGCCGATCCGGCGCGGGCCGGCCGGGACGGGGCGGTGTCGCGGCTGGCGCAGCAGACCGAGATGGCCCGGGACTCCTTCGCGGGGCTGGTGCTCGTCGCCCGGTCCTTCGTCTTCACCGCGGCCGGCGCCCTGGCCGGGCTGGCGGCGCTGGCACCCGTCCTGCTGCTGTTCGTCCTGCCGCCGCTGCTGCTGGGGACGGCCGGCTTCCTGCTCACCCTCCGTCCCGTGGCCCGGGTGCAGCGCAAGGCGCTCGACACCGACGAGGCACTGGCCGCGCGGACCGGTGAACTGGCGGCGGGCCTGCGCGATGTGGTCGCCTGCGGGGGCGGTGCGCGGGCCGGGGCCGGGCTGCGGGAGCTGATCGCCGGACAGGAACGGCTGACGCACCTGCTCGCCCGGTGGACCGCCCTGCGCACCCTGGCGCTGGGCGTGGCGGGCCGGCTGCCCGTCGTCGCGCTGCTCCTGGGCGCGCCCTGGCTGCTCGGCCACGGGCTGAGCGCGGGCGCGCTGGCCGCCGCGCTCACCTACCTGGTGCAGTCGCTGCTCCCGGCGCTCGACGCGCTCATGGGGGCCCTCGGCTCCTCGGGCACCAGGCTCGTGGTGGTCCTGGACCGGTTCTGTCTCCCGCAGCCGTCACCGGCCGCCGGGACACCGGAACCGGAACCCGGTGCGGCCGGTGCGGCTTCCCCGCTGCGGGCCGGCGGGGGGCGCGCGGCCGAGCTGCGCCGGGTGCGCTTCGCGTACGGCGCCCACGCCCAGCCGGTGCTCGACGGCCTCGACCTGGACTTGTCCGAGGGGGAGCACCTGGCCGTCGTGGGTCCGAGCGGCATCGGCAAGTCCACGCTCATGGCGCTGCTGGCCGGCCTCCTGCCGCCCGGCGGCGGGAGCGTGCTGCTGGCCGGCGCCCCGGCCCGCCGCCCGGGCCCCGCCCGGGGCCCCGATCCACGGCGGACCCTGCTGCCGCAGCAGGCGTACGTGTTCACCGGCTCCGTCCGCGAGAACCTGACCCACCTGTGCCCCGGGCCGGTACCCGGGGCGCGGCTGGAGCAGGCCGTGGCGGCCCTCGGGGCGGACGGCCTCGTGGAGCGGCTGGGCGGGCCGGACGCGCCGGTCGATCCGGCGGCGCTCTCCCAGGGCGAGCGGCAGCAGCTGGCCCTGGCGGCCGCCTACCTCTCCCCGGCTCCGCTGCTGCTGCTGGACGAGGCCACCTGCCACCTCGACCCGGCGGCCGAGGAACGCGCCGAGCGGGCCCTCGCCGGCCGGCCCGGCACGCTGGTCGTGGTGGCCCACCGCATCTCCTCCGCGGCGCGGGCCGACCGGGTCCTCGTACTCGACGGAAGCCGTGCGGTCGTCGGCACGCACGCGGACCTCCCGGCCAGGTCGGCCCTGTACCGGGAACTGGTGGGGGTGTGGGACGCCCGGGTGTGAGGGGCCGGGCTCAGACCCAGCCGGCCCTCCGGGATATCCGGATGGCATCGATCCGGTTGCGGGCGCCGGTCTTGCGGGTCACGGCGGCCATGTAGTTGCGTACGGTGCCGCTGGCCAGGTGCAGTGCGTGCGCGATCTCCGCGACGGAGTCGCCTTCCGCGGCCCGGGCCAGCACGCTCAGCTCGCGCGGGCTGAGCGGCATGGGGTCGGCCTCCAGCAGGGCCGAGGCCAGGGAGGGGTCGACGAACCGCTCTCCGGCGGCGACCTTGCGGACGGCCCGCATGAGCCGCCCGGGCGAGCCGTCCTTGTCCACGTAGCCGCGGGCCTCGGCCTGGACCCCGCGCCGGAGCGAGCCGGGCGCCCCCGAGGTGGCGAGCACCAGCAGCGGTGCGCCCGGCTCGGCGAGCGGGCGGGCGGTGCCTCCCGCGAGCCCCAGCGTGGCCGAGGCCCCCGGACAGTCGAGGTCGACGAGGGTCACGTCCGGCCGTAAGGACTCCGCCTCGCGCGTGGCGGACCGCCAGCCGGCGGAGGTCACGTCGAACCCGCCCTCGGATCTGAGCAGGGCGGCGAGCGCCGACCTCACGAGGCTGACGCTGTGCAGGACGAGGACCTTGGTCATCGGGGGCTCTCCTAGCCTGGTGATCGCTGGGCACCAAGCGGGTGCCCAGCAACCAGGCGGTCGGAACGTGCCCGTCCGCGGCGCCCGGGCGCGCGTGGCCGAAGCCCGGCGCCCGGCCGGACCCCGGCGCGGGCCGCCGCACCCGCGCCACGCTCCGCAGGTACGGCCCCGGCACCGGTGGGAAGACGCCGGCCCCGTGAAGCGGTAGGGCTGATTCCGGGCGCCTTCGGGCTCAGCGCGGGGCCGGGCCGCCGTCCCGAGGCTCCGGCCGCCGCCGTTCGCCGTCGCCCTCGGGCGGCAGGAGTCCGGCGACGATCTCGGTGCCGAGTGCGTAGGCCGGGACGCCCGCGGTGATGAGCGCCGTCTCGGCGACGCCGACCAGATCGGCGATCCCCGCTCCCGCGTGGAGCGCGCCCCGGGCGTGGATCCGGGCGGGTTCGGCCCGGCCGAGGGCCAGCAACTGCCCGAAGTGGACGAGCTGTTGGACCCGTGCGCCCAGCGGACTGTCCGTCAGCACGATGTGGCGCAGCGCCGCGAGCGCCTCCTCGGTCGGCAGCCGGCCGGACTCCTGGGCCAGCCTGAGCCGCTCCTGCACGCCGCCGGGGACGGTTCCGAGGGTGGAGCGGTACCGGTCGCGCACGGCCTCGGTGCGGGCGGCGACGGAGGAGGGGGAGGCGGCGTCGGTCATCGTGCGGCCTTCGCGATCGCGTCGCGCACGGCTTCCTGGGCGCCGGGCGGGAAGTCCACGGCCCCGCCGATGGCGGCGGCGGCGATCTCGGCTTCGGCGCTCTCCTCGATCGCCACCACCAGGTGGGCGGTGGCCTCGGGATCGGGGCCGAACACCAGGAGGCCGTGGTTGGCCAGCAGGACCGCGGAGGTGGTGGGGCGCTGCCGCAGCACCTCGGCGATGCCGCGCACCGAGACGTCCGATCCGCGCGGCCCCCAGGGGACGACGGGGACGTCCTCGGCCTGTCCGAAGCGCAGCATCGGCTCGGTGCGGCAGGGCAGCGGCCGGTGGGCCAGGGCGAAGGCGGTCGCGGAGGGCGAGTGGGTGTGGATGACCGTGCCGACTCCGGGCCGGGCCCGGTAGACGGCGGTGTGCATGGCGATGATCTCGGCGCTGACCGACTTGAGCTCGCCTTCGAGGACCTGCCCGTCGAAGCCGACGGTCGCGAGCTGTTCGGCCCGCAGGCCCCGGACGTGCCCGGGCGTCAGGAGCAGGCGCTCTCCGTCGAGCCGGGCGCTCAGGTTGGCGTGCCCGGAGTGGGACATCACCCCGGCCGCGAAGAGCTGCTCCGTGGCCGCCACCAGCCGGCCGGCCCGCTCGTTGCGTACGTACGCGTCACTCATGACGGATCTCCCCTGCGCTGTCGACGGCGGCTCGTCCGCCGCCGTCCTCGTGCCGACCACTCTTCAACTTGAACTAAGGTTCAAGTCAAGCCGCCTGACCGGGGAGGGCGGGGAACAGGAGGAGTGGAACGTGCGCATGACGATCGGCCGGCTCTCCGAACTCACCGGGGTGCCCGCCTCGGCCATCCGGTACTGGGAGCGGCACGGCCTGCTGCCCGCGCCCGAGCGCCAGAGCGGGCAGCGGCGCTATCCCCCGGAGGCCGCCGAGCGGATCACGGTGCTGCGCAAGTGCCAGCAGGCCGGGCTGACCCTGGTCGAGATCGCGGAGTTCCAGCGGGAGCAGTCGCACAGGGAGGCGATGATCCGGGCGAAGATCGGCGAGATCGAGCAGCGCATGGTCGACCTCGAGCACGCGCACCAGCTGCTGACCCACGCCCTCAGGTGCGGGGAGGAGGACATCGTCAGGTGTCCGAAGTTCCGCGAGCAGATGGCCGCCTGGCGGACCGGGGACCCGGCGCCCTGACCGGCGGGACCGCGGACGGCGCCGGCCGGACGGTCCCCGCCGCGGTGTCGGCGGCGGGGACCGTGCTCCCGGTCTGCCGGATCCGGCGGCCGGTTACTTCTTGATCTGGTTCAGGCAGAGCACGAACTGCTTGCCCGAGCTGCGCCGGGAGCCCCTGGTCTGCTCGTAGTAGCCCAGGTCCGACTTGCCCTCGCAGCGGTTGGTGTCCAGCGTCCCGGAGATCACCTCGACCACCTTGTAGGCGGCGCCGGTGCTCCCGCAGTCCACCACCTGGAGGTCCAGGCTCGCCGCCGTGGTCCCGTTGTTCTTCAGGCAGTCGCCGGCCTTGGCGTGGTCGGCGTCGTCCTGGCTCAGGAAGTAGCCCACCGCGGCCGCGATGAGGACGACCACGATGCCGATGCCCTTGAGGATCTTCATGACGCCGATGCCGCCGCTGCGGGCGGGCGGGGCGGGCGGCGCGGACCACTGCTGCGGCGCCGGATGCCCGGGCATCCCCGGCTGGTTCGGGTACATCTGCTGCTGCGGCGCCCCGGCGTACGGCGGCTGGGCCTGCTGCGGCGGGTACGCGTACCCGGGCTGGGGCGGGTACCCCTGCGGCTGCTGTGCGTACGGGCCGGGCTGGCCGTAGGGGCCGGGGCCCTGCTGCGGCGGATAGGTCATACGGGATTCCCTCGATGATCGGACTTTACGTCGTTTTGACGTGGGCACGCTATAACACCCGGTCACCATCGCCTGAATCCGGCCGCTCCGGCGCGATCCGTCCGCCGGCGCGGGTGTCAGTGCCGCCCGTTCCCGGCGCCGCGGTCGGGGGCGGTCATGTCCCCGGTGGCGGGCGTGCCGTCGGCGAGCCCGTACCGCAGGAAGACGGTCCCCTTGGCGCTGGCCTGCGGGGGCTGGAGGAGCGTGAGGCTGGTGGGTACCTCGCCGCCGTCGAACACCTTCTTCCCGACGCCGAGCACGACCGGGTGCAGCCAGAGGTCGAGCCGGTCGAAGAGCTTCTCGCGCAGGAGGGTCTGCACGAGGTTCAGGCTCCCCACCACCTTCACGTGCTCGTGCCGTTCGCGGATCTCACGCACCGCGTCCACGAGGTCCGGGCCGAGCAGCGAGGACCCGGCCCAGGAGAGGTCGGGCCGGCCGCGCGAGGCCACGTACTTGGGGACGCTGTTGAAGAGCGAGGCGAAATCGCCGTCCTGGCCGCCCTTCTGGTGCGGCCAGTACGCGGCGAAGATCTCGTAGGTCCGACGGCCGAGCAGGAGGGCGTCCGTCCCCTCGTACGCGGCCGCGATCTGCGCCCCGACGGCCTCGTCGATCAGGGGCGCCTGCCAGCCGCCGAACGGGAACCCCACCGGGTCCTCGTCGGGACCGCCGGGCGCCTGCCCGACCAGGTCGAGGGTCGCGAACATCTCGATGTCGATGAGTCCCATGGCTTGCTCCCTGTGCGTCGGTCTTCTCCGTCAAGAGATAGACCGACGGCAGCCCGCGAACTCATCGCCGCGCCGGACGCGGCCCCACCCCGGCGGCGGCGAGCCGTACGGGGACGGTGCTCACGCGCGGGGACCGTCAGCCGCCGCCACCGGTGCGGCACCGGGCTCGTCGTCCCAGTCGGGAACCGTCGTCGTGCCCGACAGCCAGTCGCGGCGCAGGATCGCGTATCCGACGGCGTCGCGCACGCCGCCGTCGGGGGCCGGCCAGGCGTCGCGGTGGTGCGCCTCCTTCACGTAGCCGTTGCGCAGCAGGACGCGGCGCATGGCCGCGTTGTCCTGTCGCGTGTTGGCCTCGATCCGCCGGACGTCGGGGAACTCGTCGAACACGTAGGCCGTGAGCCAGGCCACGGCTGCGGTGCCCAGGCCCCGTCCCCGGTGTCCGGCGCGGATCCGCAGGTCGAACAGCGGCGTGGGGTCGCGCAGGTCCATCAGCCGGATGAGTCCTGCCCGTTCACCGTCCCGGGTGATCCAGAAGGCACGGTGGTCCTCGCCGTCGTAGCCGCCCTCCTCGATCCACTGCCGGGCCTGCGCCGGTTCCACGACGGCCGCGCCGTGGAAGGGCCAGGTGTCGCCGGAAAGGAACTCGACCAGCTGCTCGGCCTGGGCGGGTTCGTAGCGGTCGAAGGTGATCTCCACGGCCGCACTCTAGGGTCGGGGACGCCGGGCCCGGAAACGGTTTACCGGTGGGTGAGGGCCCCGCTCGGGTCGCCGGACGGTGCCTCCTGGGCGGCGGCGGGAGCGGGCCGGCCGGCGCCGCGGGTCCACAGGAGGGCTCCGGCCAGGAGCGCGGCGCCTCCCAGGAGCCAGGGCAGCGGCCCCGCCGACAGGTGTCCGACGATCAGACCGGCCAGGGCTCCGGCCAGTTGCAGTGCGAGGGACTGGACGGACAGTGCGGTTGCCCTGCCCCGGTCGGTGACGCGGCGGTGCAGGACCTCGTTCTGGCTCGGGCCCGCCGCCCCGAGCCCGAGGTAGACCAGGCCGTAGCCGGTGGCCGCGAGGACCATGGCGACCGCTCCGGTGGCCGCCGAGGTGGCGCCGAGCAGGAGCACGCCGCTCGCGCCGGTGCCGAGGCCCAGCATGACGGCGCGCTCGCCGCTCCCCGCGAGCCGGGCGGCCAGCGGTGCGAGGTGGCTGCCGAGGGCCGCGCAGAGGAATCCGGCGCAGGCCAGGGCGGCGAAGAGCACGGCCCCCGACTCCGCCGCCCCCGTGAGGCCGGCGGCACGGCGGGGGGTGAGCAGTTCGATCGCGGCCACGGCGCCGCCGGCGGCCCCCGCGCTGAGGAACACCCGGCGGACCAGCGCGTCGCGCCCCCCCAGGCGCAGCCCGCCCGCGACGGTGGCCGGGACGTCCCGCAGGACGTGGCGCAGGGTGGCCTTCGGGCGGGGCGGTTCGGGCAGCGACGTCACGACGTACGACACGAAGGCGGCCTCGACGGCCGCGCCCAGCAGCAGCGGCAGGCACAGGGGCACCACCAGCCCGGCGGTGGCTCCGGCGAGCCCGGCCCCGAGGCCGGGTACGAGTCCGGTCAGCCACGGGAGGGCGCCGCCGAGCAGTGTCCCGGCGGCGAGCGCGGCGGAGGTCGCGGACGAGCCTCGGGCCAGCCCGGTGCGCAGGTCGGCGCCGGGGCCGGAGTGCGCCCGGACGGTGTCGACGTACCAGGCTTCGGCCGGCCCGCTGGACAGGGCGCGGCCCGTGCCCAGGAGGGCCATGCCCAGCACGAGCAGCCAGGGCGCGGTGCCCAGCGCCACGAGGGTCAGGGCGGCCAGGTTCAGCAGGCCGGCGGTGGCCAGGACGGCGCGGCGTCCCAGCACGTCGGACAGGCCCCCGGTGGGCAGTTCCAGGGCGGCGGCGGTGAGCGAGTGGACGGCGAAGAAGCCCGCGATGGCCGCCATGGGTATGCCGCGTTCGGTGAACAGCAGGATGAGCGGGGCGATGGTGAGGCCCAGCGGGAGCCAGAAGAGCGCGCAGATCGTGACGTAGCGGCGCAGTGCGGCGGCCGGGGCGAGCGCAGGCCTGGTCACGGGGCGCCGGCGGCGTCGGGCCGGGCGGTGGCCGGCTGCGTGTCGGCCGCGGGGGTGTGCGCCGCCAGGGGCAGTCCGGCGGTCAGCAGGACGACCTGCGCCGCGCGCGGGTCCGCCGCGTCGCGGGCGGTCAGTTCGTCGAGCTTGTGGTGGAGCGCGTCCCAGAGTTCGCCGAGCGACTCGGGGGTCAGACGGGGCAGCAGGTCGCTGATCCCGGCCGCCCCGGCCCACTCCTCCCCCAGCCGCCCGGCGGCCATGTCGGCCTCGTGCCGGGCGAGGGAGGTCTCCAGGTGCTCGATCTGGACCCGGCGCGACAGCCCGACGTAGGCGCGGCTGTCCGCCGTGGCCGCCATCTCCCCGCCGCTCCAGGAGGTCGCCGCGTGCGCCGCACGCCAGCGGCGCTCCCTGCCGTCGCGGTGCTCGGCCTCGGCGACGAAGGCGTACTTCGCCAGGACGCGGAGGTGGTAGCTGGTGGCGGCGGACGACTCCCCGGTCCTGACCGCGAGTTCACTGGCGGTGGCAGGGCCGTCTTGCCGGAGCAGGCCGAGGAGTCTGATGCGCAGGGGGTGGGTGAGGGCCTTCAGGGCCGCGGCGTCGTGCTCGGGATCGAGGACGCGCCGCTGTTCATCGCTGACCATGACGGCAGGCTAGGGCCCGCGAAGGCTTTCCAAAAGTATTTTTGCAGAATTTCTTTGGGAGTTGGCGGAGGGGACGGACCCTCGGCCCTCGACTGGTCAGGGGTCAGGACTGCTGCGGCCGGTCGCGGTCGATGAACTCGTTGGCCTTCTCCTGGCCCATGTCGACCTTGTCGGTGTATTTGCCGCCCGTGCGCTCGTCAATCATGTCGCCCCCGCGTTCCACGGCTTCCTTGGCCTTGTCCGGGTGCTGGCCGAGCATTCCCTTGAGCTTGTCGACGATCGACATGGTGTCCTCCTTCGGACGTGGACGCGTACGTCCCCTCCCAGCGTCCCCCTCCTTCCGGCGGACCGCATCCGCGCCCCGGATCACGTCCGGGGAACACGGACACGGCGCAGGCGGAGACGGCGGCGGGCCCGCACCCGTGGGGTGCGGGCCCGCCGAGCCGATGCGTCCGCCTGGCGGACCGGCCGCGGCTACCAGCGGTACCAACGGCCGCTGCCGGCCCGCGGACGGGCGACGAACCCGAGGAGCCAGATCACCAGTACGGCGAGCGCGACCCACCAGAGGACCTTCAACGCGAAACCGGCACCGAACAGGATCAGGGCGAGCAGGAGAACGAGGAGCAGGGGAACCATGACTATCACCTCCGGGCACTCGCATGCCCCCGGAACCGCCGCGCATGCACGGCCCCGCCGCGGGCCGCGTCACCACTCGGGGTGGACCTCGTGGCTGTCGTAGCGTTCGCCCGAGGCCGTCAGCCAGGGGCGGAAGCGGCCGGGGCCGCTGCGTTCGCCGGTGTAGCGGACCGCCTCACCGGTCTCGTCCGTGACGACCACCGCCCCGGCCTTCTGGGCGCTGCGCAGGGCGTGGGTCCAGTGCCGGCCGCGGTGGCCGGTGCGGTAGTCGGGGATCTTGCACTGGGACATCGGTGTCACCGCCTCGTCGGGCTCGTCGGTCCCGGCGCCCGGGCCGCCGCGGGGTCCGGGCGCCGTGGCGCGGGCTGGACAGACGCTTCTACCCGCAAGGGACCGGTTCGAACGTCGTACGGGGCCGGTCCACCGGTCCGGGGGACGGAACGGTTCGGCGGCGGCCGCGCGGGGCACACGCGGAGTCTCGGCACCGTGACGGTGGGGTCACGGCCGGCCGTGCGGACTGCGGGGAGGTTGCCATGGCGGTGGGACCGGTGGGCGTGCCACCAGGGGCCGGTACCGTCCGGAGCACGGTGCCGCAGCGGCTGGACCGGCTGCCCTGGAGCGGCTTCCACTGGCGGGTGGTGATCGCCCTGGGCATCACCTGGGTGCTGGACGGGATCGAGATCACCATCGCCGGTTCGATCGCCGACCGGCTCAGGGACCAGCACACGCTCGGGCTCTCCTCCTCCCAGGTGGGGCTGACGGCCAGCATCTACCTGTTCGGGGAGGTCGTCGGAGCGCTCGTCTTCGGCCGGCTCGCCGACCGGCTCGGCCGGCGCAGGCTGTTCATCGTCACCCTCGGGATCTACCTGCTGGGCAACGCGCTGACGGCCCTGTCCCCCGCTTTCGCCTTCTTCGCCGTCACCCGCTTCATCGCCGGCACGGGCATCGGCGGCGAGTACGCGGCGCTGAACTCGGCCATCGACGAGCTGATCCCCAGCCGCCACCGCGGCCACGCCGACCTGGCCGTCAACGCCACCTACTGGCTCGGCGCGATGATCGGCGCGGCTTCCAACCTGCTCTTCCTCAACCCCGGCCTGTTCGCGCTCGACACCGGCTGGCGCATCGGCCTGCTCGTCGGGCCCGCGATCGGCGTGGCGATCTGGGGGCTGCGGCGCAACCTGCCCGAAAGCCCCCGCTGGCTGCTCACCCACGGCAGGCCCGAGGAGGCCGAGCAGGTCGTCGCCGGGATCGAGCGGGCGGTCGAACGCACGGGGGTCCGTCTGGAGCCCGTTGCCGACAGCCTGGCGGTGGAGTACCGGCAACGTCCGCCGGTCGGCTACCGCGAGCTCGCCCGGATCCTGTTCCGCGACTACCGGCGCCGCTCGGTCCTCGGGTTCATGCTCATGGTGACCCAGTCGTTCCTCTACAACGCGATCTTCTTCACCTACGCGCTGATCCTCGCCGAGTTCTACGGCATCCGGGACGGCGCGGTCGCCTACTTCATCTTCCCCTTCGCCGTGGGAAACCTGGTCGGGCCGCTGGTGCTGGGCCGGTACTTCGACTCCCTGGGGCGGCGCAGGATGATCGGCACGACCTACTGCCTCTCCGGCGCCCTGCTCCTGGTCACCGGCTGGCTGTTCGCCGCAGGGCTGCTGAGCGCGCTCACCCAGACCCTCCTGTGGTGCGTGATCTTCTTCATCGCGTCCGCGGCGGCCTCCTCCGCGTACCTGACGGTCAGCGAGATCTTCCCGGTGGAGATGCGGGCCCAGGCCATCTCCTTCTTCTTCGCCCTGTCCATGCTGTTCGGCGGTGTCGTGGCCCCCTGGCTGTTCGCCACCCTCATCGGCGCCGGCCACGACCCCTGGCGGGTGTGCGCCGGATACGCGGCCGGCGGCGTGCTGATGGTCCTCGGCGGGCTGACCGCGTTCCGCTGGGGGGTCGACGCCGAACGGCGCCCGCTGGAGGAGGTGGCCGTCCCGCTGTCCGCGAGCGTCCGCGCCGCGGGCGGATCCGCCGCGCCCGCCCCGGCCCACGGGGTACGGCCTACCCGGCGGACGCGGTGGTGAGGCGGGTGCACTCGGCGACCACGGCGCGCAGGTCGCCGGTGGTGCGCAGGAGGCGGCGCTGGAGGCGGGCACCGTTGCCGCGTCCGAGGAGGCGGGCAAGGCCCTCGCGGACGCGTTCCAGGTCGCCGGTGTCCTCGAGCGCGTCCCGTACGTGCTCCACCAGCAGGTCGAGGACCGCCTGGGGCGGGGCGGGGCTCATGCTGCGCGGGTCGAGCAGCGGGCCGTCCAGGCCCGACCTGGCCGCCCGCCAGGAGGCGAGCCGCAGCAGGCCGACGCCGATGCGGGGCGGGGGCCGTCCGGCGTCCCAGTCGCGGGCGGCGGTCTCCACCAGGGCGCGGGCCAGGGCGGCGAGGAGGACCGGGGTTTCGGGTTCGAGGCAGACGTCGGCGACGCGGATCTCGACCGTGGGGTAGCCGGCGGAGAGGCGGGCGTCGAAGTAGATCATGCCGTCGTCGCGCAGGACGCCGGTGGCGATCATGTCGCGCACCTGCTGGTGGTAGCGCTCCGCACTGCCGAACGCCTCGGTCGGGCCGGCGGACGGCAGGCGGTTCCACACCCGGCTGCGGTAGCTGCCGTACGCACTGTCCTGGCCCTGCCAGAACGGCGAGTTGGCGCTGAGGGCGGTCAGCACCGGCAGCCACGGCCGGATGCGGTCGAGGACGGCCACGCCCTCCTCGTCCGAGGCGATGGAGACGTGGACGTGGCAGCCGCAGGTGAGCTGTTCCTGGGCGGTCAGCCCGAACTGGCGGGTCAGCCAGCGGTACCGCTCGCCGGGCATCGTGGACGGCCGCACCGGCAGCGGGGAGGTGGCCAGGGCGGCGAGGGCCCCGCCGGCGTCGGCGGCGTGCCGGGCCGCCTCGGCGCGCCAGCGGACGATCTCCTCGGCCAGTTCCCCCATCCGCAGGACGGGGCGGGTGGCGAACTCCACCTGCTCGCACTTGAGCTCCGGCTCCAGCGCCCCCTCCTCCGGCCGGTGCGTGCCGTTGCCCTCGCGGGAGGCGGCCGACATCACCGCGGCCGACAGGGCGATCGGTTCCCCCGTCCCGGGATCGACCAGCAGCAGTTCCTCCTCCACGCCTACGCTGCGCATGCCCGTCACGTTCCTTTCGCCGGCTCCGTGCACCCGTCACGTGTCACGTGCCCAGCAAAGACGGTCGCACCCCGCGGACGCCCGTTCCCACGCCGCCGGGCGGGACGCCCGGATCCGATCCCGGAGCCGGCGCGGACTGCGGGAAGGGCAGGCCCGGCCCCGGCCCGCTGCTACGGCGTCGTGCGGAGGCATTCGATCAGGTAGTCGCCCGTCTCCGGGTCCACGGTGACCCCGTGGGCCTCGCTGCCGAAGCCCGGGAAGGCGCGGTCGAAGGCCTCCAGGGCGCCGAGGTAGCGCAGCAGGGGGCCGTCCGGGGCGCCGAGGGATTCGCCGGGCATCAGGACGGGGATGCCCGGCGGGGTGACGGCCACCATCGCGGCCGCGACCCGGTGGGCCGCTTCGGCCAGGGGCAGGCGTTCGGTGCCGCCGCGGATGAGCTGCTGGTAGCAGTACCGGGGCGGGTGGACCGGCTCGGGCAGGTTCTGGAAGGCCTCGTCGAGGGCGCCGATGAACGCGCCCCGGGTGAGGTGCCCGTGCATCTGTGCGCAGAGTTCGCGCAGGGTGGTGTCGCGGTAGCGGCCGGGGTGGCGTGCGGTGAGGGCGGGCAGGACCCGGTCGAGCGGGGCGTCGCTGTCGTAGTGGGCCTTGAAGTCCATCAGGGCGTCCATGAGGGTGCCCCACTTGCCCTTGGTGATGCCCATCGAGAAGAGGACCAGGGTGGTGTAGCTGTCGGTCTTCTCGACCACGATGCCGCGGGTGGCGAGGTACTCGGTGAGGATCCGGGCGGGGATGCCCCAGGGCCGGGTCTCCCCGGTGGCGGTGACGCCGGGGCAGGTGAGGGTGACCTTGACGGGGTCCAGGAGGCCGTAGCCGTCGGTCAGGTCCGGGAAGCCGTGCCAGGCGGCGCCGGGTTCGAGCTGCCAGCAGGAGGGTTCGCCGGCCAGCAGGGCGGCCGGCGCGTCGGCGAAGGGGATGCGGGTGCCGGTGGCGGGGTCGGTGACCTCCTCGGGCTGCCAGACGCCGAAGAACCAGTCGGGCCGGTCCCCCGCGGCGGCGATGCGGCGGCCGGTGCGGACGACGGCCTGCCGGAACCGGATCGCCTCGGTGACGGCCTCGTCGATCAGCCACCGCCCCTGCGGCCCGTCCATCATCGCCGTCGCCACGTCGAGGGACGCGATGCCGGGGTAGAAGGCGGAGGTGGTGCCGTGCATCATGAACGCCTCGTTGAAGCGGTCGTGCTGGACGGGCGCCCGGGGGGCGGGCCGTACGTGGACCATGGCGCACTGCGACAGCGCGGCGAGCAGCTTGTGCGTGGAGTGGGTGGCGAACACCGTCGGCCGGCCGTCGCCCTCGAAGGTGTCCGGGCCCACGGCCATGCCGAACCGCCCCCGGTAGAGGGGGTGGAAGCGGGCGTAGGCGAACCAGGCCTCGTCGAAGTGCAGGCGGGGCGTGCTCGGGGCGAGGGCGCGGGCGGCGGCGAGGGTGTCGTAGCACAGGCCGTCGTAGGTGGAGTTGGTGAGGACCGCGTACTGGGCGTCCGGCGATACGGCCCCCGCCGTGAGGGGGTTGGCGGCGATCCGGGCCGCGACCGCGTCCGGGGCGGTCGCGGTGGGCGGCACGGGGCCGGCCAGTCCGTAGCCGTTGCGGGTGGGCACCAGGTAGACGGGGCGGGCGCCGGAGACGACCAGGCCGTGCAGGACGGACTTGTGGCAGTTGCGGTCGACCAGGGCGATCTCGTCGGAGGTGACGCTGAAGTGGCCCACCATGCGGTTGCAGGTGGAGTCCCCGTGCAGGACGAAGTAGGTGCGTTCGGCGCCGAAGACCCGGGCGGCGTTGCGTTCGGCCTCGCCGATGGGGCCCGTGTGCTCGTACAGGGACCCCAGTTCGCCCACCGAGATGGACAGGTCCGTGCGGAACAGGCGCTCGCCGTAGTAGTCGAAGAAGACCCGTCCCGCCGGGGACTTCAGGAACGCGACGCCGCCGGAGTGGGCCGGGGTGTGCCAGGAGTACTCGTGGGCGTCGTCGAAGCGGCGCAGGGCACGGAAGAACGGCGGCAGGATCTCCTTCATGTAGGTGTGCGCGGCGGCCGCGACCCGGCCGGCGATGAAGGCGGGGGTGTCCTCCAGCGGCCAGATGTAGCCGACGACCGTCTCCGAGACCCACAGCGGCAGGTGTTCGAGGTCGTGGTCGGAGCTGTCGGTCATCAGGAGGAAGACGGGCAGGTCCTTGAAGCGGTGCCGGATCCGGTCGAGGACCTCCGCCCCGCCGGTCGGCAGGTGCGCGTTCCCGCCGGGGGCCGGTCCGGTCGCGGACGGGGAGGGGGCGCCGCCCGTGCGGGTGGCGGCGGACGGGCGGGGCAGGTCCCAGGCCACCACGGCGGCGGCGATGCCCGCCTCCGTCTGGAGCATCGCGCGGGCGTCCCGGGAGTCGGCCGCCCGGCGCAGTTCCAGTCCGCGCTCCTCCAGTTCCTTGCCGATCCGGCGCAGTTGCTCGACGCTCACCCCGCCGCCGAGCGGGTCCTCGCGCAGGGCCAGCAACACCGTGCCGTTCGCCATGGGTTCCATCCGCCTTCCGTCACGGGTGCCCCGGCGGGCCGGGACCGGGCGGGGCCAGTCTGGTCCGGCCCGCCGGGCCGCCGGGCGGTCTTCGGAGGCGGTTCACCCGCAGGTGGGCGCGGCGGTCCCACCCGGTTGACCACGGGCGCGGCAGCGAGCGGACTGGGCCCTGCGGACTAGGGATTGTCAGGCAGGCCCTAGCCGCCCTTGAGGCGGCGGTTGATCTCCTCGCCGATCCGGCGGTTGAGTTCGGCCAGCTGCTCGGGGGGGTAGGCGGTGAGGTCCCCGAGGTCCGGTGGGGCGGCCCGGGGTTTGTCCTTCTGTTTCTGCTCCTCGCGCCGTTTGAGCTCCTGCTCCTCCGGTGAGCCGGGCGCCGCGTACGCGCACCGGATCAGTGCGCCGTCCGCGGCGGTCAGGCAGGTCGCCTCGCGGCCCGCGACCTGGCCCCGGCCCACCACCCGGTAGCGGATGTCCTGTTCGCTGCCGATGGTGGCGGTCCAGGTGGTGCCTCCGGTGGGGACCACCTCGAACACCTGGTCGTCGTTGTAGCAGCAGACGTCCCGGTATTCGGCCTTGATCAGCGCGACGATCGCCTTCGGCGAGGACCAGGTCGGGTCGAGCCGGTGCACGGTCAGGGGTGCCAGCCGGGTGCCCTCGTGGCGTGCCGGTACGGTCGCGACGGCGACGACGGAGCTGGCCTCGCCCTGGGGGGTGAGGGGGGTGACGTAGACGCTGTGTCCGCTCGAGTCGCCGTAGCGGAGGGTGAACTCCGAGTCGTTCCCGTCGTTCGCGCCGTCCTTCGAGGCGTCCCAGCCGCTGCGTTCGAACCACCAGTCGGCGAAGCTGCCGACGGCGGCGACCGATTCCCGCTGCCGGGCGGCGAGGCTCAGGGGTAGGAGGGGCCGGGGACCCCGTCCGTGTCGGTGGTGAAGGTGATCTTTCCCGTGCGGCCGTCGTAGAGCGCGACTCCGGCGGGGCGTTCCGTCACGACCAGGAGCCCGGTCTGGCGTTTGAGGGGGACGACCACCACGGGTGTGTCACCCGAGCAGGTCACGTACGCGTCGTCCGCCTCGAAGCGGACCCAGCGCTTGTGTTCGGAGATCTTCCGGCCCAGGTTGTGGCCGAACCAGCCGCTGATCCGGGCGTCCGCCACGTCCACGTCGAACGAACAGCGCTGCTGCGCACGGCTGGTGCCGCCGAGCGGAACGTCCTGCACGAGCCCGACCTCGTACCCGGACAGCCAGCCGCTCCGCTCGACGAGGGTGGCGAACCGGTCTGAGTCCGGCAGGTAGGTGATGTCGGCGATCTCACCGGTGACGTCACCCAGGTGCGGGGCGGCCTGCGCCTTGCCGACGAGGTAGGGGGCGCGGGGCGCCAGTGCGGGCACCGGCTCCGTCACGACCTGCGTGGCCTGCATGTAGGCGCGGTCCCCCAGGTACGCGCCGTAGACCAGCCACGCGACGGCGAGCGCGAGCCCGGCTATGGCCCCCAGGCAGCCGAGGACCCCCGCCACACCGCCCGGCCCGGCGGCGGCCTTGCCGCGCCGCCTGAGCACGAGCCACCGCACGAGCCACACCGCCGCGACGAACGCCGCGGCCAGCAGCGGCAGGGCCAGCCAGGCGAGGAGCTTGCGCAGCTCCCACACCAGGACGGTGCTGTAGTACGGGGCGTACAGGGGCGCGCAGGCCACGAGGACCACGAAACCCACCGGTATGCCGATCCGCAGAGCCCGGCCCATCAGCGCCTCCCCCGACCGCCTGGTTCAGGTCAAGTGTGGGGTGCGGGGCGGACCGTGTCACGGCCCCGCACGCATCGCCCCGTGCCCGTCGGCGGCCGTCAGCCGGGTCCGGGGGCCGTGATGGCGACGAGTTCCACCTCGAAGCCGTCGGCGTTCTCCAGGTAGGCGGCGTAGGTCCGTTCGCCGCCGGCGTGCGGGTGGCGGTCGGGGAACATGAGGGTCCATCCGTGCCGCGAGGCCCGGCGGGCCAGTTCCTCCACGGCGTGGTGGTCCTGGACGTGGAACGCCAGATGGTTGAGCCCCGGCCGGCATCGCTCGTGCCGGCCGGCGGTGAGGGCGGGGGACTGTTCGAAGACCAGGTAGGCCGCGCCGAGCCGCCAGCTGCGGCCGTTGCTCCAGCTCTGGAAGGGCGTGTACCCCAGGGCTTCCAGCAGCCACCCGAAGGAGGCTGCGGCCCGCTCCAGGTCGGGCACCCAGATCTCGACGTGGTGCAGCGCCCCGTGCTGCCGGCCGGTCCCTTCGGGGCCGGCCGTCGCGTGGGGTGTGGGTTCCTCGGTCATGGGGGTCATCCTCGGCCTGCAGAATCAAAGAATCCGCCCATTCGTAGTGCGGGAATCGGGGTGGTTTCGCCCCTACTGGCGCCCGGGCGCTCCCGCGAACCGGGCACGGGGTGAGGTGTCGCGCAGCCGGCGGTCGAGGAGGACCACGGAGGCGAATCCCGCGGCTCCCGCCGGGCCGCCGCCCTCGATTCCTGACAGCAGGGTCGCCAAGCCCCGTTCATGGGTGGCGAAGACGCGGGGCGGGGCCAGGCGCCGGCGGGCGCGCTGGCCCGAAAGGGCCTCCCGGGTCCCGACGTCGAGGAGGACCATGTGCGCCTGGCGCCCCGCCCGGCCGGCGCTGTGGGCGAGCCATCGGCGCAGCCAGGTCCGGGTGCCGCAGTCGTGCAGGAGCAGCGGGCCGGAGCCCCGCATCGCCCTGCGTATGCGGCGCATGTGGTGCAGCCGCGCCAGGGGCCGGTAGGCGCCGTAGGGGAGCCAGGCCGGCGCGAGCGCCTCGCAGGCGGCGCGGGTGGCGCGCGGATCCAGGACGGTTCCGTGACCGGCCCACGCGCGCAGCAGGGTGCTCTTCCCGCTGCCGGGGAGGCCGGCTATGACGACGACCGCGTCCCGCGGGTAGGACAGGCATATGC
This sequence comes from Streptomyces katrae, assembly GCF_002028425.1. Lineage (GTDB taxonomy): Bacteria > Actinomycetota > Actinomycetes > Streptomycetales > Streptomycetaceae > Streptomyces > Streptomyces katrae_A. Next base: position 7,181,620 of record NZ_CP020042.1, on the reverse strand, counting down.
CCGTATCGGTACGGCCGCGCAGGTCGACGACGCCTCGCGGGGCGATCGGGCGGACGGCTCGGCGGCCGGGATCCACGGCGGAGTTCGCGTTCTTCACGTCAGGGCCGGCTTCGGACACAGCGGACCGTACATCGCGTTTCGGCTCCAGGTCAGGGGGTGGGCGCCAGGCCCCGGTGTCATCGGGCGACGGCCACCACCGTGGCGGCGTACGGCCCCCCTCGACCCTATCCGTCCCCCGGTCGACACCATCGCGCACGCCCCCCACAAGGGAGGGTCATGGAAATGTCTAGATTAGGCAATATGCAATGTCCTTACCAGTTTCGGGGGTGATGGAACGTCAGAGTATGCCCTGCCCGGCCGCACGCCGGGAACAGTTCGGAGCCCGCCCGGCCTGTACCGGGCCGGGCCGTGCCGACCTTTGAGGAGCCACCTGCATGTCCGCTTCTTACGCCACCCGCCGCACCGTCGCCGCCCTCCTGGCCGTCGGCGCCCTGATCGGCGCCGCGGCGGTACCGGCCGCCGCCGACGACCACCGGCACGACCGCCACGGCGCGCACTCCTCCATCGTCATCGGCGACGTCGAGAACGCGGGCCGCGGACAGGGCAACCGCGCCCTCAACGGCGAGTGGGTCGAGGTCAAGAACACCGGACGCAGCAGCGTCAACCTGCGCGGCTACACGCTGACCGACAAGCAGGGCAACCGCTACCGCTTCAACAGCCTCCGCCTGGACGGCCGCTCCAGCGTCAAGGTCCACACCGGCAACGGCCGCGACACCCACCGCGACGTCTACCAGAACCGCCGCCGGCAGATCTGGGACGAGCGCGACACCGCCACCCTGCGCGACGCCCGCGGCAAGGTGGTCGACACCGAGTCCTGGGGCCGGCGCGGACACCACCACCACGCCTGATCCGCTCCAGCGGCGGCCCGGCCCACCCGGCACGGGCCGCACCCCCGGAGGAACCACGGCGTGCCAGGCGAACCGGCCTGGCACGCCGTGCCCGTGCGCGGGGTCCGTACCCTGGAGGCATGCGCATGCGCCCCACCCTGGACTGGACCCCCGCGGAGGACCTGCCTCCGGGCACCACGGACCTTCGGCCGGTCACGGACGCCCTGCGCGCCGGCGGTGTGCTGGTGCTCAGCGGGGCGGGGATCTCCACGGAATCGGGCATCCCCGACTACCGTGGCGAGGGCGGGAGCCTGAGCCGGCACACGCCGATGACGTACCAGGAGTTCACCGCCGACGCCGGGGCCCGGCAGCGGTACTGGGCGCGCGGCCACCTCGGCTGGCGCACCTTCGGCCGGGCCCGGCCCAACGCCGGCCACCGGGCCGTCGCCGCGTTCGCCCGCCACGGCCTGCTCTCGGGCGTGATCACCCAGAACGTCGACGGTCTGCACCAGGCCGCCGGCAGCGAGGACGTGGTCGAGCTCCACGGGAGCCTGGAGCGGGTCGTCTGCCTCTCCTGCGGCGCCCTCAGCCCGCGCCGCGAGCTGGCGCGGCGGCTGGAGGAGGCCAACGCCGGTTTCGCGCCCGTGGCCGCCGGCCTCAATCCGGACGGTGACGCGGACCTCACCCGCGAGCAGGTCGGGGACTTCCGCGTGGTGCCGTGCGCGGCCTGCGGCGGCGTCCTCAAGCCCGACGTGGTGTTCTTCGGCGAATCCGTCCCGCCGCGCCGCGTCGAGCACTGCCGCTCGCTGGTCCGGGAGGCGGCCTCACTGCTGGTCCTGGGCTCCTCGCTGACGGTGATGTCGGGGCTCCGCTTCGTCCGGCAGGCGTCTGAGGCCGGGAAGCCCGTGGTGATCGTCAACCGGGACCGGACCCGGGGCGACCGGCAGGCCGTCACCCGGGTCGCCCTGCCGCTCGGTGCGGCCCTCACCACGGTGGCGGGCCGGCTGGGCGTGCCGGTCGACGGCCCCGGCTGACCGGGGTCGGCCGCCGCCCGCCGGCCGGGCCGCCAGCGGGGTGCCGCAGCCGGAGCAGTAGCGGGCGTCGACCTCGATCGCGTGCCGGTGGCAGTGGGCGCAGACGAGATGCAGGGCGCAGGTCCGGGGCGGCGTGGCGGGGGCGGCCGGCGCGATGCTCATCCCCCGGCGCCTGCGGTGGACGGTCAGCACGACCAGCCCCTGGGGGCCGGCCAGCAGCGCCCGGACGGCACCGCGCGGCAGCAACGCCATGAATCCCGGGGAGAGATGGGACTGCTCGCCGTCCAGGGTCAGGACGCCCGTACCCGAGACGACGACCATCATGACGTCGACGGATCCCTCGGTGGAGGGCGCTCCCCCGGTCCCGGGCAGATGGCGCACGAGATTGGCGTCGAGCTGCCGCTCGGCCCCCCGCAGTCGCCACAACGCCCCGCCCTGCCCCTCGGCAGCCGCCGCGAGCAGCCCCGCGACGGTCGCGGTCTGCGTCGTGTGCTCCACCTCCGTCAAGGCGTCCCCTCCAGGTCCGGCCGGCGTTCGACGCCCTCATGATCCCGCACCGACGGGCCGGCGCGGGACCGAGGCGGCCGGATGATGATCCGTAACCCCGCCGGAGCCCGCCCGGTTGTGCCGAGCACCAGGTCAAACCCACGAGTGTGAAGGCACAGTCCATGACGAGCAGTACGGCAGCACCCGTCTTCGGCCGGATCCTGATCGCGACGGCGCTCAGCGGTGCGCTGGCCCTCGGCGCCGGAACGGCGGTGGCCGCCGGCCCCGCCGACGAGGGCTGGAAGGGGGAGGGCGGGCTCACGCTGAGCAGCGCGGACAACGCCGAGGTCAACGCCTACGTGGACCGGGCGAAGCAGGCCGAACGGTCGATCAGCACGGACGTGCGCGCCGCCGCCCTCGTCTCGGGCGCCGAGCTGATCGGTTACGAGAACCGCCTCAAGTCCCCCGACTCGCTCAAGCGGAAGGTCGCCACCTCCCTGCGGGAACATCCCGGGCAGCCGGTCGGGGCGGTCCTGGCGGGGCTGGGCGACGCCGTCAGGTACACCCTCCAGTGGCCGGACGGCTCCTACAGCGACGGGGTGTCCACCGCGTCGGCGCTCCTTTCCGCCTGGGGCAACGACTCCACCAAGTGGTCCAACACCTGGGGCCGCAACAGCGGTTACAAGGGCCTGAACACCGGCTGGCGCGCGCCCCGCTCCGGGCAGCTGTTCGAGGTCCAGTTCCACACCCCCGCCAGCAAGCACGCCCAGGAAGTCACCCACGTGCTGTACGAGGAGCAGCGGCTGCCCTCGACTTCCCCGGCCCGGAAGAAGGAGCTCCAGGCTCGGCAGGACGCCGAGTTCGCCGCGGTGCCCGTACCGGCGGGCGCCGACCGGCTGACTGCGCCCGCCCGGCTGCCCGCCCCGCTGCCCGTACCGCTGCCCGCCCCGGCGTGACGCTCCGGTCGTGGCGTGGCGGCCGGGCTGCGGCCGCCACGCCACGGCTCCGCGGCCGTGGTGTCAGCGGCCCTGGAGGGTCCTGGCGTTGTCGCCGAACGTCCAGTTGCGGGAGCCGTCCCAGTTGAGGGACCAGGTCATCAGGCCCTTGAGCCGGCCGCCGTAGGAGTTCCACGCCTGGGCGACGAGAGCGGGGGTCATGTAGCCGTCGCCGGCGCCCGGTTGGGCCGGGAGGCCGGGGACCTGCTTGTCGTAGGGGACCTTGACGGTGGTGTTCTGGACGACCAGCCCGCGGTCGAGGCAGTCCGTCTGCGCCGTGAAGCCCCTGACGGTGCCCGCCGCATAGGAGTCCGCGTTGCAGCCGTACATGCTGCCGTTGTAGTACTGCATGTTCAGCCACCACAGGCGGCCGTTGTCCGCGTACTTCTTGACGATGGGCAGGTACGCGCCCCAGATCGAGCCGTACGCCACGCTGCCGCCGGTGACGTAGGCGGTCTCGGGGGCCATCGTGAGACCGAAGCCGTCCGGCATCCGGGCGAGTACGCCGTCGATGATGCGGATCAGGTTGGACTGGGACGGGGAGAGCTGCGTGATGCTCCCCGAGCCGACGAGACCGGTCTCGATGTCGATGTCGATCCCGTCGAAGTTGTACTTCTTGAGGAGGGGGACGATGGTCTCCACGAAGCGGTCGGCGACGGCGGCGGAGCCGAGGTCGATGCCGGCCGCGGCGCCGCCGATGGACATCAGCACGGTGAGTCCGTCCTGTTTGGCCTGGCACATCTCCGCGGGGGTGGGCACCTTCACCGTGCTGTCCATCCCGTCCTCCCACAGCACGGTGCCGTCCGAGCGGATCACCGGGAAGGCCGCGTTGACCACGTTGTAGCCGTGGCCGCGGATGCGGCTGTCGGTGAGGGGGATCCAGCCGAGGGGCGGGTGGACTCCGTTGGCGGCGCCGTCCCAGTTCTCCCAGTACCCCTGGAGGACCTTGCCGGAGGGCTTCGGCCGCAGGGCGCAGGTGTCGGGCGCACGCGGGCCGGGGGGCGGCGGGGTGGCCGCCGCGGCGGACAACGGGCTCAGCACGGTCGCGGCGAGCGCGAGTCCGAGTCCCACGAGGCGGATGGTCCGACGGGCCATGGGTGTGCTCCCTTCGCGCCGGCCGCGCCCGGGCGGGCGGGCAGGCGGACAGGCCGGAGTGACCGGGAGGGAAGTGCTGCCGTGGGCGCGGCCGCCCGCGGGGACGGGAGCCCCAGGGGCGGCCGCGGTGTGACGCGCTCCACGGTGATTTGGTCCAGACCATCTGTCAAGGGTGCTGTACGCGTCGGAGGGGAGTCCGGGAGGTCAGGAGACGAGGGGGCCGGCCTCCGCCTCGGTCAGTCTGACCGTGCACAGGCCGCCGCGCTCGGTCTTCACGTCCGTCACCTTGAGCTGGGTCCCCGGGGCGAGGATGTACTCCTCCTCGCCGGTGAAGGCCGAGAAGCTGCGGATGCCCACCGCGCGGGCGGGGGTCACCTCGAAGAGCGTCCGCTTGCCGCGGCTGCCGAGGAAAGAACGGGCCACGCTCAGCTCCGAGGTGCACGAGGAGACGCCCCACCAGGTCACCGTCCCCCCGACCGGGTACTGGGCGCGCAGGTCCAGCGATACGCCGCGCCACAGCGGCCGGGTGTGGGCGGGCAGTTGCGAGACGGCGGAGAACAGCAGCCGCAGGTAGGGGAGGTACGGCACGAGTGCGGTCCGGTCCGGGGAGCGGAGGACGGCGTTGATCTCACGGTAGAAGGCGGACTCGCAGGTGTAGAGGTAGAGCGCGGCGATCGCGTCGGCGGACGGCCGGCCGGCGCCGGCGGCCTCGTCCGCTCGCCGCTTGCCGAACTCGTGGGACCGGTCGATGTGCCGGCCCAGGCCGGGCAGCACCTCGGCCACCGGTGCGAGCGCGTCCCGGAAGTCCGTCGGCGGGGTGTCGAACACGCCGGTGATCGCCGGGAGGACCAGGCCCTCGTCCTTGACGCTGGTGAGCCGCTCCAGGTACAGCTGGTGCAGTTCCATGGTCGAGGCAATGAAGGCCCCCATGCGCGCCGCGACCTCGCCGTCCGCGCCGCCGGGCGGGGCGCCTTCGGGGCTCTGGTTCCAGCCGGTGCTCGGCAGCCAGTCGACCGGCTCGGCGCCCAGGGACGCGAGGGCGTCGTTCACCGTGGCGAAGTGGTCGCCCTCGCAGAAGATGTCGCCCTGGGCGGCGGGGTTGGCGTGGTCGATGTGCCGGACCTCGACGTCCGGGTACTTCTTCTGCAGGCGCAGGACCACCTTCTTCAGGCTGCGGGCGTGCGCCCCCCACCAGGCGAAGACCACGCTGCGGTCCTCCTCGTCGGCGTCCTGCTTGGCCTGGAGGATCTCCTCGACGATCCGTTCGGCGACGGGCCTCCAGAACGCGGTGTGCCGGTCGGCACCCATCGCGCCGTCGGCGCTGGCGGTGAGCGCGGCGTTCAGCAGGAGGACGCCCTGGGTGAGCATCGCCTGGAACCACTCCGGCGGCTGGACCGTGTCCCGCTCCTTCAGCAGGGCGCGGACGTCGGCGATCGGGGTCTTCTTCGCGATGCCGTACTTCCACATCGCGGCGGCCTTGATGATGCAGCGGATGCTGACGACCCGGCCGAACTGGCTGTCCTTCCAGTCGTTGAAGGTGTTGTCGAACATGGCGATGCCGGTGGCGCTCTCCGGCCGCGGATAGGGGTTCTGGCCGAAGACGACGACCTTCCACTTGTGCGGCGGGTGGGGCTTGAGGGCCTGGAAGGTCAGCTCGCGGACCGGGACGACCTCCGGGCTGCGGCCCTGGCCGATGAACCGGGCGGCGTCCGGCTGCGCCTCGATGACGGGCTTCAGCAGCGGGAGCCAGGGTTCACCTCCGCCCTTGAAGAGCTCGCTCAGGTGCAACGGGTCGGCCGCGTCGGGCTGGGCGGGGGCGGGGTTGGCGTCGTTCATGGGGGAAGGGCTCCCGGGCGTCGTGCTGGTGGGGTGCGGGGGGCCGGCGTGCCCGCCGGCGGGGTGGGCGCCGTCAGCGGCGAAAGGAATGCCCTTTCGGTGGCACGATCCGCACCCGCCCGGCGGCCGGCCCGTCCTCGATCCCGTCGAGCTGGGCGGTGATCGTGGCGCGCAGCTCGTCGTCGTCCTCGAACCAGTGGTCGTGGAAGAGGGTGTAGCCGGTCCACATCAGGTTGGCGCAGACCCGGGCGGGGACCCGGCCGGTCTGCGCGCCCATCCCGACCAGCGCCACCGACCGGATGCTGCCCGGCGCCCGCCGGTTCTGCCGGTGCACTGCCTGGAACGCGGCGGCGCAGGCCAGGGCCACGTTCAGCGTGTCCCTCACGTTCTGCGAGGACTGCGCCATCGTCGGCGTCGATATCAGGTAGCGGGGGACGGCCGCCCCCGACGGGACGCAGACCGCGCTGCCCACCGGGAGCGTCCCGGCGAACCGGTCCCGGATCGCCCGCTGCACGCGCAGCTGGATGCCGGCTCCGAGGTGCCGCTTGATGGCGGCGTCGACCCCGCCGTCCATCCGGCCCCGGGAGTTGGTCGGCGTGACCCAGGCGTCGACGTCCTCGTCGAGGATCGAACCCCTGCGGATCTCGATCCCGGGGGTGTCCGCGAACGCCGTCCGCCATGCCTGGACCACTCGCTCGTTGACGTCGGTCAGCACCACCTTGAGCGCGGGCTGCACACGGTTGTCGGTCATCGTCCACTCCTGTCGGGAAACGGCCCTTCCAATACCCCCGACGCTAACGGCCGCCACTGACAACGCGGCTGCGGGAAGGGGACGATGACCTGCCGTCACGGCTCCGGAGGCGCTGGTGTGGGCGATGGCGTGGGCGATGGCGTGGGCGATGGCTGGAAGGAGACCGTCAACGGGCCTGGGGACGGGGTCGTTTCGGAGGATTCCGTGAAGGCCGCGTGATGCCGCGGGGGCCAGGCGGCAAGCGGCCGCCAAACTGAGGGCGTGAGGATCGCCATCATGACGGCCGGGTCGCGCGGGGACGTCGCGCCGTACACGGGCCTGGGAGCCGGACTGGTCCGGGCCGGACACGAGGTCACCCTGGTGACCCACGGACTGTTCGAACCGCTGGTCGCCGGGTCGGGGGTGCGCTTCCGGGCCGTTCCCGGCGACCCGAAGGCCGAGTTGCACTCGGCGCGGGGCCGGGGGCTGCACCGCAGCCGGACCGGGGCCGTGAAGCTGCTGCGGGCCGTGGCGCTGGCGAGGAGGATCGCGCCCGAGATGACCCCCGCGATGGTACGGGAGGCGGGCGAGGCGGACGTGGTGCTGGCCGGCGGCCCGGTCGCCCCCCTCGCCCACGCCATCGCGCAGGGCCTGGACCGGCCGAGCATGGGCCTCTTCCTGCAACCGCTGCACGGAACCAGCGCGTTCCCGCCGCCGATGCTCGGCACCCGCTCCCTGGGCCCGCTGGGCAACCGGATCGGCGGTGACGCCGTCACCGCGGCCGTCGACCACGTCTTCACCCGGGCGGCGCGGTCGCTGGCCGCCGAGCACGGCCTGCCGGTAGGCCGCCTGCCCGCGGCCCGCCGCGCCCGCGAGCGGCAGGGCTGGCCCGTCTGGCACGGCTTCAGCGAGCTGGTCGTGCCCAGGCCCCGCGACTGGCGTCCCGGCCTGGAGGTCTGCGGCTACTGGTGGCCCCACGAGACGACCGGCGAACTCCCCGCGGAGCTCGTCGGCTTCCTCGACTCCGGCCCGGCCCCGGTGTACGTGGGGCTGGGAAGCGCCACCGCTCCCGATCCCGGGCGGGTCAGCGCGCGGATCGTCGGCGCCCTGCGCGCGGCCGGACTGCGCGGGGTGATCCAGCGGGGCTGGGCGGGGCTGTCGGCCGCCGGCCAGGACGACATGATCACCATCGGCGACGTTCCGCACTCCCTGCTCTTCCCGCGCATGGCGGCCGTCGTCCACCATGCGGGGGCGGGCACGACCGGCGCGGCCCTGCGCGCGGGCGTTCCCTGCGTCCCCGTCCCCGTGCAGTTCGACGCCCACTTCTGGGCCTCGCGCCTCGTGGAACTGGGCACCGCCCCCAGGGTGGTGCCCCTGCGCCGGCTCGACTCCGCCGCCCTGGGGTCCGCGCTGCGGCAGGCCGTCACGGACCCCTCCTACGGGGAGCGCGCCCGGGACATCGCCCGCCGGCTCGCCACGGAGGACGGCGTGGCCCGGGTCGCCGCCGCGCTCGAACGGGCGGGGCGGCACTGACCTGTACGAGCAGACCGACTGATCGTCCTTCGCGTAGAGCCCCCAGTCCCGAGGAGAACCCGATGAGCACGTCGCCCATGACACGGCTCGTCCTTGCCGTGGCGGCCACGACCCTGTTCGCGGCGACCGCGGCACCCCGTGCCGGTGCCGCCGCCCTGTCCCCGGAGCCCAAGGCACCGCGGGAGTTCGTCGCGCTGGCCTCCGTCGACCCCACGATCATCCAGGAGATGCGCTACCCGGCGGCGCACAACTTCGTCGGGGAGCGGATCGACGGCTACCGCCAGGCCGTCTGCATCCTGACGCGCCCGGCGGCCCAGGCCCTGCACCGGGCGCAGGCGCAGCTCCTGCGGCAGGGGTACTCGCTCAAGGTGTACGACTGCTACCGGCCGCAGCGCGCCGTCGACCACTTCGTGCGGTGGGCGAAGGACCTGGCCGACGAGCGGATGAAGGCGGAGTTCTATCCGCGGGTCGACAAGTCGCGCCTGTTCGACGACGGTTACATCGCGGAGAAGTCAGGGCACAGCCGCGGCAGCACCATGGACCTCACGATCGTGGCGCTGCCGGCGCTCCCCGCGCCCCCGCCGCGGCCGGGGCAGGAGTCCGTTCCCTGCTACGCGCCCCAGGCGGAGCGCTACCCCGACAACTCCGTGGACATGGGGACGGGTTTCGACTGCTTCGACACGCTGTCGCACACCGACGACCCGCGCGTCCAGGGGACCCAGCGCGCGCACCGCCTACTGCTGCGGACGGCGCTGGCCGCGGAGGGATTCGTCAACCTGCCCGAGGAGTGGTGGCACTTCACGTACAAGCCCGAACCCTTCCCGGACACCTATTTCGACTTCCCCGTCGCGCGCCGGTCGGTCGCCGGGCACCGTCCCTGACGGGCGGGGCCGGCGCGTACGCGTCCTCACGCGGACTCCCCCGCGGCGCCGCCGGGGCCGGCCGGGCCGAACCAGCGGGTGAGCGTCTCGGTGAGACCGGCGCCGCCGGCCCAGCAGACGTACCCGTCGGGGCGGACGAGTACGGCCCCGGCGTCGACGGCACCCTCCTCCGCCCGGGCGCGCACCCGCACGATCCGGTCCTTCCAGGGGTCCGCGGCGTCGAGCGGGGTGTCGGCGAGGTCGAGCAGGACGCCGCGCCCGCCGCGCGTCAGGTCGCTGAACCGGACCTGCTCGCCCTCGCCCGTGACGAGGTCGAGGTCGGGCATCCGCAGGCCCAGCAGCGGGTGTTCGGCGGCGTCGGGAGAGGGGAGGCGCAGGTCGAGTCCGGCCATCACACCGGCCATGTACCGGTTGGCCTCGGGCACGCGGAGCAGGTCGGTGAGCACGTCGCGCAGCTCGCCCAGCCCGCCGTCGCGCTGCGGGCCCATGACGACGCCCTGCGCCCGGGTGAGGGCGAGCACCCGGGCGGCGACGGGGTGCCGCTCGGTCTGGTAGGTGTCCAGCAGTTCCTCCTCCGCCTCGCCGCGCAGGACCGCGGCGAGCTTCCAGCCGAGGTTGAACGCGTCCTGGACACCGAGGTTGAGCCCCTGGCCGCCGGCCGGGGAGTGGATGTGGGCCGAGTCCCCGGCGAAGAACACCCGGCCGTGCCGGTACTGCTCCAGCTGCCGGCTCGCGTCGCTGAACCGGGAGGCGTAGCGGATCTCGGCCACGTCGAGCCTGCCGCCGTGGGTGGCGCGCAGCACCTCGCGGACCTCCTCGGCCGTCACGGGGGCGTCGCGCTCGGCCAGCGCCGTGCGCGGGCCGCTGAAGAGGAGCTTGTGCAGTCCGTTCGCCAGGGGCGTGATCATGGCGAAGTGGCCCTCGGGCGAGGTGTGGATGCGCGAGCTGATGTGTCCGGCCGTGCTGTCGTCGACCTCGCCCGTGAGGAGCAGATCGGCGGTGGCCATGCGGACGGTGGCGGCCCGGCCGGGGAACGCGGCTCCGAGGGTCTTGCGCACGCTGCTGTGGGCGCCGTCGCACGCGACGAGGAAACGGCCCCGCAGCGAGCGGTCGCCGGCGGGCGTGGCCATGGTGATCACGACCCCGTCGGCGTCCTGCCGGAGCCCGGTCAGCAGGTGCTCCCTGAGCACCCGGCCGCCGAGCTCGGCGAGCCGGTCCTCGAGGACGGCTTCGAGCTGGTCCTGCGGGAGCAGGACGGGGTGCGGGTAGCGGGTGTCCCACGCCGCGTAGTCCAGCGGGACGGGCAGTCCGGCGAAGTGGCCGCCGACGAGCCGGTAGTCGACCGATCGCCCGAGGGCTCCGTCCAGCAGGCCGCGCAGCGCGAGCACCTCGGCGGTCCGGGGCTGGATCGCCCCCGCCCGGGACTGGAGGTTGCGGCCGGGCATCCGGTCCAGCACGACGGCGGGGACGCCGGCGAGGGCGAGCTCGGTGGCCAGCATGAGTCCGGCGCCGCCGGCCCCTACGACGATGACGCCCGTGACCTGCGTGTTCATGGAGCCTCCCAGGACGATTCCTTCACTTGGTCGATAACTATACCAGGTGCAACTTTCGCCCGGGTACCCCTTCTGCTCTATCGTGTGCGCATGACTGAGCACCTGGGACTGCGCGAACGCAAGAAGCAGAAGACCCGGCAGACGATCTTCGAAGCGGCCCTGCACCTGTTCCTGACCCGCGGGTTCGACGAGGTGTCGATCGTGGAGATCGCCGAGGCCGCCGAGGTCTCCAAGCGCACGCTGTTCACGTACTTCCCGACCAAGGAAGACCTGGTCCTGCACGTGTTCGCCGACCACGAGGACGAGTCGGCCCGCGTGGTCCGCGCCCGCCCGGCCGGCATGTCCCCGCTCGACGCCCTGCACGCGCACGAGCTCGACGCCCTGGCGCGGCGCGACCCGGTCACCGGGCTGACCTCCGACCCGGAGGCGGTGGCCTTCGCCCGGCTGCTCAGCACGACGCCGAGCCTCAGCGAACGGCTGCTGCGGTACGCGGGGCGCAGCATCGACGCCCTGGCGCAGGCCCTGGAGGAGTCCGGCGCCGACGAGCTGACCGCGCGGCTCGCCGCCGTGCAGATCGTCACCGCCCTGCGGGTGCTCGCCGACCGCAACAGCGGGCAGGTGCAGGCCGGCCGTCCCGCCGACGAGGTGTACCCGGAGGCCGTCGCCGCCGCCGACCGCGCCTTCCGGCTCCTCGGGTCGGGCCTGGCCGGGGCCCTTCCGGCCTGAGGCACCGGACGCGCCGCCCGTCAACCCCGACCTTCGTCGGGGTGGCGGGCGGCCGTTCGGCCGGGGTGCGCGCGGGCCCGGCTCCCTATCGTCGGGAGCATGCAAACGATCAAGGAATTCCGGCGGCGGCGCCGCGTGCCCCTCGCGGGCGCGGCGGCCGGAGCCGCAGCGGTGGCCCTCCTGGCACTGGCCCCTGACGGGGCGCGGGACGCGGACGCGCCGGCCCGGGTGACGGGCGGCGCCTCCGCCACGGTGTACCGGACGCTGAGCGGGACCGCGGCGGACCTGCCGGGCTGGACCCGCGCCCTGCTGGAGGCCGCGAGCGACGGCACGCTGGTCGTCCTCGGCCTCCTGCTGGCCTGGACGGCGTGGCGGGCCTTCCGTACCCGCGACGCACGGGGGCTGGGCGGGCTCGCCACGGCCGCCGCGGGCACGGTCGCGGGCTACGGGATCAGCGAGGTGCTGAAGGTGCTCGTCGACGAGGAGCGGCCGTGCCGCGCCCTGCCGTGGGCGCGGGCCCTCGCGGAGTGCCCCGCGCCCGGCGACTGGTCCTTCCCGAGCAACCACGCGACCCTCGCCGTCGCACTGGCCGTCGGCGTCTCGGCGGTGCGGCCGCGGCTCGCGGCCCTCGCCCTGCCCGTGGCGGGCGCGGCGGCCCTGCTGAGGGTGCTGGTCGGCGTGCACTACCCGCACGACGTGCTCGCGGGTGCGGTGCTGGGGGCGGCGGCGGTGGCCGTCGTACGGCTGCTGGCGCTGCCGGCGGCCGCCCGGGGCGCGTCAGCGCTCCTTGGCGGACCCCCCGGCCGGCGGCGCCGGCACGACACCGGCCTCGTGGGCGGTCACGGCCGCGGCGGCGCGGTTGTCGACGCCCAGCCGCGCGAGGATCGAGCTGACATGGGCCTTCACCGTCCCCTCCGCGAGACCCAGACGGCGGGCGATCTGCCCGTTGGACAGCCCCCCGCCGAGGCAGCCGAGCACGTCCCGCTCCCGGGCCGTCAGGGATTCCACCCGGGCGCGGGCGGCTGAGCGGCGGGCGGCCCGGGCACCCGCGCCGTCCGCGGCCAGGTGCGCCACCACCCGGGCGGCGACCTTCGGCGACAGGTAGGCGGCTCCCTCGGCCACGGCCCGCACACCGGCCAGGAGTTCCTCCGGCTCCCCCGATTTGATCAGGAAGCCCGCGGCGCCCTCCCCGAGGGCGCGCAGGATGTACTCGTCCTCGCCGAACGTCGTCAGCATGACCACCGCCGTCCCGGGGACCGTCCGGCGTATCTCGGCGGCCGCGTCGATACCGCCGCCGCCGGGCATCCGGACGTCCAGGACGGCCACGTCCGGGCGGTGACGCAGGACCAGCTCCACCGCCTCCCGGCCGTCGGCCGCCTGCGCGACGACCGAGAAGCCGGGGTCGCAGGCGAGGACCGCGCAGATGCCGGCGCGGATCATGGGTTCGTCGTCGGCGACCAGGATCCTGATCATCGGACGTCCTTTCCCTCGTAGGTGTCGGCCGAGACCAGGCGTCCGGCACGGAAGCAGAGCCGGTACAGGTCCCCCGAACGGTCGTCGAACAGGTCGGCGGTCGGCACGTAGAACTCGCACACCGCCCCCGGCGGCGCGGGGGCTGGTACCAGGGGGCGGTGGGAGGTCTGGCGCTCGGGCAGGTGAGCCGCCAGCTCGGCCCTGGGCTGACCGAGGGTCAGGCGGGCGTAGTCCCGCGGATCGAGGACCGACCATCGGGCGGTGACGGCCTCCCAGGCCCGTACCGCACTGACGAGGAGGGCCGCGGAGCACAGGGGCACCAGGACGGCCGCGGCGGCCGTCCGCCCGAGCCGGCGGCTCGCGGTGCGGTGCGCCACGGGCAGCCGGGTCCCGTGGACGGCCGGTCCGCCGGCGGCCCGGCCCGGTGCGGGGCCGGAGTCCCGGGCGTGCGGGAGGACGGCGCGGACGGCATAGCCCGCCCCCTCGGGGCCGCAGGAGAAGGTGCCGCCGGCCAGCCGGACCCGCTCGTCCAGACCGATCAGGCCGAACCCGCTGCTCCCGCCCCCTCCGGATGGGCGGGCGGTACGGCCCGCGTCCGGGCGCGGCCCGTCCGTGACCGTGACGTGCGTGCTCCGTTCCCCGTACCGGAGGGAGACGGTGGCGCGGTGGCCCGGAGCGTGCTTGGCGACGTTCGTCAGCGCCTCCTGGACCACCCGCTGGACCGCCGCCCGTCCCGCGGCGGCCGCCCCGTCGGCGCGCTCCGGCTCCCCCTCCACGCACAGCCGTACGTCGAGTCCCGCCCCGCGGGCCCGCTCGACCAGAGCCCGCAGCGCCGCCGGTCCAGGGCCGTCGGCGTCCTGCGCGGGGCCGTCGGCGGCCGGGCCGGGGCCGGACTCCTGCGGACCGCGCAGGACGCCGATCACCTCGGCGAGCCGTTCCACGGCCTCCCCCGCCCGCGCCCGGATCTCCCCGGCGGCGGCCCGGCCCTTCTCGGACAGACCCGGTGACAGCTTCAGCGCTCCGGCCGACAGGGCGATCAGGCTGAGGTCGTGGCCCAGCAGGTCGTGCATGTCCTGGGCGATCCGGGTCCGTTCACGCAGCCGCGCCTGTTCGGAGACCAGCCGCTGCTCCCGTTCCAGCTGCGCGGCCCGCTCCCAGCCGGCCCGCACCAGCGCGCGGTACTGGCACAGGAACCGGCCCGCGAACCAGGGCAGCATCGCCCCCACCAGCAACATCCCGACGAACATGCTGGCCAGGCCCAGCCACTGGGGCACCAGCAGCACGGCCACCGCGGCGGCCACCAGCACCGCGGCCAGCGCCACGAGCACGTCCGCGCCCCGGCCGGGGCGGCTGCCGGCCATGAAGGCGCACACCGCCGGGGGAAGGCCCCACCACAGGACCGGCCCGCCCGCGCACACGGCGACCACCGCCGCGGCGAACAGCACCACCGCGGCCGGCAGGGCCGCCCTCCGGGTCCTGATGATCATCGAATCCATGGACGAACCCTACGGAATCCCCAGCCCGGCCGGTCCGCCCGGGCGGTCCCCGGGGGCGGTCCGCCGGGGCGCCCCGGGCACCGTGGCTCACGGCCGCGACGGCGGCGCCCTCCAGCGGTCGTGCTCAGCGGGCGGGTCGTCGGCCGGGCGCAGGCCCAGTATGTCGAGCAGGGTCCGCAGGTCCTCGCTGTCGGTGGCACGCGAAGCGACGGCGCGGCGGGCCGCAGCCCGGTCCGCGGTGCCGGTGCGTGCCAGCAGGGCCGGCTCCTCGCAGGCGAAGGGATCCTTCATCCCACCGATGCCACCACCCTCTCGGCCGGTCCGCAGCCGAGGTTGCTCCATCAGGCCCCGCGCGGGCCCTCCGCGCCGGGCGGCGCCCCAGGGCGGGCTACGTGCGGGCGGGAGTGGGGGCCGGTGCCGGGTCGGGGTCGTTGAGCTCGGCGATCAGGGCGTTGCGGCCCACCAGCATCTCCGTGAGGATCCGGCGCGCGGCGCGCAGGAGTTCGGCGACGTCGCCGCCGGCGAGGGCGTAGGTGACGGTCGAGCCCTCGCGGGTGGAGACGACGATGCCCGAGCGGCGCAGGACGCCGAGCTGCTGCGACAGGTTGGAGGCCTCGACGTCGATCTCGGCGAGCAGGTCCCGTACGGGCATCGGGCCGTCCTGGAGGAGCTCCAGTACGCGGATGCGGACCGGGTGGCCGAGCATCCGGAAGAACTCGGCCTTGGCCTGGTACAGCGGGACCTGCATGCCCACCACGCTCCTGTTCCTCCTCGAACGGTGTCCGTCCCGGGCGGGGACGACGCCATCCCGCCCATCGTCGCGTCCGGTCGGCCCACGCGGAACCGATGTTGACCGGTTTCACATGTTCCGAGTTGAAGATTTCTTCAACTCATGGGCGTGCGTGGGCCCGACGGACGCCGCGGCTAGACCTCCAGATCGGACTCGATGCGGGCCAGCTGGTGCCGGGCCATCGCCAGGTTCGACCTGCCGCGGTCCAGGACGAGGTAGAGGAACAGACCGCCGCCGGACCGGCCGCGGCGGATCCGGATCAGGTGGTACTGGCTGCCGAGGGTGATGAGGAGGTCCTCGATCTCGTCCTGGATGCCGAGCATCTCCATGGTCCGCAGCTTGGCCCGGATGACGTCGGTGTTCCCGGCGGCCGCCACCATCAGGTCCAGGTCCTTGCCGCCGCCGAGCGTGCCGAGGGCCATTCCGCTGGCGTAGTCGACCAGCGCCACCCCCAGGGCCCCCTCGATCGAGGTCATCGCTTCCTTGAGCGACACTTCCACATTCGCCATGGCTGTCCTCCGTCGGTGTCGTGTGCCGGGCGCGGCACGGGTCTTCCGTATCGGGACGCTACCGATCGCGCGGCTCCTTACGGCCGGATCCGCGGAATTGGCGCGATACCGCCCCCGCCCCGCCGTCCCCGTCACCCGTCGTACGCGGCCGGCTCGCGCAACCGGGCGGCCGCGGTGCGCCATGCGTCGGTGACGGCGGCGTGCGCCTGGAGCGTCCGGGCGGCCACGTCGCCGGTCAGCTCCAGCGGGGGGCCGACGTGGACGTGCAGCCGCGGCCGCCTCAGCGGGGCGGTGGCGACGCCGGCCAGCTGCTTGGCGACGCCGCCGGAACTGACGCGGCGGGCCCCGGCCTGGCCCACGGGGACGACGGGCGCTCCGGTGCGCTCGACGAGCCGCGCGAGCCCGCTGCGGAAGGGCAGCGGCGCGGCTTCGGCGGCGTCACGGCGGGAGGGGATGCCCCCTTCGGCGTACAGCAGCACCGAGCGGCCCGCCGCCAGGGCCGACACGGCGTGGTCGAGGGCTTCGGCGGCCCGCCGGTCCCCCCGGCGGACGGGGATGTGGCCCTCGCGGACGAGCAGCCGCCCCAGGACCGGGGCCCGCCAGAGGCCGGCGGCGGCCATGACGACGGGCTCGACCCCGCACCGGTGCAGGGCGGCGAGCACCACGGCCGGGTCGGCGAGCGACGTGTGGTTGGCGACGATGACACTGCCGGACGGCAACCGCGCGTCGGACGCGGTGGTGACGCGGATCCGCGCCAGGGCGGGAACCACGAGGCGGGCGAGGCGGCTGAGCACGGCGATTCCCGTTCACGAGGACGACGACGACCACCCCAGCCTGACCACCCACGCACCCGCACCACATGAGTCGTCCTACTCAGCCCCGCCCGCCGGCGTACCCAGACGAGCCGGTCCGGGCCCGGTCGGCGGGATGGTACGTGGAGCCGCGGGTCAGGCGGATTCCCCCTCGTCGCTCTGCTGTGCCCGGGCCCGTTTGGCGACGACCGCGGCCGCCGCCAGGGCGCTCGCGGTGAACGCCAGGCCGAGCATCCACCGCTGGTCGAAGGTGTGGCCGGTGGCGTGGTCCAGGGAGTAGCGGCCCGCGCCGGCCAGGCCGATGGCGGCCGCGGTGAATCCGAGGAAGGCCGGGTACTCGTATCCCCCGGCCTGGGCGAAGAACCCGGCCGGGGCGTGGACGGACACCGCTCCCGCCATGGCGCCCGCCGCCGCCGCGCCCGCCGCCGGGGTGGCCAGGCCCAGGACCAGCAGCGCGCCCCCGCCCGTCTCGCCGAGTCCCGCGGCCAGGGCGCTCTGCCGGCCGGGGGTGAAGCCCATGTGCTCCATCGCGGCCGCGGTCTTGTCCAGACCGCCGCCGCCGAACCAGCCGAACAGCTTCTGCGTTCCGTGCGCCATGAGGACGGCTCCGGTTCCGGCGCGGAGCGCCAGCAGTGCGAGGTCTCGCCGGTTGATGCAGCGCATCGGGTCTCCCTGGGGCGATGGGGGCGGGCAGCGGGAACATCCGTATCCCGTCCGGGCGGCCGCGCCCCGCACCCCTGGATACATACGCCGAACGGGCGCGCCCCGGTGGCGGATCGGGCCACCCGGGAGGCCGCCCGGCCGGAACCGGGGGGTCGTGTCGCCGGTTCGTGACAGCGGCGTCCTGGAACGAAGACGCGGGCGGTCCCCGGCTCACGGCTCCCTCATAGTGATCAAGAAAGCGCCGATCCGACGGCACGGAGGCACGGTCGACCGCCCGGTCGTCACCAACTGGCACACCGCTCAGAAGGACGCCGTCCCCGTGAAGCGACGCGGACCCGATCAGCCCGTGCCGGGCCCCGGAACCGCCGGCGGGCGCAGGGCCGAGCGGCCCTGGTCCCACGCCGTACGGATGTGGGCGGCGAGCCGATCCTCCAGCAGGAGGGTCGCCGCGCAGCCGAAGGCGACGTCGGGCTCCAGCTCCGGCTCGTCGGCGAGCAGACCGCCGATGACCTCGTGGCGCACGACCTGTTCGTGCACCGCGTCGGCCTCCACGTGTTCGGCATAGAAGTGCTCGGCCGCGGGGCCCGCGCCGCACCGGCGCATGGCCCGGGCGAGGCGGCGGGAGCCGGGCGAGGAGGTGACCTCGACGCACGCGAAGTGCCCGACCAGGGCCCCCCGCAGGGCGCGGTGCAGGCCCAGGAGGGACATCAGGTTGACGGTGGCGAGCAGGGGCGCGGGAGCGCGGTCCAGGTAGTGGCCGTACGTGGTGTCGAGGCCGAGGTCGGCCATGAGGCCGGCGAAGAGGCGGGCGTGGACGCGGTCGGGGTGGCCGGCGCCGAACTCGTCGTACTCGATGGCGACCATGGCCGCCTTGGCCCGGCCGTGCAGCCGGGGGATCACCCAGGCGTGCGGGTCGGCCTCCTTCAGGTGGTAGAGGGAGCGCAGGGCCGCGTACTCGCGCAGCTGCCAGAGTTCGCCCTCGGTCTCCAGGTGGTGGCTGAGGCTTCCGCCGAGGTCCACGGGTTCGACGAGGAGGGGGCCGAAGGCTTCCGTCACCGTCCCCGGGGCGTCGGCCGTCGCCGTCCGCAGGGCATGGAGGAAACGTTCCTCCATGGCCCCGCGCAGCCCCAGCAGCGCCGGATCCCATTCGAGGGCGTCGTCCCCGCCCGCGAAGCCGCGGTAGTGCAGTTCGTAGAGCAGGTAGAGGGAGAGGTGGAGGTCCTCTCCCCACGGGTCGGTCCTGTCCACGGCCCCGCGTACGGCCGTGCTGCCGGCGGCCGCGGTACCGGCGGACGGGGGAGGGCCGCCGCGCAGGGCGGCCACCACGGCGCGGGACAGCGGGCCGCGGCCCTCGACCAGGACGGGGCCGCGCGCGGCCGGTTCCGCCGCGTCGGTCCGGGCGGGCGCGCCGGCGGGGGTGCTGGCGGGTGCGGTCATCGGTCGGTCCTGTCCTCGGGTTCGTGGCCCCCGGCGGGCGCCCGGGGTCCGTCGGGTGCGTGGGGTTCCCCGGGACGCCCGGATGCCGGGGCGGCCCGTTCGCGGGGACGGTGGCTGGTGTCGCACCAGGGGTACGTACGGCTGCGCCGGCAGGTGCACACGGCGACGGTGAACCGGTCCGACCGGACGGTGGTCCCGTCGTCCAGGGTGATCTCGACCGGGCCCTCGACCAGGACCGGGCCGCCGCGCTCCACGCGGACCCGCCGGGGGCGGGGCCCCTCCCCGGCCGGTGCCGGCGGGCGGGTGCGCTCGGGGTCAGGCGTACTGGGCACGGACCACCACCAGCTCCTCCTGGTCCTCGCCCTCCGCCGCCAGCCCGGCCTGCCGCAGCCACGCCGCGCGGGACCGCAGCACGGGCCCCCAGGGGATTCGGGCGCGTTCGGTGACACGGGCGGACAGGCCCTGCCCGGCCAGCAGGGCGAGGGTCTTCTGCACCCCGCACATGCCCGAGTGGACCATCAGGAGGACGCCTCCGGGGCGCAGCAGCGCCGGGGCGGCCGTACAGATGCGGTCGATGACGGCGCGGCCTTCGCGGCCGGCTTCCCAGGCGCGCCCGGCCCCGCTGGTGGGCAGCCGCGAATCGGGGCCGGGGACGTAGGGCGGGTTGGCCAGGATCAGGTCGAAGCGGTGCCCACGCGTCCGGTCGGCGAAGTCGCCGTGCAGGACGCGCAGCCGCAGACGCCGGCGCCATCCGTTGAGGCGGGCGGCCAGGACGGCCGGCCACGCCACGTCGACGGCGGTGACGTGGGCGCCCCGGGCCGCCGCGCGCAGGGCGAGCGCTCCGGTGCCCGTGCCGATTTCGACGACCTGTGCGCCGGGGCTCAGCGGCTCCCGGGCGAGGGCGTCGGCGAGCAGCAGGGTGTCCGCCTGCGGGCGGTAGACGCCCGGCAGGGCGATCAGGCGCTGCAGGGGGACGGCGTCGAGGTGGGTCAGTGCGGTGCTGGGCACGGGGGTCTCCTGGTCAGCCGCGGGCCATGACCGGGACGGGGGCCCGGGGGCCGCGCGGCGAAGTGGGCCGATCATGGGCCGCGCCTACCCTCGATCGCGCGCTTTGCACCTCGGCGCCGCACTTCCCGCTCGTCCGCCGGGGGCCCGCCCCATGACGGTGCACGGCCCCCGGCATCGGCTCAGGTCCGGTCCCGGGTCTCGTCGACCACCGGGAGGGCGGCGGCGCGGCGGCGGCGCAGGACGCTGCTGTAGACGCCGAGTCCCAGCAGCCCTCCGGCCATCATGATCAGGCCCACCACGTCCAGGTTGACGCCCTTCATCTGCCAGTCGCTCGCGAAGGTGAGGATGGCCCCCACCACGAACAGGGTGATGCAACCGCCTATGCCGGCCATGGATGTTGCCTCCTCATCGGGGGTGGTGGTCCGTGACCGCGCGGTTACCCGGGCCGCCGGGGCCGAAACGGCGTCAGGCCCGGGTCCGGCGCATGGCGCGGACCGCAGGGGGCAGGTGCGGCGTGCGGGATCCCGCACAGGAAGGGTGGAGCATGGCCGGACCGTCGGGCGGTGGAACGACGGCACGTGAGACGCGCGCGGCGGTGGCCGTGGCCGCCCGGTGCGGGCTGGCCACGCGCGGGGTGCTGTACGTGCTGGTGGGCGTACTGGCCCTGCGGGTCGCCTTCGGGAGCCCCGGGCAGGCGGCCGACCGCACGGGGGCGCTCGCCGAGCTGGCGGGCCATCCGTTCGGACGGGTGCTGGTGTGGGCCGTCGGGGCCGGTCTGGTGGCGATGGCGCTCTGGCGGCTCTCGGAGGCCGTCTTCGGTTCCGCCGGCCCCGACGGCCGGGGGCCGGCGAAGCGGGTGGCGGCGGCCGCCCGGACCTGCTTCTACGGGGTGACGGCCTTCTCCACGTTGTCCTTCGCCGCGGGGCACGGCGGTGGGCGTTCGAGCGACGAGCAGTCCCGGGACGTCACGGCCGGGGTGCTGGGCATCCCGGCCGGCCCGTGGCTCGTGGGGCTGGCGGGGCTCGGTGTCGCCATCGGAGGGGTCGTCATCATCGTGGGCGCGGCCCGGCTCTCCTTCCGTGAGCAGATGGAGACGAGCCGCCTTCCCCGGGGGGCCCGGCGGGCCGTGGACGTCCTCGGCGTGGTGGGCGGAGTGGCGCGCGGGGCCGTGTTCACGGCGGCCGGCGCGTTCCTCGTCCACGCCGCCGTCTCGTACGACCCGCGGAAGGCGAAGGGAGTCGACGACACCCTCCGCTCGTTCGCGCAGACCCCGGCGGGCCCCTGGCTGCTGGCCGCCGTCGCGGCGGGGCTGCTCCTGTTCGGGGTGTTCTCCTGGGCGATGGCCGCCCGGCCCCGGGTGTGAGGACGCGGGGCGGGAAGGCGGCCCCGGCCATTTCCCCGGGAATGGGAATGCGCTCCCCGCCGTGCCGTCCGTGAATGCTCCTTTGAGCGATATGGGGAATCCGGGCCGTAGTGCACGGGAATGCCATGCGTGTTCTCGTGGCTCTGGAGCCCGCGGTGCGCGACCATGACGGACGCCGATACGGCTCGAACATCCGACTCCCGACAGCGACAGGAAAGAAGGACGGACGTGTCCGGTAGCGAGAGCGAGAACCCGGTAATCCCCTCACCCTCCCCCACGGCGACCCGGCCCCACACGAACCGGGACTGGTGGCCGAATCAGCTGGACCTCCAGGTTCTCCATCAGAATTCCCCCCTGGCCAGTCCGATGGGCGAGGACTTCGACTACGCGGCGGAGTTCGCCACCCTCGACGTCGACGCGCTGAAACGGGACGTGTTCGAGGTGATGACCACCTCCCAGGACTGGTGGCCCGCCGACTACGGCCACTACGGGCCGCTGTTCATCCGGATGAGCTGGCATGCGGCGGGCACGTACCGGATCGCCGACGGCCGGGGCGGCGGGGGTGCCGGCGCCCAGCGGTTCGCCCCTTTGAACAGCTGGCCGGACAATGCGAGCCTCGACAAGGCGCGGCGCCTTCTGTGGCCGGTCAAGCAGAAGTACGGACGGAAGATCTCCTGGGCGGACCTTCTCGTGTTCGCGGGTAACTGCGCCCTGGAATCAATGGGCTTCAAGACGTTCGGATTCGGCTTCGGCCGGGAGGACATCTGGGAGCCCGAGGAGATTTTCTGGGGGCCGGAGGACACCTGGCTCGGAGACGAGCGATACAGCGGTGACAGAGAGCTCACGGGCCCTTTCGGCGCAGTGCAGATGGGCCTGATCTACGTGAATCCGGAAGGGCCCAACGGAAACCCGGATCCGCTGGCCGCCGCCCGGGACATCCGTGAGACGTTCGGCCGTATGGCGATGGACGACACGGAAACGGTCGCGCTGATCGTCGGCGGCCACACGTTCGGCAAGTGCCACGGTGCGGTCACCGCCGAGTACGTCGGCCCGGAGCCCGAGGCGGCCCCGCTGGAGCAGCAGGGCCTCGGCTGGCGGAACACCTTCGGCACCGGCAGCGGCGTGCACACGCTGACCAGCGGCCTCGAGGGCGCGTGGACGACCGAGCCGACGCGGTGGGACAACGGCTACCTGGACAACCTGTTCGGGTACGACTGGGAGCTGACCACCAGCCCGGCCGGGGCGCACCAGTGGAAGCCGAAGGATCCGGCGGCCGAGGGCACCGTGCCCGACGCGCACGACCCCGCGAAGCGGCACGCCCCCATGATGCTCACGACCGACCTCGCGCTGAAGCTGGACCCGGTGTACGGGCCGATCTCACGCCGGTTCCGGGAGCATCCCGAGGAGCTGGCCGACGCCTTCGCCAAGGCCTGGTACAAGCTGCTGCACCGCGACATGGGACCGGTCACGCGCTACCTCGGCCCCTGGGTCCCGGAGCCGCAGCTGTGGCAGGACCCGGTGCCGCAGGCCGACCACGACCTGGTCACGGACGAGGAGGTCGCCGCGCTCAAGGAGACGATCCTCGCGTCGGGCCCGTCCGTCTCCGAACTGGTCTCCACGGCCTGGGCGTCGGCGGCGAGCTTCCGCGGCACCGACAAGCGCGGCGGGGCCAACGGGGCACGGATCCGGCTGGCTCCGCAGCGGGGCTGGGAGGTCAACGACACCCCGGAGCTGTCGCGGGTGCTGGACGCCCTCGAACAGGTCCGGGAGGAGTTCAACGGCTCGCGATCGGGCCGCACGAGGGTTTCGCTCGCCGACCTGATCGTCCTGGGCGGGTGCGCGGCCGTCGAGCGGGCGGCGCGGGACGCCGGGCACGACGTCAAGGTGCCGTTCGCGCCCGGGCGCACGGACGCCTCGCAGGAGCAGACGGACGTGGAGTCGTTCGCGGTACTGGAGCCGAGCGCGGACGGGTTCCGCAACTACTGCCGGGCCGGGGAGAAGCCGGAGGCCGAGACGCTGCTGCTGGACCGGGCCTCGATGCTGACGCTGACGGCTCCGGAGATGACGGTGCTGCTCGGCGGGATGCGCGCCCTGGACGCCAACTTCAGGCGGTCCCCGCACGGTGTGTTCACGGACCGGCCCGGGACGCTGACCCCCGACTTCTTCGTCAACCTGCTGGACATGGGGACGGAATGGAAGGCTTCCGCCACGGTGGAGGGCGAGTTCGAGGGTCGGGACCGGTCCACGGGTGAGGTCAAGTGGACCGCCACGGCCGTCGACCTCGTCTTCGGCTCCAACTCCCAGCTGCGGGCGCTGGCGGAGGTGTACGCGTGTGAGGACGCGCGGGAGAAGTTCGTGCGGGACTTCGTGGCCGCGTGGGACAAGGTCATGAACCTCGACCGGTTCGACCTGGCCTGAGCCGAGCCGCCCGGCCGGGGGCAGGGCCGGCCGGGGGCAGGCCCTAGCTGTATTGCCCTGGGAGGTTGTGGACGGGTGACGCAGGTCTCGGCTGAGGGATCTTGAACGGGTGAGGGCCTTCCGGGTTCGGTGTGGATTGCGACGTCTACACCGACCAGCAGAAGGCCCTCATGCCCCACCGTAATGCACCCCTGACCGAGACCGGACGCCTTCGCCTGGCCCGCTGCGTGGTCGAGGACGGCTGGCCGCTGCGCCGGGCGGCCGAGCGATTCCAGGTCTCGCCCACCACCGCCCAGCGGTGGGCGGCCCGCTACCGGGCCGGGGGTGAGGCCGGAATGACCGACCGGTCCTCGCGCCCGCACACCAGCCCACGCCGGACCCCGACCCGCATCGAGCGGCGGATCATCAAGGTCCGCCTCGCCCGCCGGTGGGGGCCCGCCCGCATCGCCCACCTGCTCAACCTGGTGCCCTCGACGGTGCACCGGATCCTGACCCGGTTCGGCCTGGCCCGTCTCACGCACCTGGACCGCGCCACCGGCGCCGTCATACGCCGCTACGAACGCGACCGTCCGGGCGAGCTGGTCCACGTGGACATCAAGAAGCTCGGCAACATCCCCGACGGCGGCGGCCACAAGACCCTCGGCCGCCAGGCCGGCCGCAAGAACCGCTCCAGCGCCGGCTACAGCTACATCCACACCGCCGTCGACGACCACTCCCGCCTCGCTTACAGCGAGATCCACGCCGACGAGAAGAAGGAGACCGCCACCGCCTTCTGGGCCCGGGCCCAGGCCTACTTCGCCGGCGTGGGCATCACCGTCGAACGGGTCCTGACCGACAACGGCGCCTGCTACCGCTCCCGCGACTGGCGCGACGCCCTGACAGCGGCCGGAATCGCCCACAAGCGAACCCGGCCCTACCGGCCCCAGACCAACGGCAAGGTCGAACGCCTCAACCGGACCCTGCTCGAGGAGTGGGCCTACGCCCGCCCCTACCACTCAGAGCAGGAACGACGCGACGCCTTCCCTGGCTGGCTCCACACCTACAATCACCACCGCGGACACACCGCACTCGCAGGCAAACCACCCGCCAGCCGCGTCCCCAACCTCACAGGGCAGTACACCTAGCGCGCCGGGGCCTGCTTCCAGTCCTGGACGAGGAGCCCGAGGAGCACCTGGTCCAGGAACTCGCCCATCACCCAGGCCGAGTTGCGCAGTACGCCCTCGCGGACGAAGCCGTTGCGCTCGGCGGAGCGCAGCATGGCGGCGTTGTCCGCGAGGGTTTCGATCTGCAGCCGCTGGAAGCCGCGGACGGTGAACCCGTAGTGGCACAGGACCGCTACCACGTCGGTGCCGTACCCCTTGCCGCGAGCGGCCGGGAACAGGCCCAGCCCGATGTGGGCGTTGCGGTTGTGGTTGTCGATGCCCCACAGCGTGGCGGAGCCGATGAGCGTGCCGCCGTCCAGCTCCACCACGGAGAACGAGACGCTCCGCTCCTGCTTCTCGTCGACCACGAGCCGCGGGTCCTGCGTTCCGGGGGTCACCGGCCGCCACGGCCCGGCCTCGGAGCGCGAGGAGTTGACCACGTCGTCGTAGAGCTCGGTCCGCAGGAGCGGGATGTCCTCGTCGAAGCGGGCCCTGAGCCCGACCTTGTCGCCTGTCAGCATGCGAGCTTCCTATCCGGCGCGGCGTGCCCGCGGCAAACGAATATGCGGATGCGGGGGCAGAGCGTCGAGGAAGGTCCGGACGGCCTCGGCGAACCCTTCGGGGTCGGTGGCGTGGACGCTGTGCCCGGTGGGGAGTTCGACGAGCCGCGTGTGCGGGCGCGCGGCCGCCATGGCCCGGGCGTGGCGGGCCGACAGGACGCCGCTGCGGGTGCCGCGGAGCAGCAGGGCCGGGCAGTCGCTGCCGAGCCAGGCCCGCCAGTGGTCGCCGTTGAGGGCGCGCTGGGAGGCCGCCATGTCCTGCGGACGGAAGGCGAGGCCCCAGCCGTCCCCGTACTCGCGGACCGCGTCCGTCAGGTGGGGGGCCGATGCGCCCAGGGCCTCCAGCAGCGCCGGCCGGGTGGGGGCGCGGTGCGGCCAGGTGAGGCAGAACGACAGGTCGCCGTCGACTTCGGCGCCGATGTCCTCGATGACCAGGGCACGGACCAGCCGGGGATGGCGGGCGGCGAGGTGGTAGGCGTTGACGCCGCCCAGGGAATGGCCGAGGACGACCGCCGGGCCGGGGCCGCCGAGGTGGTGCAGCACGGCTGCGGCGTCCTCGACGTATCCCTCGCGGGAAAAGTCCGGCGGTCGCCCGGAGTGGCCGTGGCCGCGCTGGTCGAGGGCCACGACCCGCCAGTCGGGGGCCAGTTGCCGGGCCAGCGGGGCGAACGTACGGGCTTCGCCGAAGTGCCCGTGCAGGGCGAGGAGGAGCGGGCCGGGGCCGCCGGAGTCGAGGTAGGACAGGGGCCGGCCCGACAGCTGGAGGGTGGCCCGGACGGGCTCGGGCTCGGGGGTTGCGGACATGCGCGCCAGCCTGCCATGGGCATGTCGGCTCCCGCGGGACCCGCAAGGGGTGGGGTCTGACAGGCTTCGATCATGAACATGCACAGTGTTGTGCTCTACGGGTGCGCCGCGGCCGTCGTCGTGCCCGGCCTGCAGCTCCTGGCCGCGCTCGCCGCGGAGGGCGGCCCCGCCCAGGTCCCTCCTCCGGTGGCCCTGCTGCGGGCCTGGCGGCGGCCGGTCCCCCGGGTCGCGGTGGTGCTGTTGGCCGTGATGGTGGTGCTCGGCGTGGTCCAGACGACCGTCCCCGGCACCGTCGACGCGCTGGCGCGGCAGCCCCACGGCGCGTGGTGGCGGGCGGGCACCGCCCTGCTGGTGCAGTCGTCCGGATGGTTCCAGCTCCTGGTCAACCTGGCCGCGCTCGCGGTCGTCGCTCCGGTGGCCGAGCGGCGGTTCGGGGCCTGGCGGACCGTGCTGGTCCTCGCGGTGAGCGGTGTCACCGCCCAGGCGGTGAGCATGGCCGGCTGGAGCCCCCGGGGAGGCGGCGATTCGGTGGCGATCTGCGGCCTGGTCGGCACACTCGCCGCCTGGTACGCGGTGCGCGGCAGCGCCGTCGCCCTGCGGTGGGCGGCGCTCGCCGTCCCCGCGGCGGGCCTCGTGCTGTGCCTGCTCGCCAACAACCACGGCGTGGGCCTGCTCGTCGGCTGCGCGCTGGGGCTCGTGCCGGCGGCCCGCGCCCGCCGGCTCCCTGCAGCGGCCACACCCGCGTGACGGCGGAGGTCGACCTTCAGGCCGGTCGAAGCCCGGTGACGACGAGGCTGCGCCGTGCCGTGCGGGCGCGCCGGCCCGAGGCCGGGACCTGGTGCGCGGCATCGACGGTCCGCGACGTACCGGTCGCCCAGGCCGGGAACGCCGAGGAGCCGGCCCGGGTGCTCTCCGCCCACATGGCGGGCCGGCCCGGTCGCGACCCGCTCCGGCGGGCCGCAAACCCCGCGCACCCTGCGCACGCCTCTCAGCGGTTGCCGGCCCCCCGCCCGGCCGGCCGCGCCGCCCGCGTACCGGGCCCGCCGGGCACCCCCCGCGCGGGCCCGTCATTGAGCTCGGCGCACGAGGCGGGGTCCTCAGCCGGGGAGGGTGAGGACCACCTCGTCGGTCTCCGCCCCCGCGTGCGGCCTCGGGAGCGCTCGTGTCGGCGTGGAAGACCGCCGGGTCCTCGTCCCGTACCGCGCGGAGCGTGACGTCCGTCCAGACCTGCGGGTGCGTGTCCGTCTCAGGCGGGGTCGCGGACCTCGACCAGCCGGGCCACCGCGTCGACCACGGCCGCGCGGTGGCCGGCGCGGTGGCGTGCGGTGTCCGGGTCGCCGCCGGCCGTGGTGTACCAGGCCTGGGCCAGGCCGAGGACCAGGGTGAGCAGGTCGGCCGGATCGTGCGCGGGGTCGACGTGGCCCCCGCGCTGGGCCGCGGCCAGTGAGGCGGTCTTGCGGGCGTAGGACTCCGCTTCCGGGGCGGTGGCCTGCGGGCGTTCGAGCCGCTTCCACATCAGCAGCCGCATCAGCCGCGGGTCGGCCGTGAGGTGGTCGAAGATCGCACCCGCGTAGCGGGGGAGGTCCTCGGCGTCGAAGGGGACGGATTCCGCGCCCTGCTCCACGGCCTGGAGGAGAACCTGGTCGAAGAGCTGTTCCTTGTTGCCGTAGTACACGTAGATCATCCGCTTGTTCGCCCCGGCCGTGTCGGCGATGCGGTCGACCCGGGCGCCGGCGATACCGTACTCGGCGAACTCGTCGAAGGCCGCCGCGAGGATGCGGGCCTTCGTTGCGCTGGAATCACGTGCCATGCCGCCCAGGCTAGCAAGTAACTATCTGGTTATTGACATGACGGCCCGGGCTCGTGCATCGTGTAGGTAACCAGTTAGTTATTTCCCTTCCCCTCCTCCAGGAGAACAGCATGGAACTGCGCGCACTCGGCTCCCAGGGTCTGCACGTCGGCGCCGAAGGCCTCGGCTGCATGGGCATGAGCGCCTTCTACGGCGCCACCGACGAGGCCGAATCGCTGGCCACCATCGACCGGGCCCTCGAGCTGGGCGTCACCCTCCTCGACACCGCCGAGGCATACGGTCCCTTCGTCAACGAGCAGCTGGTCGGCAAGGCCGTCGCCGGCCGCCGCGACCAGGTGGTCATCGCCACCAAGACCGGTATCGAGATCGACGACAACGGCACCGTCCACGGCCACAACGGCCGCCGCGCCTACATCCACCGCGCCGCCGAACGCTCGCTGCGCCACCTGGGCACCGACTACATCGACCTGTACTACCTGCACCGCATCGACCCCGACGTGCCGGTCGAGGAGAGCATCGGCGCCATGGCGGAGCTGGTGACCGCGGGCAAGGTCCGCTACCTCGGCATCAGCGAGGCCGCCGCGGCCACCATCCGGCGCGCGCACGCCGTCCACCCCCTGACGGCGGTCCAGACCGAGTACTCGCTGTTCGAGCGGGGCCTGGAGGACAACGGCGTACAGGCCGCCCTCGACGAGCTCGGCATCGGCCTGGTCGCCTACTCCCCGCTGGGGCGCGGCTTCCTCTCCGGCGCCATCACCAGCCCCGACGACTTCGCCGAGGACGACTTCCGCCGCACCGACCCCCGCTTCCAGGGCGAGAACTTCTCCCGCAACCTCGCCGTCGTCGACGCCGTCCGCCGCCTCGCGGAGGCGAAGTCGGTCACCCCGTCCCAGCTGGCCCTCGCGTGGGTGCTGCACCGGGGCGCGGTGCCGATCCCGGGCACCAAGCGGCGCCGCTACCTGGAGGAGAACGTCGCCGCCACCACGGTGACGATCACCGAGGAGGACATCGCCGCGATCGAGGCCGTGGCCCCCCGGGGCGTCGCCTCCGGCGACCGCTACTCCCCGGAGTACATGCGCAACCTGAACGGCTGACGTCCGGCCCGGACGGGACCGTGCTGCCGGCGGGCGCCCCGCGCCCGCCGGGCGGCCCGGCGGGCCGTGGGACGCGGCCGGGGGTCAGTGCGTGAGGGCGTAGGCGGCCCGGTCGCTCTTGTAGGGGGCGAAGCCGGTGTTGTCCTTGCAGCCCAGCCGCTCCCAGGTCTTGTCGTTGGTGACCGGGTCCGTACCCGTCAGACGGTACTTGCAGGCCCCCTTGATGAACTTGCCCTGCACACCGCCCGGGAAGTCGATCTCCTTGTTCCACAGGTACGGCGACTGGTAGCCGTTCACCCGGGCCGTCGCGTTCACGTCGATGCCGCCGGGAGCGTAGATCTCGTACACCCAGCCGGCCTTCTCCGTGCCGTACGTCGCGAACCGCTTGGCCACCGACGGGTCACAGCTGGTGCTGAGGTGCGCGCTGAGCTGGCCGCCTCCCTTGACGATGTACTCGGCGAGGGGGATGAGCTGGTCGCCGCGCGGGGTGAAGCCGGTCCGGAAGATGTCCTCGACGTTCTCCCTGGTGTCGCCGCGCCACAGGGTGTTGACGTCATCCCGCCACTGCCAGCGCTCCCCGGCCGCCGTGGACGCCACCGTCGGGGCGATCCCCGGGTTCGTCGTGGTCCGCCACCAGTCCCAGGCCCGGTATTCGACGACCGGGCCGCAGGGGGCGCTGGAGTCCTCGCCGGCCGCCGGGGCGGCCGCGGCGGGCGGTGTCAGGGCGGCGGCGGAGAGGACGAAGGTGGCGGCGAGCACCCGCAGGGCGGCGTTCAGCATGGTGTGACGACCCATCAGTGGAGGCAACGGGGGAAGATCATCCCGTTTATAGAGGGGCCGTCAGGGTCCGGGACCGGGCCGCGGGGGACGTCCACCCGTGCGGGTGGATCAGTCGTACCGGGAAAAGGATTCACCGCGACGGGACCCGGACGGGCCCGGACCCGGGCCGCGTGGCGGCCGCGGGCCGGTCCGGAGGCCGCGGGCCGGTCCGGAGGCCGCGGGCCGGTCCGGAGGCCGCGGGCCGGTCCGGAGGCCGCGGCACGGACGCCCTCTGGCGCGCGGAAGGACACGTCGGGCACCATCGCGGTGCCCCACCCGCACGGACCCGGCCCCACCTCTCACGGTCACCCCAGCAGGAGGCTCACGAAGTGAAGACCCGATCCGTCCTCACCGCTCTCTTCCTCGTCCTCGGCGTGCTCTTCGCACCCGGCTTCGGAGTTCTGACCGGCGCGTCCCAGGCCCAGGCCGCGACCAAGATCACCCATGCGACGGCGACCTCGATGTTCCGCCAGGCCGGGATCACCTGGTCCTCCTCGGGCAACTGCTCGGACCGCTCCAACCCGGCCTGTACCTCCTTCGAGCAGCTCAACCTCGCCACCGCCCAGGGCGCCCAGACCCTCAAGGGCGCCAGCGGCTGCGCGCTCAACATCACCGGCGGCACCGAGACCGGCCACGCGAGCGGCACGTACTCCCACTGGAACGGCTACAAGCTCGACTACGCCAAGGCCACCTGCCTCACCAACTACATCAAGGGCACCTTCGCCTACATCGGCCTGCGCGGCGACGGCGCTCCCCAGTGGCAGTCGGGCTCGGGCAACGTCTACGCGGACGAGGGCAACCACTGGGACGTCCTCTACTACAACTGCGGCGGCTGCTGAGGCCTCCTCCTCCCCCCGCAGCTCCCGGCTCCGGGGGGATCCGCGCGGCCGGGCTTGACCTTGACACGGTGGCAAGGTCTTGGCTGTCCGTCGAGGAGGTGGTCCCGGTGATCACGCAGGAGACGGAAGCGGGGCTGGTACGGGCCCTGGAGGGACTGGCGCACGGCAGTGCGTCGGTGCGGCTGCGGGCGGCGCTGGAGGTGGGGACGGCCGCGGATCCCCGCTGCGCCGACGCGCTCGTCGCACGGTGCGCGGTCGAACCCGAGTTCTTCGTGCGGGACATGCTGACGTGGGCGCTGGTCCGCCAGCCGGCCGCGGTGACGGTCCCGAAGCTCGTGGCGGAGCTGGACGCGGAGTGCGCCCAGGCGCGCAGCCAGGCCCTGCACACGCTGTCCAAGATCGGGGACCGGCGGGCGTGGCCGGCGCTCACCCGGGCGCTGCTGACCGACGCAGACGACGCGGTGGCGCGCAGCGCCTGGCGGGCGGCGGTCGTGCTCGTCCCGGACGGCGGGGGCGGGGACCTGGCCGCCGTGCTGGCGACGCAGCTGGGGCGGGGCGGGCGCGAGACGCGGTTGAGCCTCAGCCGGGCGTTCGTCGCCCTGGGCGAGGAGGGGATGCCCGTGCTGCGTGCCGCGGAGGCGGACCCCGCCCCCCGGGTGCGGGAGCACGCGCTCGCCACGCAGCGGCTGGTGCGCGACCCCGACGCGGGGTTCGAGTGGGCCGTCGAGGAGGCGAGGCGGATCATGGTCGGAGGGTAGGGCGGGGACGGCCGGAGGGAGTGGACGGGCAGTGCTGATCGGTGAGGTGGCACGGCGGTCGGGGGTCAGCGCCCGGATGCTCCGGCACTACGAGTCACTTGGCCTGCTGCGGCCGGCCGGCCGTTCCGGCGCGGGCTACCGGGAGTACTCCGGCGAGGACGTCCGGCGGATCTTCCACATCGAGAGCCTGCGGTCGCTGGGCCTCGGGCTGCGCGACGTCGCGCGGGCGCTGGACGATCCGGGTTTCACTCCCGCCGGGCTCATCGACGACCTGGCCGGGCAGCTGCGCGAGCGGATCGCGGCCGAGACCCGGCTGCTGACGCGCCTCGAGCGGATCGGTGCGGCGGAGCCCGCCGGCTGGGACGAGGTGCTGCGGGCCGTCGCGCTCCTGCAGGCCCTCCGGTCGCCCAGCGCCGGGGAGCGCCAGCGGGCCGCCCTGGGCGCGGCCGACGGGGGCCCGGCGCCGGTGGAGGCCCTGGCCGAGGCGGCGTTGGGCGAGACGGAGCCGAATGTCGCCGGCGCCCTGCGGTGGGCGCTGGCCCGGGCCGGCGGCGCCGCGGTCGGGCCGCTCGCGGAGGGTCTGCGGTCGGCGGCGGCGGAGGTGAGGGGACGCGCCGTACGGGCCCTCGCGGAGCTCCCCGTCCCGGAGGCGACCGCGCTGCTGGAGGAGGGGCTGAAGGACGGCGACGCCGGGGTGCGCCGGGCCGCGGCCCTGGCACTGGGGCTACGGGGGGTGGCGCGGGCCGTCCCGGCGCTCACCGACATGGTCGTCGAGGGGGCGAACGACGTGGACGCCGCCGATGCGTTGGGCGCGCTGGCCGGTGATCCGGCGTCGGCGGACCGGATCGCCGCCGGGCTCCTCGACCGCCTCGGTCACGGCCCGGCCGCAGCGCCCGCCCGGCTTCGGCTGGTGCAGGCCCTCGCCGGCATCCCGGGAGGGGCGGCGGCGCGGGGCCTGTCGGACCTGTCCCGGGACGAGGACCCCACCGTCGCCCGCACGGCGGCGTACCTGCTGCAACTGCGCGGCACGTGAGGGGCGTCGCCACCTCCCGGGCCGGGGTCCCGGCACGACGCCCGGGCGGTCCGGGGCCGGTGCGCGGGCGGTTCGGGGGCGATGCGCGGGCGGTTCGGGGCCGGTGCGCGGACGGTCCCCGGCCGATGCGCGGGCAGTTCGGGGCCAATGCGCAGGCAGTCCCCGGCCGATGCGCGGGCAGTTCGGGACCGATGCGCGGGCGGTCGGGGCCGGTGCGCGGGCGGTTCGGGGGCAATGCGCGGGCAGTTCGGGGGCGATGCGCGCACGATCCCCGGGCCGATGCGCGGGCAGTTCGGGGCCAATGCGCAGGCAGTCCCCGGCCGATGCGCGGCCGGTTCCGGGCCAATGCGCAGGCGGTCCCGGGCCGATGCGCGGGCAGTTCGGGACCGATGCGCAGGCGGTCCCGGGCCGATGCGCGGGCGGTTCGGGGCCGGTGCGCGGGCGGTCCCGGGCCGGCGTGCGGGCGGTTCGGGGGCGTCCTAGCCTGAAAGGGTGGCGGAGGGCCGCGCGCCGCGGCGCTCCCGCCGCCCTCGCCGTACTGCGGAAGGAGCAGGCCATGGCCGTGACCCGTCGCAGGATCGTGTCCGTCCGGAGCGGGGTCGCCGCCGTGGCCGCCGCGGCGGCGTTGTGCGTCGTCGCGGACGGCTCCGCCGCGGCGGTGGCGCCGGCGCGCCCCGTCGCGTCCGCCCCGGAGATGACGGTGCCCGCCCGCGACTCCTTCACCCAGCCGGCCCTCGACACCCTCGACGAGGTGGTGCGCGGGGACTTCGACGCCGTCTGGGCCCGGTTCGACACGGCGCTGCGCGGGCAGGTGTCCCCGGAGGCGCTGCGCAAGTCCTGGGACGCCTACCAGCTCGAGTTCGGGCGCTACCTGTCGCACGGGGAGCCCCGCCAGACCGTGGTGGGGGCCGGGACGGTGGTGAGCGTGCCCCTGCGGATGGCGAAGCAGCCCGGTGAGTTCCGCGTCACGTTCGACAAGGACGGCCGGCTGGGCGGGCTCTGGTTCCTGCGCGCCGGGGTACCGCTCTCGTAGCCCCCGACCCCCGGGGCACCGGGCCGCTCCGGCCGCTGTGGCGCCCGGTTCGCCGATGGGGCGCCGCGAGCGGCCTCCCTGGCGGCGGCCCTGACCGGGCACCCGCCGCACCCCGCGGACGCCTCGGGCTCCGCCCCTCCCCCGCCGCCGGCGCTCCTCGCCGGGACCGCCGCCGGCACGCACCGCGCGGTCCTGCGCGGGCTCGGGCGGCACATCACGGCCGGGGAACCGCCCGGGAGCGCGCGTGACGCCGCCCTGCCGGGGGTGGTCCCGGGGGTTCGGCCTGCTCTGCCACGGACCGCGCCCACCCGCCCGGCCGGCGTCGGCGGGGCCGCCGGACCCGCTTTCCCGAGCCCTGCCTTCCGGATCCGGACGGGGGCGCGACACGCCCGGCGCGGGGAAGCCCGTGTCTGCCGACCGGCTCCCGGCCCTGCGCGCCGCCGGCCGGCTGCGCCCGCCCAACCCGAGGACGTCAGCGAGGCCATCAGCGCCTCGGGAGTGTGGGCCTCCGGCGGCATGGTCTCCACCCCCCGGGAACTGGCCGCCTTCATCCGGGCGTACGGCGGCCCCGCCCTGCTGCCGGAGAAGACCCGCAAGGACCAGCTGGCCTTCCGCCCCGGCGACTCCTGCGAACCCGCGGGACCCGGCAACAACGCCGCCGGGCTGGCGATCTCCCAGTACACGACCCGGTGCGGCATCCTCTACGGCCACACCGCCAACTTCCCCGGCTGCGCCCGGTCCAGGAGGACTTCGCCTGCGCGCTCCTCAAGGACCGCTGACCCCGCGTGCCCGGCGCAGGGCGCGGTGCACCCGGGTGCCGCCCTCGCGGCGGAGGCGGGAGTGGCGGTCCAGTTCCTCCATGAGGCGCTGGGAGCGCTTGTCCACGTCGAGTTCGTCCAGCACCCGGTCGACGTCGGCGAGCAGGGCGCCGTGCAGCTGCCACTGCCCCGGTGCGGTGCGCAGCTGCTCCAGCAGCAGGCCGGCCAGCAGGTCGCGGGCCTCGCGCGCCATGCGCAGTTCGCGGGCGAGCCGGTCCTCCTGCTCCTCGGCATTGGCGGTGACCTGGGCGGTGATCAGCCGGGAGAAGCTGTGGACGGCGAGCGCCATGTGCCCGAACAGGTCCTGCAGGGCGCGGGTCACCGGCGGGGAGAACAGCGGCTCGTCCGTGCGGGCCTTCGCCAGGTCGGTGAGCGCCCGGGCCGAGACGCGCAGCACGACCGCGCAGATCTCCAGCGTGTCCAGGCCCGTGCGCAGGACCAGCCGGAACATCAGCCCCTCCCGTACGCGGGGGTTCATGCGCAGGCTGTCCTCCGCCTGGCGCAGCGCGGCGTCCACCCCGGCGATGTCGTTGTCGAGCCGGCGGGCCTCGTGCAGCCGGGTCGCGGCCTCGGCGACGGTGGTGCGCCCGGTGAGTTCGTCGGCCATGCCGTTCATCAGCGCGGCCATGCGGGCGGCGAGGTCGTCGATCGCCCGGCTGGCGGGCTCCACCCAGACGGGCGGGGCGAACAGGAGGTTGAAGGCCAGTCCGACCACCGCGCCGATCAGGGTCTCCAGCACCCGGTCCCAGGCCGTGTCGGCCACCCGGGTGACTCCGAGGACGAGCATCGCGCTGATCGCCACCTCGGGGATGAACTCGTCCACCCTGACCAGGTGCCCGACGACCAGCGAGGCCAGGATGACCAGCCCGAGGCTCCACCAGGTGAGTCCGACGAGCACGCTGAACCCGATCGCCACCAGCACCCCGGCCACGACCGAGTTCACGCGGCGCACCCCGGTGGTGAGCGTGGAGTACAGGGTGACCTGGACGACGAGCAGGGCGGTGAGCGGGGCCGTCAGCGGCGCGGGCTCGTTGCTGAGCCGCAGTGCAACCACGTACGAGAGGACCGCGGCCCCGGTGGACCGTACGCTCTGCACCACCACGGGGTCCCGCCGTCTGGCGGCCAGGCGGCGCGGGAGGCGGCGGAGGGGACGGAAGGGCCGTGCGAGGTCGGGCATACTTTCGCCTCTTCCCCGTCGGCGGCCGTGATCACGCGGCGGACGTCCCCCGTACGGCGTCCAGCGGGGGCCGTACGGGGCGGGTACGGATGGGCAGTGAGCGATTCCCGTAGTGGTTCCCGCAGCGAAGCCCGTAGCGAATCCCGTCGTGGTTCCCGTGGCGGAGCCCGCCGTCCCGGACGGCTCGTACGGTCGTTGACCGGTCTGGCCGCGGCCCTGCTGATGGGGGCCTGCGGGGGCGCGCCGCCCGCCCCGGTCCCCCGGGCCGCCGAGCCGGCGCCCCGCTCCCCCGTGGGCACGACGGGGCCACCGGTTCCCGCCCGGCCGGCGCCCGTCGACTGCCGCAGGACCGCGTGCGTCGCCCTGACCTTCGACGCGGGGCCGGGGCCGGACACGGCGAAGCTGCTGGACGTGCTGCGGGAAAAGGACGTCCACGCGACGTTCTTCCTGCTCGGCAAGAACATCGAGGCCCGTCCCGGACTCGTCCGGAGGGAGGCCGTCGAGGGGCACGAACTGGGCAACCACACCTGGACGCACGCCCTGCTGCCCTCGGCCTCGCCGCAGGGGATCCGCCGCGAGCTGGTCCTCGTCCAGGACCGGGTCAGGGAACTCACCGGCCGGACCCCCACCCTGATGCGTCCGCCCCGGGGCCTGACCGACGCGCGGGTGGCCGAGGTCTGCCGCTCCCTCGGGCTCGCGGAGATCCTGTGGAGCGTGACCGCGAAGGACTACCGCGACCACGACCCCCGGGTGATCGCCGACCGGGTGCTCCAGGGCGCGCAGCGCGACGGGATCATCCTGCTGCACGACGTCTACCCCGGGACGGTGCCCGCCGTCCCGGCCGTCATCGACGGGCTGCGCAGGCGCGGCCTGACGCCCGTGACGGTCTCTCAGCTGTTCGCTCCCCGGCGCCCGGAACCGGGCCGGGCCTACTGGAACGCCTCCGAGCCCTGACCGTCACGGCCGCCTCGCCGCCTCGCCGCCTCCAGGCGGTACGGCCGCCTCCAGGCGGTACGGCCGCCTCCAGGCGGTACGGCCGCCTCCAGGCGGTACGGCCGCCTCCAGGCGGTACGGCCGCCTCCGGCCGGTTCAGCCGGTTCAGCCGATTCAGCCGATTCAGCCGATTCAGCCGATTCGGCCGGCTGCCGCGCCGGATGGCGGGGCCGGTCCGGGCCGGGCAGGGTGGTGGCCCACGCCCCTTGGCCCCGGAGGGTGGTCCGCCGATGCCCCGCCGCACCCTCGCCGAGCCGCCCGCTCCCCTCTCCGCCGTGCTCCGGGACCTGCGCCTGCTGGGGGCGGTCGCCGCCGGGTACGCCCTCTGCCAGCTCCTGCTGGTCGTGCCGGGCACCGGGCTGGGATGGGACGAGACGGTGTACGTCAGCCAGGTGTCCGGCCGGGCGCCGGCCGCCTTCTTCAGCGCCCCTCGCGCCCGCGGGATCACCTGGCTGGTGGCCCCCGTCGCCGCGGTCACCTCCTCCGTGCCGGTGCTGCGGGTCTGGCTGGCGGTACTGGCGGCGGGCGGGCTGCTGCTCTCGCTGTGGGTGTGGCGGCCGCTGCTTCCCGTTCGCGTGCTCGCCCTGGCGGGCGGGCTGTTCGCCGGGTTGTGGACGACCCTGTTCTACGGTCCGCAGGCCATGCCCAACCTGTGGGTGGCCTTCGGGGCGCTGTTCACCGTCGGCTGCTTCCTCCGGGCGGCCCGCGATCCGGCGGACCGCCTCGCGCCGGCCGGGATCGTCGCGGGGGTCGCGTTCACGGCGCTCATGCGGCCGGGTGACGCGGTGTGGCTGGTGCTGCCCCTGCTCTGCGTGACACCGGCCCTCGCGCCCCGGCGGCGGGCCCTGCTCGTGGCGGTCCTGCTCGGCGGGCTCGTCGCGGGCGGGGCGCAGTGGGCCGTCGAGGCGCAGCTGCACTACGGCGGGCTGCTGCCGCGGCTGCGGAGGGCGAGCGAGATCCAGGGCGGTCTGGGCTGGAACCCCGCCTTCACCGACCAGTTGCGCTCCCTCGACGGGCGGACGCTGTGCCGGCCGTGCGACGTGCCGTCGACCCGGCCCGTCACGGCCCTGTGGTGGTTCGCCCTGCCGCCGCTGACCGCGGGCGGGCTCGTCGCCGCCCGGCGCGGCGGCCGGTGGGCGCCGGCCGCCCTGGCCACCGGCGTCGCGGTGTCCCTGGCCGTGCCGTACCTGCTGATGGTCGGCTACGCGGCTCCGCGCTTCCTGCTGCCCGCCTACGCGCTGCTCGCCGTGCCCGTCGCCCTGGGCCTGTCACGGCTGTTCGCCCTGGGCCGGGGCCGGCCGCTCGCCCTGGGCGCCCTGTGCGCCGCCCTGGTGGCCCATCTGGTCCTGCAGGCCGGGATCGCCGATGCCGCGGCTGACCGCAGTCGCGCCGACCGGGTGGCGTTCTCGGCGGTCGCGGCGGAGCTGCGCCGGCTGGGCGTGCGCCCGCCGTGCGTGCTCAGCGGCACGGAGGCGGTGCGCGCCGCGTACGCCACCGGATGCGCGGCCCGGCAGGTGTACGGGGGCCACGACGGCAGCGTCACCGCCCGGGAACTCGTCGCCCTGTCCGGCACCAGGCCGACGGCGCTGCTGCTGCCCGGGCGGCTGCGGCCGCCGGCGTGGGCCCGCCACTGGGCCCCGCACCGGCTGCCCGAACCGCCTGGGCAGCCCGGGTACCGCGCCTACCTGGCCCCCGCCGCCCCGGCGTACAGCGGGCGGCGCTCCTCCTCGGTCAGGCCGCCCCACACGCCGTAGGGCTCCTGCACCCGCAGGGCGTGGCGCAGGCACTCCACCTGCACCGGGCACAGGGCGCATATCTCCCTGGCCGCCTCGTCGCGTTCGGCGCGGTCCTCGCCGCGCTCCCCCGCCGGGTGGAAGAACCTGTCCGGTCCGAGGTCGCGGCAGGCGGCGCGTTCCTGCCATGCCCAGTGGTGCTCCGCTCGGCCCGGCAGCCGTGACACGTTCGACATGGGTCTACTCCTTTCCCGCATGACGGGGTGGATGGGGCGGATGGCTGGATTCGGGTGGATCGGGTGGATCGGGGGGAGGGGGGTGGACCGGATCGCCGCGTGCGCCGTGGCGTCCGTCGGCCCTCCCGGGTCCGCCTTCCCCTCGTCTGGCCTCATCGCGGCGCGCGAAACCCCTCCGTCCGCGCGGAATCCGCCTGATCCTGCGGGGCGGGGACGGCCGGGGAGGTGGAGACGCGCGGGAGGGCGTACGGGTGCTTCTCGGCGATCCAGGCGACGAGTTGCTCGCGCACCGTGCAGCGGGCGGTCCACAGGTCGTCGGGGTCCTTGGCGGTGACGATGGCCCGCAGGACGACGGTGGTGGGGGTGGTGTCGGTGACCGCGAGGTTCCAGCCGCGTCCGTCCCAGGCCTCGCAGCCGTCGAGGATCTCCTTGAGCCGTTCGCGGATCAGCGGCACGGGGGCGCTGTGGTCGCAGTGCAGGAACACGGTGCCGGTCATCTGGATCCCGCCGCGGGACCAGTTCTCGAACGGTTTGCCGGTGAAGTAGGAGACGGGCATGGTGATGCGGCGCTCGTCCCAGGTGCGTACGGCGAGGAAGGTGAGGGTGACCTCCTCGACCACGCCCCACTCCCCGTCGACGACGACGGTGTCGCCGATGCGCACCAGGTCGCCGAAGGCAATCTGGAACCCGGCGAAGAGGTTGCCGAGGGTGGACTGGGCGGCGACACCGGCGACGATGCCGATGATGCCCGCGGAGGCCAGCACCGAGGTGCCGACGGCCCGGAAGTCGGGGAAGGTGAGCAGCATCGCGGCCGCCGCGACCAGTGCGACGAGGGCGGTGACGATCCTCATGATGAGGGTCACCTGGGTGCGGACGCGGCGCAGCCGCGACGGGTCGCGGGTGCCGGCGGCGTAGCGGGCGTACGAGGACTCCACCACCGCCGAGGTGACGAGCACGACGCACCAGGCCCCCGCGCCGATCGTCACCAGCGACAGGGTCCTGCCCACGGCGGCCTCGTGCGTCCGCAGGGGCTCCCATGCGATCTGCCGGTACGAGCCGCGCAGCAGGGCGGCCAGCAGCAGGAGCCGCAGGGGCAGGACGCAGCGGCGCAGCAGGCTCCACAGGGGGGTCTCGGGGTGGCGGGCGTCCGCGCGCCTGAGCAGCAGGTCGGCGAGGCGGCCGGCCGCGAAGGTGATCAGGACGGAGCCGCCCAGGACGGTCAGCAGTCTCAGAACGCCGTTCATGACTCCTCGGAGGTGTCGGGGGCGGAAGGTACGCGATGGGTCCGCGCGTGCCCTGCCGCTCCCCCCGCAAACCGACGGCCGGCCCGGCCGGGACGGGTGCCCGGTGCGCCCGGTGCGCCCGGTGCGCCCGGGCGGTGGTGCATGCCCGTCGGCCACCGGACGGCGCTTTCCGGCCGATTCGGGGTGTTCCGGGCCGGTCCGCCGGGAGATGGGGGCGTTCGGGGGCAGCCGCGGGGTGTGGCGGGCTGTGCACCGCCCGCGCCGCGCGGGACCGGTCGGGTCCCGTGGCGGCGTGCTGCCGGACCAGGAAGGAAGGGACCATGCTGATCACCGTGACCCGCTCCGGGGGCTTCGCCGGGGGCGAGGAGGAGCGCGAGCTCGACACCTCGGGCCGCCGGGACGCCCCGCAGTGGGAGGAGCTGGCGCACCGGGCCGTCGCGCCCGCACCTGACGGCTACCACTACCGGATCACCGTCGACGGCCGGGCGGTCGACCTCCAGGACCCCTATCTCTCCGAGGACCAGCGGCGGCTGATCCGCGGCGTGCTCGGCGAGGGTGCCTGACGGGGTAGCGGGCGGGCGGCCGGGTCCGGCCGCCCGCCCGGGGGTCACGCCGTCGCGTGGGGTTCCGCGCCGGCGGGGGCTTCGACGGCCGCCGCCGCGGGGGCCGGGAGCGCCGGGGCGGGCAGCGGGGCGGCGAGGTAGGCGAGCAGGCCGGCGATCTCGTGGTCGGCCTCCGCCGGGTGGCGGAAGCGCGCGCCGGGGGCGATGACGTAGCGGTTGCGCCGGCCGTCGCGGGTGCGGGTGAGGTACCCGTCCGCCTGGAGGTCCGTCACGATCGCCTGCACGGTGCGTTCGGTGAGTCCGCAGACGGCGGCGATGTCGCGCAGGCGGACGCCCGGGTCGCGCGCGATGGCGATCAGGACCCTGGCGTGGTTGGTCAGGAAGGTCCAGCGGTTCCGGCGGGGTCCCATGTACTCGTTCTCCACCCGGCCATTCTTGGGGGACCACGAAGGAAAGGCAAATCCAGAAATGAATTTCCGGTATCCCTTGACGTGTGTCCGCTTCAGCGGGCAGGGTTCAGGGTGAGCGGAATCCGACTTCCGCTTGACCGGAACGACCGAGAACGCACCGCAAGCACCCGTGCCCAAGGAGCGCAGACGATGACCTTTACGGCTACTGCCGAGGTGACGACACCGGCCACTGCTGCCGAAGCCGCCGCAGCTCCCACGGCCGCACCTGCCGCCGCGGACACCCCCGTGCCCGACGGCCTGCCGGACGTCCCCTGCCCCCGGGAGGTGGATCCTGGCGAGGCCCGTCAGCTGACGCGGGTGTTCTTCGAACGGCTGCGCAGCCTCGACGAGGGCAGCCCCGAGTACCAGTACGTCCGCAACACCCTGATCGAGATGAACATCTCACTGGTGAACTTCGCCGCCCGCCCGTTCCGCGACCGCCCAGGCGGCCCGGAGAACGAGGACATCGTGCAGG
The DNA here is from genome assembly GCF_002028425.1 of Streptomyces katrae. Lineage (GTDB taxonomy): Bacteria > Actinomycetota > Actinomycetes > Streptomycetales > Streptomycetaceae > Streptomyces > Streptomyces katrae_A. The sequence continues at coordinate 7,140,315 of NZ_CP020042.1, read as the reverse complement.
TCGGCACCATCGGCCTGATCAAGGCCATCGACCGCTACGAGCTCGACCGCAACACCCAGTTCTCCACCCTCGCCCTGCCGTACATCACCGGCGAGATCAAACGCCACTTCCGCGACACCACATGGGCCGTACGGGTCCCGCGCCGGCTCCAGGAGCTGCGGACGCAGCTGGCCAGGTCCACCGAGGACCTGACCGCCGCGACGGGCCGCGCACCCACTCCCGCCGAACTCGCCGAGCACCTGGACCTCGACGAGGAAGAGGTCCGCCAGGGCCTGGTCGCGGCGAACGGCTACTCCGCCCAGTCCCTCGACGCCCCCGCGGGCACCGCCGACGAGCCGGCACCCTCGGCCGCCCGGTCCCCGCACACCCTCGCCGAGACGCTGGGCGACACCGACCACGCACTGGAGACGGTCGAGGACCTGCACTCCCTGGCGCCGCTCCTGTCCGAGCTGGACGAACGCACCACGCGCATCCTGGAGCTGCGCTTCGGGCAGGAGATGACGCAGCGGCAGATCGGCGAGGAGATCGGCATGTCCCAGATGCACGTCTCCCGCCTGCTCACCCGCACCCTGGGCGCCCTGCGCGAAGAGCTGCTGCGCGACGACTGAGCCCCGCCCCTCCGCCGGCGCCCCGGGCGGCCCGTCTCACGGCGGGCCGCCCTGCCGCGCCCGTCCGCCGGGCGGCCTGAAGCACGCGGTGACCGTCTTGCGGTGCTCGCCCGGGTGGACGTCCCAGGTGTCGGCGAGCGCGGCGACGATGCCCAGGCCCCGCCCGGACGTGGCCCGTTCGCCGGCCTCCCGGGGCCGCGGCAGGTGCGGGTCGGCGTCCGCCACGCTGACGTGCAGACAGCGGCCGTCCCAGGTGAGGACCAGGTGCGCGGTGCTCGCGGCGTGCACATGGGCGTTGGTCACCAGCTCGGACACGGCGAGCAGGACGGAGTGCACCGTGTCGGGGTCGTCCCGGGCCCAGTCGAGGGACTCCAGGTGCCCGGCCGTCCACACCCGGGCCGCACGGGCCCCGTTCGCCACCGGGAACGCATGCGCCCAGCCGACCGCCCGCAGCTCCAACGCCCTCACCGCCCTTGTCCCGAGCCTGGTTCCGACCCCTTGCGGGTGCGCGCCTACCCGCGGCCCGGACCCGCATTCACCGCGCCGCGGAACCCGCCCCGGGGCGGCGCTGGTGGCGGAGCCAGGCCGTCAGGGCGGCCTGGAGTTCGGCCACTTCGCCGGGGGTGAGGTCTTCACCGGTCCGGCCCACGCGCAGGCGCACGGCCGTGCCCGTGATGGTCCAGCCGGCGCCGCGTCCGGGGCGGGACGCCAGCGGGCGGCCCTCGGCCAGGCTGCGCAGGCCTTCACGGACCGCCGGAGGGACGCCGGGCGGGGGTACCGCAACGGCGGTCTCCGGGCGGGGGGCGGGGGTCTTCGGGCGGGTGGTCAGGCCGATCGCCGTGTAGAACTCGGCCAGGGCGTCCTCGAGCGACCCCGGCCCGAGGGGGCCGCGCCGGTGAACTCGGCGATCAGCCCCGGGTGGGCCGGCGGCGCGTGCTCGCCCCACGGGCGCGGGTGGAGGGGGTGTTCGTCGGTGTCGAGGCGGACGCAGGCCGGGGGGATCAGCTCCCGGGTGTAGCCCTGGTGGAGCAGGTCGGCGTACAGCCTGCGCAGGGTCGCCGCCTGGCGCGGGACCGGGTGCGGGTCCCGGGCCGCCGGGGCGTGCGGCCGGGCGGGCCGCACCGCCAGGCCGAGGAGGCCCATGCTGTGGTGCAGGACGCCCGCCCGGGTGAGCACCACCGTGGCCTGCCGGCCCTTCGCGTCCCAGCCGAGCCGGAACCCCACCACCACGGTGCCCATCAGGCCCGCTCCTTCCCGGCCGCCGGGCGGCATGGCCGTCCCCACACGGTAGTCAGGCCGGGCCCCGGCACGGGCGGGCATCGCGGAGGTTCGCACCCGACCGGGTCGAATGTGCTAGGCCCGGCGCGGCCTCATGAACTCATGAACTCATCGCGGACCCGCGGGATACGCACCGGCCGGCGGCGTCGCGGCGGCGGAGGCGAGCAGGGCCTCGGCGAGGTTCTCCTTGCGGATGCGCTGGTCGACGTAGAGCAGGGACAGGACCAGCTGCGGGTACCCGAGCTGGAAGACCGCACCGACCGCCGTGCCGAGCAGTATGCAGGCCACGTACACGACCATGCCGAACAACAGCGTGGACGGGTCCGCCGCGTCGCCCGTCGCCAGTACGGTGGGGAAGAGCGCGAACATCCCGAGGAAGGCGAACGGCAGCTGGACGGCGTACCCGACCGCCGCCCCCAGCAGGTTTCCGAGCGCCGCGATGCCGAACGTACGCCACCAGCCGCCGCTGACCAGACGGGAGGAGCGCCGCATCGCCTCGACCGGGCCCAGCCCCTCGCACACCGCGACGGCGGGCGCCAGGCTGAAGCGGACGGTGAGCCACAGCATCACGGGCATCCCGACCAGGAACACGATCATCATGAAGACGGGCAGAGCCGTGACCCACCGGTCCCCGGACGTCACCAGCCACGAGAAGAACAGGGCGTAGAGGACCAGCATCGGCCCGCCGGCGAGCAGCCCCGTGCACAGCAGGGTCCCGAGCACGGACGGCAGCCGCGACCAGCAGCGCCGCCACATCGCCCCGAAGGTCGCGGGGCGGCCGAGCACCGCCTCCTGGATCACCGCGGGGGCCAGCGAGGTGATCAGTCCGCCGAGCAGGACCATGGTGAGCACCAACAGCACCACGACGGGCGCCAGATACAGCAGCAGGGCCGCCACGTCCTCTCCCCCCGGGCGCTCGCCCGACGGGACGTCGAACACCGCGGCGAACCTGGGGCGGATCCCGGCGACGGTGATGCCGATGGCCACGGCGACCAGCAGGAACCCGATGCCCTGGACCAGCATGATGATGCCGACCAGGGGCTTCCAGTAACTGCGGAACGCCCTGAAGGCCCCGCCTATCACATCGCCCGTCCCGAGCGGCGCGAGCGGGATGACGCCCGGCTGGGGCGGCCGCGGCGCCCATCCTCCCCACGGCGGTACGGGCTGTCCCGGGTGGTGCTGTCCCCACCCCGCGTGTTGCGACATCGCTGTTTCTCCCCCTTGGAAAAGGCACACCGTAACCCGTCCCCTCCGCACCAGGTCACGGCGCCCCCGGCGGAGCAGCGTTGCGGCCGGGGCGCGCGGGGTCCAGGCTCGGAAGGGGGCGGCGGGCGCACCGCCGCAGGAGGGACGGGAGCGAGTCCATGACGGTCAAGGGGACGAGCCCGGCGGGTACGCAGCCCACGGGAACGGAGCCGGCCGGCGACCTGTGCCTGGTCACCGGTGCCACCGGCTACATCGGCGGCCGCCTGGTGCCCGAACTCCTCGACGCCGGCTACCGGGTCCGGGCGCTGGCCCGCTCCCCGGAACGGCTGCGCGACCATCCCTGGGCCGGCCGCGTCGAGGTGGTGCGCGGTGACGTCACCGACGGGGACTCGCTGGACGGGGCGCTGGGCGGGGTGGCCGTCGCCTACTACCTGGTGCACGCCCTCGGCGGCGGGCCCGGTTTCGAGGAGCGCGACCGGGTCGCCGCCCGCCTGTTCGGCGAGCGGGCCCGGCTGGCCGGCGTACGGCGCATCGTCTACCTGGGCGGCCTCACCCCGTCCGGGCCGCCCCCCGAAGAGCTCTCCCCGCACCTGCGTTCCCGGGCCGAGGTGGGCGCCGTGCTGCTGGCGTCCGGCGTCCCCTGCACGGTGCTGCGGGCGGCCGTGGTCATCGGGTCGGGCTCGGCCTCGTTCGAGATGCTGCGCTACCTGACGGAACGGCTGCCGGTCATGATCACGCCGAGCTGGGTGGGCACCCGGGTGCAGCCCATCGCCGTGCGCGACGTGCTGCGCTACCTCGTCGGGAGCGCCGCGATGCCGCCCGGGGTGAGCCGGACCTTCGACATCGGCGGGCCCGACGTCCTGACGTACGAGCAGATGATGCACCGTTACGCCGAGGTCGCCGGACTCCCGCACCGGCGCATCCTGCGCGTGCCCATGCTCAGCCCTGGTCTGTCCAGCCTCTGGATCGGCCTGGTCACGCCCGTGCCCCGGGCGCTGGCCCGGCCGCTGGCCGAGTCGCTGCGCCACGAAGTGGTGTGCGCGGAGCACGACATCACCCGCTGGGTGCCGGATCCGCCGGGCGGCCCGCTCCCCTTCGACCAGGCCCTGGTCCTGGCCCTGCAGCGGGTCCGCGAGGCGCGGGTGAGCACCCGCTGGTCCAACGCCTCCCTGCCCGGCGCACCCAGCGACCCCCTGCCCACCGACCCGGACTGGGCGGGCGGCAGCCTGTACACCGACCACCGCACCGCCCCGGTGGCGGCCCCGCCGGGGGTCCTGTGGCGGGTGGTGGAGGGCATCGGAGGGGAACACGGCTGGTACTCCTTCCCGCTCGCCTGGGCGGTACGCGGCTGGCTGGACCGGCTGGCGGGGGGCGCCGGCATCCGCCGGGGCCGCCGGGACGCCGGCCGGCTGCGGGTGGGCGACGCCCTGGACTTCTGGCGGGTCGAGGAGATCGAGCCGGGCCGGCTGCTGCGGCTGCGCGCGGAGATGCGGGTACCCGGGCTGGCCTGGCTGGAGATGTACGCCGAACCCGACCCGCAGCACGCGGGCCGCTCGCGCTACCGCCAGCGCGCCCTCTTCCACCCGCGCGGGCTGCTCGGCCACCTGTACTGGTGGTCGGTCAGCCCCTTCCACGCGGTGGTCTTCGGCGGCATGGCCCGCAACATCGCCCGCGCCGCCGAACAACTCCCCACGTAGGAAACCGCTCCGGCTTCACCCGGATGAGGCGGCGCCCCGCTCCGGGCTGGCGCCGTCGGGGCGGGGCGCCGCGTCAGGTTCACCGTTCCCGGGTGAGGCGTCCGGTCCCGGGTCCGCAGCCGGAGCGGGGGAGCGCGGGAGCAGCAGCGGGGTGGTGAGGAGGAGGACACCGGCCAGGGCGAGGGCCTGGCGGGGGCCCAGGAGGGTGCCCAGGGCGCCCCAGCCGGCCGTCAGGAGGGCGGTGGCGGCCTTCGTCGTCACCGACCAGGCGGAGAGCGTGCGGGCGACGCGGTCGGACGGGGTGCGTTCGAGCCGGTAGGTGGCGCAGACGGGGTTGAAGACCCCGCAGCACAGGATCAGCCCGAGCTCGACGCCCATCACCAGCAGCAGCCCCCCGGTGCCCGGCCCCACGAATGCCAGGCCGACGGACCAGAGGGCGCGCAGGGATCCGGACACCGTCAGGACCCGGTGCCGCCCGTACCGGGTGACCAGCGGCCGGGCCAGCCGCGAGCCGATGAGCCCGGCGACCGAGGGCAGGGCGAAGGCGAGACCGTACTGCCAGGGCTCGAATCCGAGCCGGCCGAGCATCAGGACGGTCAGCAGCGGCGAGGTGGCCATCACCAGGCCGTTGAACAGGGCGGTGTTGAGGAACAGCGGACGCAGGCCCGCGTCGGCGAGGACGAACCGCCAGCCTTCGAGGAGGCCACCGGTCGGCGGGAGCCCGGTCTCCGGGCGGCGGGGCGGCGGCGGTTCGTGCCGGCCCGTCGCCCGGATGCCCAGGGCCGACAGCAGGTAGCTCGCCGCGTCGGCCGCCACCGTCGCCACCGGACCGAGCAGCCCGGTCAGGGCGCCGCCCAGCGGCGGCCCGATGATCGTGGTCGTCCAGGAGGTGGACTCCAGCCGGGCGTTGGCGGCGAGCAGGTCCTGCGCCGGCAGCAGGGACTTCAGGTAGGCGCCGGAGGCGGCGCGGAAGGTGATGTCGGCCGCCGCGACGACGACGGAGACCAGCAGCAGCTGGACGAAGGTGAGCGCGCCGAGCACGAACGCGGCCGGCACCGTCAGCAGTGCCGCGCACCGCACCAGGTCCGTCGCGATCAGCACGGGCCGCTTGCGCCGGAACTCCACCCACGGGCCCAGCGGCACCGCCGCGGCCGCGCCCGCCGCGGCCCCGGCGGACGAGAGCGCGGCCACCTCGGCCGGCCCGGCGTGCAGCACCCGGACGGCGATCAGGGGGAAGGCCCCGAAGGCGAGCCAGGTCCCGAGCGCACTGGCCCCGTACGCCCCCCAGAACCACCCGAACGGCTTCCCCGGCCCGTGACCCCGCGGAAATCCCCGCAGCCGCCCACTTCCCATCCCCGACACTCCTGCCCCTGCCCGTACAGCCGACTGCGACCGCTGCAACCGACCACAACCGATCGGCGTTCCGGAGCATCAAAGCGGGCTTCGCACCGGCGGATCAAACAACCGGGAGGCCGACTGGTCACAACCCCTGGTTGTGGACCTAGGCTGAGGGCATGGACCTCGACGCCGTACGGACCTTCGTCGCCGCCGCCGACGCGGGGCGCTTCCAGGAGGCCGCGGCCGAGCTGGCGGTCACCCAGCAGGCCGTCTCCAAGCGCATCGCCGCCCTGGAGCGTGCTCTCGGCGTGCGGCTGTTCACCCGCACGCCGCGCGGCGCCGAGCTCACCATCGACGGGCAGGCCTTCCTCCCGCACGCCCGGGAGCTGCTGCGCACCGCCGAGCGGGCGGTGGCGTCCGTCAGCACCGGCCACCGTCCGCTGCGGGTCGACGTGATCAACTCGCGGGGCGCGGCGACGGGGCTGATGCGCGAGTTCCACCGCGCCCATCCCGAGGTCGAGCTCGACGTGGTAATGCTGTTCGAGATCGATGCGGCCGTGTCCGCCATCCGCTCCGGGGCGATCGACGCGTCCTTCCGCGCCGTGACCGCGCCCGGCCGCCCCCTTCCGGCGGACGTCGAAGCCGTACGGGTGCTGGACGAGCCGCTCCAGCTGCTCACCGGGCCCGCCCACGCCCTGGCGGGCGCCAGGTCGGTGACCGTCGCCCAGCTGGCCGGGCACCGGATCTGGATGCCCGGCGTGGTCCCCGGCACCGAGTGGACCGCCTACTACGACGACCTGGTCGCCGCTTTCGGCCTCACCATCGAGGCGACGGGCCCCAATTTCGGCTCCGACGCGCTCCTCGACACCATCGCCGACACCCCGGCCCTGGCCACGTTCATGAGCGAACGGACCCGGCTCGTCTGGCCGGCCGGCCACGGTCTGCGCCGCATCCCGGTGACCGATCCGACACCGGTCTACCCGCACGCGCTGCTCTGGCGCCGCGACAACCCCCACCCGGGGCTGGCGGCCCTGCGCGCCCATCTCGCCGGAGCGGCGGGCGGGCGGGACACCGCAGGGACCTGGATGCCGGACTGGGTGATCCCGCGCTGAAACGCGCCGCCCGCGCGGGCGCGCGCCGCTGCCGCCCGGGCCCGCGCCGGTGGGGGCGGGGCGCCGGGCGGCGGCTCGGGGAGGGGTCAGCAGGGGCGGATGTGGTAGACCGGGGTCCAGGAGGCCGTGCCGGTGTCCTTGGCCACGTTCGACCAGCGCTCGCTGCCGTTCTGGTTGTAGAAGCGGGCCCGGGTGCCCGTGCTCTGGTTGTTGTTGAACGTGCCGTCGCCGATCCCGTTGAAGTCGTAGTAGCCGCAGTAGTAGTAGTCGTAGTTGCTGCCCTGGCCGTCCCTGATGCACAGGTGGCCGCTGGCGCAGGCCAGTGCCTGGCCGGGGGCGGCGAGGTCGCGGGTCTCGGTCTGGCCCGGGGCCTTGAGGACGAGTTCGCCGCCGGCGATGGCGAGCTTGTTCGCGGAGATCTGGCGCGCCCGCGGGTCGGACGCGAGGACGGCGTCGGCCCGCCGCTGGAGCCCGGCCGCCTGGGCGGCGGTCAGCCCGGCGGCGCGGGCCTGCTCGGAGAAGGCGCTCTGGGGTGAGGCGGAGGCATGGGCGGAAAGTACCGGGCCGGCGACCAGCGCGGCGGTCGCGGTCATCATCGCCAGGATCCTGCGCGGTGACATGCGTGTTTCCCCTCTAGTTTCGGCAGCCAGGAAGCCACCGCTCGCAGCGGTGGCCCGGGAGTCGCGGAGCTCATCGTTCCGAAGTTGCGACGGGGCCTGAAGGGGGGAATCGGCCGGATCGCGGCTCTTGTGTGGATACCTCGGGTGCGCCGGGGCCCCAGCCGGCACAGGAGTAACCGATCAGATGTGTGGTCCATGCATCGTTTTCCCTGGCGGGGCGGGGCTTCCCCGTGCGGGGCACGGCGGCCCGGCCCGGGTGGCGCGATGGAAGGGGCGGCGGGATGGCCGCCCGGGCCGCCCGGGTGGCGGCGGGGCCGCCGAAAGGTTTCGCTGGCCGGACGAACCTGTTCCGCTCCTCCTGCCGCCGGAGTCACGATGAGTGCCACCTGGGACCCTCCTCCCCCGCGCCGCTCCGGGACGTGGCTCCTCCCCGTCCTGATCCCGATCGCGGTCCTGATCGTGGCGGCGGTGGCCGTAGGGTCGTGGCTGCAGTTCTCCGAGCGGCAGGCCGGCGACAGGGTCCGCACCGCCGGGTCCACCGCCGCGGACCGGGTGGACGTGGAGGCCACCGTCCAGCGCGTCGACGCCGCGGGCCGGGAGCTGGTGCTCCGGGTCCGGGTCGTCCCGCGCGGGGCCCTCGGCGAGGAGGACGGCACCGCCCCCGTGGCCGGCCTGGGCCTGCAGACCTCGGCGGCGACCCTCGGCGACCTGGCGTTCAAGGCGCACGAGCGGCTCACGCCCAGGGACGTCCAGGTCGCCCTCACCGGCGGCTCGATCGGCGACTACCCGTTCGACACCTACAAGACCGACATCGAGTTCCGCGCCGTCATGGACGGCAGGCAGGTACCGGTACGGATCCTGTTCTCCAACAACGACACGCTGTTCTCGGTCACCGCCGAACCCCTGACCGCCCGGCAGGAGGCTGTCCTCGGGCTGTCCGTGGCCCGGTCGGGCAGTCTGCTGGTCTTCGTCGGGTTCATGATGGTGGTGATGTGGGCGCTGGCGGCGTCCGTGATCATCGGCACCTGGTACCTGATGACGCGGGGCGAGGGCCTGGTCTGGCCCGCCCTCGCCTGGATGGCCGCCACCCTGTTCGCCCTCTCGGCCTTCCGCAACACCGCCCCGGGCACACCGCCGATCGGCTGCGTGCTGGACTGGTTCGCCTTCCTGTGGGCCGAGAGCATCATCGCCCTGTGCCTGATCGCCGTGGTCGTCACCGGCGTCCGCACCTCCCTGCGTCAGAAGGACGCGGCCTAGCCCGGACGGCAGGGGCGGCGGGGCCGGTTGCGCCGGTCCCGCCCGCCGCCCGCGGGGCCGGATCAGCCGAAGCTGCACTCGGTGAGGCCGGTGCGCCAGGCGTTGGAGTCGTCCACGTAGGGCGCGTACACCCAGCCGGCCTGGTTGTAGTACCCGCCGTTGACGTGCCACTCGTTGTCGATCCAGTACCAGACGTTGCCCTGGTTGTTGATGTTGTCACCGCGCTTCCAGCACACGACGTCGACGTAGTCCCCGTTGAACAGGTCCGCGGTGACCTTGGAGGACGACCCGGAGTGGTACGAGTAGACGCCCACGCCGTGCGAGGTGCTCAGGCGGGTCCATCCGCTGGTGGCGGAGGCGGTGGTGATCCCCGTGGCCAGCGCGCCGGCGGTGAGGGCCGCGACCGTCGCGGCCATGGCGCCACGGCGACCGAGAGCGAGCTTCATGACTGTCTCCTGTCGGGACTCGACTGCCGGGCCCGTCCTCCGGGTCCGGCGACGGGGCCAACCATCGGCAGCGGCGCCGGTGTCCGACAAGCCCCTTCGACGTGCTGGGACAACCCTGGACGGCTCGGGACGGGACGGGCCGCCCGGCGCGGCGGAGTTGGCCGGTGGAGCCGTTCCCCGGCCGGGCCGCGGCCTCGTAGGATCCGGCCAGCCGGCCGCCGTGGGACACCTCGGGACGGGCCGGTCCAGGGGGACGGAGCGGGGGACGCATGACGACGCGGGAAGAGCAGGCGGGAGAGCGGGCGCCGGGGCGGCCGGAATCGGTCGCGGAGTTCATCGGGGAGTTACGGGCGCTCAAGGCGGTGGAGGGGCTGTCCCTGCGGGAGTTGCAGCGGCGCTCGGGGCTGCCCCGGTCCACCATCGCGCACGCGCTGCGGACGGACCGGCCGGGGCTGCCGCCGTGGGACCGGGTGGCGGGGCTGCTGCGGGCGCTGGGTGTGGCGGAGGCGGCACTGCCGCAATGGAAGGCGCACTGGACCCGGTTGCGCCTGGCCCGGGAGGCCGAGCGGCCACCGACCGGGCCCCAGGAGCCGGGCGGGGCGGGCGAAGGCGCCGGTACGGCCGGGTCGGGCAGTGCGGCTGGACCGGGCGCGCCCGGCAGTACGGGCGGGCGCGGCGAAGCCGTCGGTGCGGGTGGAGCGGGCGGGCCCGGCCGGCCGAGCGCTGCGGGCGGCGCGGCTGGTTCGGGTTGGCCCGGTGGTGCGATCGGGCCGGTCGGTGTGGCCGGTTCCGGAGTGGGGGGTGGGGCCGGCGGGGCCGGTGCTCAGGCCGCCGTGCAGCCTGCCGCCCCTGGGCCGGGCCGGCGGCCGGGGGCGCGGTGGTGGCCCTGGCGGCAGCGGCTCGCCGCCCATGTGGCGACCCTCCTGCTGGGGGCCGGCATCGGGGCGGGGGCGGTGCTGGCGCTGGGCGGGGGCGCCCCGGCCGGGGCCAAGGCCGGGTTCCCCGTGGCGGAGCAGCCCTGCCCGCCGCCCACCGCGAACCCGCACCCGTCCTTGCGGGCTCCGGCCGCGGGAGGGGCCGGTACGGCGAAGGAACCGCCCTCCTGGGTGGGCCGGGTCACCTCCGGGCAGGAGATCCTCTCCGGCTCCGACGTGGTGCTGCCCGTGCTGTCCCCGGTCACCGAGGGGGACGCGCTGGTGGTCACCGTCATGCTGACCGGCTCCTGTCCCGGCCCGGTCGCGGTCACCGACACGCAGGGGGACACGTTCCGCATCGTGGGCGACGAGACCGACACCGCTCGCCACCGCACGCTGGTCCTGGCCGCCTTCGGGGCGCACCCGCTCGGCACGGCCGACTCCCTGCACGCCACGTACCCGCACGCGAGCAAGTACCACATCGCCGTGGACGAGTTCCGCGGCATCAGCGCGGCCGTGGGCTCCGCCGAGGCCCACGGGGATAACGGCGGGACGGCCTTCAGCACCGGCTCGATCCGGCTGGACTGCGCCGCCGGTGACCTGATGGTGGGCGCGGTCGGCACCAACACCGGGTCCGCGCCGGTCTTCACCGCCGAGTGGACGCCGCTGCCGATGCTCCAGCTCTCGTCCTACCGGCTCACCACCGCCTACCGGGTGGTACCGGCGGCCCAGACCTGCGCGGCCACGGGCACCACCACGGCCCAGTGGGCCGCGTCGGCGGTGGTCTTCCGCTGACTCCGCCGAGCGCACCCGCGGGCTCAGCGGTCCGGGTGCGTGCGCCCTTCACCCGGAGGGACGTTCCGGCAGCCCCGCCGTCACACCGTCCGGGATTCCGACCCAGCGGGGGGACCGCGCCGCACGGCCCCATAACCGCTGGTACTGGACGGGAGCAGGAACCTCTATTGGAGTCGCGGCCGCCCGGCCAGCACACTTGATCAGCATGAAGAGGGATACGGAACAGACCGGCCGACAGGGCGAGTTCACGGGCGGGGCGATCGACGTCAGGGCCGCCATCGCGGCGGAGCGGCGGGAGTTGGCCGATCTCTTCGAGGGCCTGCCGGCCGAGGCCTGGGACGCGCCCAGCCTGTGCGCGGGGTGGCGGGTCCGTGAGGTCGTCGCGCACATGTCCATGGGGTTCCGGCTGTCGCTGCCCGCCACACTGGGCGAGCTGGTCAGGGCCGGGGGCAACCTGCACCGCATGACGGACCGCGTGGCCCGCAGGGACGCCGCCGCCCACTCCGTGGGCGAGCTCTGCGCGTTCGTGCGGGACAACGCCGGCCATCCGTGGAAGCCGCCGGTCGGGGGCTTCCGGGCCGCGCTCGGGCACGACGTGGTGCACGGGCTGGACGTCACCGCCGCCCTCGGGATCGACCGGCGGGTCCCCGAGGACCGGCTGCGCGTGCTGCTCGAGGACGTCCGGCCCAGCGGCCTGAGGTTCTTCGGCGTCGACCTGCGGGGCGTGCGGCTGTGCGCCGAGGACACGGACTGGTCCTACGGCGCCGGGACCCCCGTCTACGGAGCCGCCCAGGACCTCGTCCTGCTCGCCTTCGGCCGCCGCCTGCCCCCCGGCCGCCTCCACGGCGGACAGGCCGCCCGCTTCACCGCCCTCCGGTGACGGGGCGTGCTCCGTGCGCGCCTCGTCCGGCCGGGGCCGGCCTACTCGGAGCGGCTGCCGTACGCGCCGAGGCGGACGCACTCGGCGCGGTCCACCGTCACCGGCCGCTCGCGCAGGATCTCGCGGGCCCGGTGCCGGCCGAGGCTGGTGGCGTACCAGGGAAGGTCGCCGGCCTGGCGGAGCTCGTCCCGGATGCCCATCAGGGCGCAGGAGCGCCGGGGTTCGGGCAGCCGGTCCAGGGCGGGGGCGGCGTCCGCGGACAGGTCGCGGAGGTAGGCGAGGTCGATCTTGCCGTCCTGCTGGTACCGGGTGACGTTGCTCTCCGCGATGATCGCGTCGGGTGAGAGCAGCCCGAAGGCGAGGACGGCCGCCGCCGCGCTGCCCGCCACCGCACGGGCCAGCCAGCGGCCGCCGGCCGCTCCGGCCGCCATCAGCAGCACGATGACCAGGCCCAGCCACAGCTCCATCGTGACCACGGACAGCCGCAGCCTGGTCAGTCCGTACGCGTCGACGTACAGGTCCATGCGGCGTACGGCGGAGGCCACCACGACCAGCGTCAGCAGGCACAGGGTGCCCAGCACCGCCCGGACCAGGCGGCGGTCGCCGGGTGTGCTCCGGGGCGCCCAGCGCAGGGCGAGGGCGATGACCACGAGGACGAAGACGGTGGCCCACAGGAGCTGCCAGAACCCCTGGCGCGCGTACTCGGCGTGCGAGAGCCCGGTGCTCTCCAGCACCTTGTCGTAGCCGCCGAACAGGACGGCCAGCTGGACCGCGTTGAAGCCGGCGAAGAGCAGATTGAGCAGGATCAGCGGCAGGCTCCACTCCAGCCGGGAACGCGCCTCGCCTGGGCGGGACTTCATCCGGTCCCAGCGGTGCGGGGCGGCCGCGGTGCGGGCGGTGGCGACGGCGAGGAGGGTGCCGGCCAGGAAGAGCAGGGCCCGCAGCGGCCCCTCCCCCACGGAGACGTCGGGGACCAGGCCGCCGAGCAGATCGGCGAAGGCGGCGTCGGCGGAGGCGAACAGCGCGCCGAAGACCCCCAGCAGGACCGCCGCCACCACGGCCGCCTTGGCCACGGGCACCCAGCGGTCCCGGGCCGCCCCGCCGCCGCGTGCCCGTATGCCGGCCCAGGCCCAGCCGACGCCGGCGACGGCGCTGCCGAGGAAGCCGATGGGGGCCAGCAGGACGCCGGGCCACCTGCGGGTTCCGTGCAGGGCCAGGGCGGCGAGCAGCACGGCCGCCAGGACCGCGAGCGTGGACGGCCAGGCGGAGTCGCGCAGGGCCGGCACGGCGAGCAGGGCCACGCAGCCGGCCGCCCACAGCAGGGTCCAGGGGCGGGCCTTGCGGCCCGCCGCCCGGGCCGAGACGTACGCGGCGGCCATCGCGGGCAGCGCGGCGAGGAGCAGGCCGGGGCCGACTCCGTCGCCGAGGAGCGCGGCGGCGGCGAGTCCGGCGGCGAGCACGGCCACCAGGGTGACGGTGGGGATCGGGGCGGCCTCGGCGGGCCGGATCCGGTGCCACATGGAGTTCTCCGCCCTCGCGGCGGCGGCCTCCATGGCCCTGCGCTGCCGGAGTTGCTGCTGGTGAACCAGCCAGGCGGCCGGGTCGTACCCGGGCAGGCCGGGGGCGGGAGGGGCGGGCGGTGCCGGTGCGGGCCCCCACGGGTTGTGCTGTTCGGGCTGTTTCGCCTGCTCGGCCCTGTTGTCGGCGTTCTCGGACATGGAGTCCTCCCCTGGTGCGGAGGGGACAGAGTAGGCCCGCACTCCAGGGTTTTGAACACATTCAATTGACCCTTGTTGCATGATCGTGACAATGCGCGACCGGGTGCGGGAACGCCGCGGGGGCGGACCGACGTCGGTGTCGGCCCGCCCCCGCGGTGCGGAGTCGTCCCGGGCTCAGGCGCCCAGGTGGCTACCCTTGAGCCACTCCTTCTCGCCCTCCTTGGCACAGCTCGAGCTGTAGACCGGGCCGGCGAACGACGGGAGGTTGTGCGGCACCGCGGCGAACGAGGAGCAGTTCGAGGAGAAGGCCTTGTGACCGCCGGAGAAGTAGTCGATGTCGACCCCCTCGTTGGCCAGGGCGGCGCCGGCCCCGCCCAGGAGGATGCCGGCGGCCAGGACGGAAGCGGTGACGGCGGAACGAATACGCATGACTCCCCTAAGGATCCGGTGAAACGACGCGCGGTCGGTATGCGCGTCGGCCGGTCCAACCGCCCCGGGCCCCCGATGGGAACGGCCGTTCACCCGGATGCCACAGAGGTAACGTTTCGCCTCTCCTGGCCCCGTTCTGACGGGGCGTTCCCCCGGCGGCCGGGGCCGGTGCGGGCCCATTGTCAGTGGCGGGTGCGAGGATCTGGGCATCGGTTCGAAAAAGGGGGAGCGGCCATGTCCGGAAACCAGAACTACATCAATCACGTCGCCCTTGTACTGGACGCCAGTTCGTCCATGTCGCACCTCAGCGACAAGGTCGTCGAAGTCGCCGACCAGCAGATCGCCTATCTGGCCCGCCGGTCGCAGGAACTCGACCAGGAAACCCGTGTGACGGTGTACGTCTTCGCCAATGCGGTGGAATGCGTCATCTACGACAAGGACGTGCTGCGCATGCCGTCCCTGAAGCAGCTGTACCGGGTCGGCGGAATGACCTCCCTGCTGGCCGCGACGCTGAAGTCCCAGGGGGAGCTGGCGCAGACGGCGCAGCTGTACGGCGACCACAGCTTCCTCACGTTCGTGCTCACCGACGGCCAGGAGAACGCCAGTCACCGCTGCCCGGACGCCCCTTCCCAGGATCCGCGGGCCCTGGTGGACGCCCTGGCGACGATGATCGGGACGCAGCAGGACAACTGGACCCTGGCCGTGCTCGTGCCGGACCAGATGGGCAGGCGGGAGGCCATGCGGTGCGGGTTCCCGAAGGACAACATCGCCCTCTGGGACGCCACGAGCACGCGCGGCCTGGAGGAGGCCGGACAGGTCATCCAGGAGGCCACCGAGAAATTCATGGTGGGGCGCACCAAGGGAATCCGGGGTTCCCGTGCGGTGTTCTCCACGGGCGCCGACGCGGTCAACAAGGAAACCATCAAGGCGGCCGGGCTCACTCCCGCCGACCAGACGCAGTATCAGCTCATTCCGGTGTCCCGTGATGCGGGGATCCGCGAATGGGTCGTCGAATGCGGGCACACGTACCGTACCGGTGGCGCCTATTACCAGCTGAGCAAGTCGGAAAAGGTCCAGGCGCGCAAGCAGATCGCCGTTCTGGAGAAGAAGACCGACCGGGTGTACACGGGGCCGGCGGCGCGCGCCCTGCTGGGGCTGCCGGACGCCGAGGTCCGGGTCAAGCCTGACCAGAACGACGAGTTCACGATCTTCGTGCAGAGCACCAGCGTGAACCGGAAGCTGGTGCCGAACACCCGGCTGCTGCTGATGAGCTGACGCCGTGACCGCCCCGCCGGCGGGACCGGCGGGGCGGTCGGCACGCAAGGCCGCGCCCGGCCCGCTATGCCGCCTGGAGGGCCAGGGTCGGGGAGAGGCGCGCGGCGCGGACGGCCGGGTAGAGGCCGGCCAGGGTGCCGATGGCCAAGGTGGCCCCGAAGCCGCCGGTCACCGCCCACAGGGGCACCACCCAGGGGAGGTCGCCGGTACGGGCGTACACCCAGGTGGCCGCGGCCCCCAGGGCGATGCCCGCGAGCCCGCCGAGCCCGGACAGCAGCAGGGACTCCGTCACGAACTGCACGCGGATCTGGCCCCTGGTCGCGCCCAGCGAGCGGCGCAGGCCGATCTCGTGGCGGCGCTCCAGCACCGAGATGATCATCGTGTTGGCGACGCCGACCCCGCCGACGAGCAGGGCGATCCCGCCCAGCCCGAGCAGCAGCGTGCTGAAGGCTCCTTCGGTGGCGGCCTTGGCCTGGAGGGCCGCGGAGGGGTCCGTCACCGATACCGTGGTCGGGCTCTGCGGGTTGGCCGTCCGCGCGATCAGGGCCCGTACCTGCGCGACGCGGTCGTCCGCGGAGCGTTCGTAGACGGCCGTCGGGTGGCCGTCGAAGCCGAGCAGCTCCTCGGCCGCCCGCCAGCCGATCAGCGCCGAGCGTTCGATCTCGGGCGCGAGCGGAACCGGGTCCAGGATGCCGATGACCGTGAAGTACCGGCCGCCGATGAAGACCTGGCCGCCGGGGGCGCTGATGCCCAGCCGCTCCGCCGTGACGTGCCCCAGCACCACGGAGGGGTAGCGGGAGGTCGCGTCGTTCAGCCAGACGCCGGAGCGCATGCGGGCCCGCAGCACGCCGGGCAGATCGTCCTTGGCCGCCTTCACCGCGATGCCGCCGGTCTCCTCCTTGGGGATCTTCTCCGAGCGGCGGACCGACTCCGGTACGTCGCCCGTGGTGCCGACCGACTGGACGCCCTCGATCCGCGAGAGCATCCCGGGGGCCTCCTTGGGCAGTGTGGTGTCCTGGCCCGCGAACATCGACTGCCCGGGCGTGAGGACCAGCATGTTCGTGCCCAGTTTCTCCAGTTCCCGCAGCAGTTTGGCCTGGCTGGAGGAGGAGACGCCGACCACCGCGATCATCGTCGCGATGCCGATCGCGATGCCGAGGGCCGACAGGAACACCCGCATCGGGCGGGAGCGGAGCCCGGCCGAGCCGACGTGCAGCACGTCCCGGGGGCCGAGGCGGGGCGGCCGCAGCCGGACCGGGGCCGGCGCCGGGGCCGTCACGAGGCCTCCCCGAGGTGCTCCGGCCGCGGGCCGGGGTGCGCCGGGGGTCGCGTCCGGGGCGGTGTCCGGGGGTGCGGGTGCCAGGCGTCGGAGACGACCTCCCCGTCGCGGATCCGGACCGACCGGGGCAGGCTCGCCGCGATCTCCTGGTCGTGGGTGATCACGGCGATGGTGGCCCCGTCGCCGTTCAGCTCGTGCAGCAGTTCCATCACCGACCGGCCCGATGCCGTGTCGAGCGCGCCCGTGGGCTCGTCGGCGAGCAGCAGGTCCGGCTCCCCGGCCACGGCCCGGGCGATCGCCACGCGCTGCTTCTGTCCGCCGGACAGCTCGTGCGGCCGGTGTTCCATCCGGTCGCCGAGGCCGACGCGTTCCAGGGCGGCCCCCGCACGGCGGCCGCGTTCGGCCCGGGAGAGGCCGGAGTAGAGCAGTCCCTCGGCGACGTTCGCCCGGGCGCTGATGCCGGGGACGAGGTGGAAGGACTGGAACACGAAGCCGACGTGGCGGGAGCGCAGGGCCGACAGGGCCCGGTCGGACAGGGCCGCCACGTCGTGGCCGGCGATGGCGACCCGGCCGGCCGTCGGCCGGTCCAGGGTTCCGACGATGTGCAGGAGGGTGGACTTCCCCGAGCCGGACGGGCCGACGATGCCGAGGAGTTCCCCGTCCAGGACGGTCAGGTCCACCCCGCGCAGGGCCTTGACCCCGCCGGGGTACTCCTTGGTGACGCCGGTCAGCTCCACGACCGGGCGGGCGTGGCGGGCATCGGGGGTGTGAGCAGTGCCGGGGGTGTGAGGGGTAACGGGGGTGTGAGGGGTAACGGGGGTGTGAGGGGTAACGGGGGTGTGGGGCGCGGGGGTCATACGTTCGGCACCCCCACCCGGACGCCCTCCTTCAGGGCGTCCCCCTTGACCTCGACCCGGCCCTGGCCGAACATCCCGAGCTCCACGGGGACCTCCCGTACGGCGCCGTTCTCCACGACCTGGACGCCGAAGCCTCCTCCGGCGAGGGCGAGCAGGGCGTTGACGGGGACGGAGAGCACGCCCTTGCGCGTCTCGCCGGTCAGCCGGACCGACACCGGGGCCTGGTCGGGGCCCTTGGCCTGGGCGGCGTCGTCCAGGGTCACGGTGACCTGGACCTTCGGCTTTGCGTTCCCGCCCCCGCCTCCGCTCCCGCCTCCGGAACCGCCGGAGCCGTTGCCGTCGCCGTCGGGGCCGGCGGTGCTGCCCACCGAGTCGATCTTCCCGGTGGCACTCCCGCCGCCGGGCAGGGTCACGGTCACCGGATCGCCGCTCTTCACCGTGCCCGCCTTGGCGGCGTCCAGCTGGAAGCGGACCATCCGCTCGGTGCCGGTCAGGGTGAGCACGGGCTTGCCGGGGCCGGGCTCGTCACCGACCTGGCTGTCGCTGCGCTGGACCCGCTGCGGGCCGGAGGCGAAGACGATGTCCTCCTTGCCGACCTCGCCGGTCTCCGGTGCTTTGTGGGCCTTCTGCCAGCGCTTGACGGCCGTCGCGGTGCCTGCCGTGAAGGTGGCGTCGTCCGGGTCGAGCCCGGTGCCGTAGCCGAGTGCGGCGAGGTTGCGCTTGAGCTGTTTGACGTCCTCGCCCTTGTCGCCGGCCTTGAGCCCGCGGTACATGGGCGTGGTCCCGTACATCAGGCGGACCGGTCTGCCGCCGAGCTCGTAGAGCCGGCCGTCCCGCTCGACGGCCGCGCCGGCGGCCGCGGCCCAGGTGAGGACGCCGGGGCCGGGGGCGTTCAGCCGGCGTTCCTGCGCGTAGCCGAGGGTGCCCTCGACGGTGAGGCCCGAGCTGAGGTCGCCCCGGCGGACCGGTTCGGTCCGCTGCGGCAGGCCGTCGGCGTGCCGGTCCTCGTCCGCCGTCCGGTCCGCGCGGGGCTGGGCGGTCACCGCGTAGCCGCCGCCCGTGGCGGCGACGACGACGGCGAGCGAGCCGAGCAGCCACTTCCCGCGCCGGTTCACGCGGCCTGGCACTTCTTCTGGGCCTCCTCGAAGGCCTGCTCCTGCCCCTCGGGGATCTTGGTGGCGCTCATCGCGTTGCCCTTGAACTCCGGGTCCGGGATGTTGACGCCGTTGTCGCGCATGCACTTGGCCCACTTCAGGGCCTTGTCCTTGTCCGCCTGCGGCATCTCGCCGGTGCCGGGGGCCTGCATCCCGCAGGCCTCGAAGGCCTTCTTGAGGGTGTCGGGGTCCTCGCTGCCGGTGCCGAGGGTCATGCCGCGGGGGTCCTGGCCGGGCTGCGGGTCGGGGGCGTCTATGCCGTGCTCGCGCAGGCACTTGCGTACCTGGAGGGCCTTGTCCGCGTCCTTGCCGCTGGTGCCGGAGCCGGAGCCGGACGGGCCGTCGCCCTTGCCCGAGGCTCCGGCGTTCTGCTGCGCGGCGTCGTCCTTGCCGCCGCCGGAGGAGCCGGTGCCGGTGCCCGTGCACGCGGTCACGAGGAGGGCCAGGCCGGTGACGGCGGCGGCCGCGGTCATGGTCAAGCTCGAGGATCGGTTCATGGAGCGGAGCCTGCCGGGGAGGTCGGTTTCGCTTCCTTCACCGATCATGTTTACGACGAGGAAATGCGGCCTTCGAGTAGAGAGGGCACATGCGAGTTCTGGTGGTGGAGGACGAGGAGTTCCTCCGGGAGATGATCGCGGAGGGGTTGCGCCGCGACGCGCTGGCCGTCGACGAGGCGGGTGACGGGCTGGAGGCCCTGCGGCGCCTGCGGCTGGGCGAGTACGACGTGCTCGTGCTGGACCGCGATCTGCCCGGGCTGCACGGGGACGAGGTCTGCCGCCAGGTCGTGCGGGAGCGGATGCTGACGCGGGTGCTGATGCTGACGGCCTCGGGGACGGTGCGCGACCGGGTGGAGGGCCTGGGGCTCGGCGCCGACGACTACCTCACCAAGCCGTTCTCCTACGACGAGCTGCTGGCGCGGGTACTGGCCCTGGGGCGGCGGGCGCATCCGGCGCTGCCGCCGGTGCTGGAGCGGTGCGGTGTCGCCGTGGACACGGCGCGGCGGACGGCGACCCGGGACGGGCGGCGGCTCGCGCTGTCACGCAAGGAGTTCGCGGTGCTGGAGGCTCTGCTGCGGGCCGAGGGAGCGGTGCTGGGCAACGACGATCTGATCGAGCAGGTGTGGGAGCAGGACACCTCGTACCGGACGAACGCCGTCCGGGTCACGCTCAGCAAACTGCGGGCGAAGCTGGGCGAGCCGCAGCTGATCGAGACCGTGCCGGGGGCCGGCTACCGGATCGCCGATCCGCTGTGAGAGCGGTGCTCCGTTCCGAGCGCGCCCGTCTGACGGCGCTGTACGGCTCGCTGCTGGTCCTGGCCGGGGGCGGCCTGATCGCCCTGGTGAACCTCCTGCTGCGGGGCGGCCTGTACGCCCGGATCAGCGGCGCCGTGACCACGGCCGTGCCGCGCGGCGACTTCGAGAAGGCCCTGGTGGAGGCGGGCAGGACACCCGTCCCCGCCCAGTCGGTGCCGGCCGGCCGGGTCCCCGCCCAGGAACAGGTCCAGGGGTACGCGGTGACCCGGAACCTCTCCACCGCCGTCGAGCAGGCCACCCTGCACGAGCTCCTGCTGGTCTCGCTCGTCGCGCTCGCCGTGTTCGCCGTGCTGTCGATCTGGCTGGCCTGGTGGATGGCCGGCCGGGTGCTGCGGCCGGTGGGGGTGATCACCGAGACGGCGCGCCGGCTGTCGGGGGCGAACCTGCACGAGCGGATCTCCCTCCAGGCCCCGCCCGGGGAGCTCAAGCGGCTGGCGGACACCTTCGACGGGATGCTCGACCGGATGGAGAGCCTGGTGGGTGCGCAGCGGCGGTTCGCCGCGAACGCCGCCCACGAGCTCCGTACGCCGCTGGCCGTGCAGCGGGCGGCGGCGGAGATCGGGCTGGCCGGGGATCCGCCGCCGGAGAAGGTGGCCCGGATCCGGGAGCGGCTGATCGGCGTCGCGGACTCCAGCGAGCACCTGATCGAGTCGCTCCTGCTGCTCGCCGTGTCGGAGGAGGGCCTGGAGGCCACCGAGCCGGTGGACCTCGCGGAGCTGGCCGAGGCGGACCTGGCGGCGACCGCGCACGAGGGGCTGACGGCCGTCACCTCCTTCGCGCCGCTGACGGTCGAGGGCGACCGTGCGCTGCTGGACCACCTGATCCGCAACCTGCTGACCAATGCCGTACGCCACAACCGGCCGGGGGGCCGGATCGAGGTGAGCACGGCGCAGGGCCCGGCGGGAGGGGTCCTGACGGTCTCCAACACCGGCCCGGTGATCGACCCGCAGGACGTCCCCCGGCTGCTGGAGCCGTTCCGCCGGCGCGCCGAACGCCGCCACACGGCAGGCGAGGGCGCCGGGCTCGGTCTCTCGCTGGTCGCCTCGATCGCCCGCGCCCACGGCGCCCGGCTGCGGGCGGAGGCCAATCCGGCGCCGGAGGGTGGCATGACCGTCCGGGTCCGGTTCCAGGCCGGGGCCGCGGCGGCCGGAGCCGGGGCGGCCGGCGGAAGGAGCAAGTAATCCGCCCGATTCGCCGGATTCGCCCGGTGTGAGCCGTCCCACCCTTCCTTGACCGGGGAAGGAGGGCTCCCTAGCGTCGATGGGGAGGCCGGGGGATCCCCGGCCGTACGGGCAGGCCGGCCGCCTCGGCCGTTCGGGGGAAGACGGCTCCGGCGCCCCCTGACCACACTGGAGCGGACCCCCGGGACCACAGGATCCCGCGGCCGGAACGACACACGCAGAGGAAGAGCACGTCCATGGGCATGAGCAGCAGTTCCGCGCGCCGTCGTCGGCCGGGCGCCGCGGTGGCGGCGGCCGTCCTCGGCCTCCTGGCGGCGGCCGCCGCGCCGGCCCTCGCCGCGGCGGACTCCTCCTCCCACGGCCGTTCCCCGGCGGCTTCCTCCTCCCGGCCGGTCCACGGCGCGGCCGTCCCGCAGGGCATATCCCGCCTCGCCCAGGGCGCGGGCCGGGACGTCGCGATCACCGTGGACGACGGGCCGGACCCGACGTGGACCCCGCAGGTGCTGCGCGTACTGCGGCAGAACCACGTGAAGGCCACCTTCTGCCTGATCGGCACGCGGGCGCAGAAGTACCCGGAGCTGGTGCGCGAGATCGCCGCCGACGGGCACCAGCTGTGCGACCACTCCGCCGACCACGACGAGACGATGGACCACAAGCCGGTCGCCTACCAGCGGCAGCAGGTCCTGGACGGCAAGGCCATGATCGAGGCGGCCGTACCGGGGGTCGCGGTGAGCTACTACCGCGCCCCGGGCGGTGCCTTCACCCCCGAGAGCCGGGCCGTCGCCGCGGCGAACGGGATGCGCCCGCTGGGCTGGAGCGTGGACCCCAAGGACTGGAGCCGCCCGGGCCTGCCGGCCATCGTCTCGGCGGTGGAGGACAAGCTGCCCGAGCTGCCCACGGTCCTGTTCCACGACGGCGGCGGCGACCGCAGCCAGACCGTGGCCGCCCTGGAGCAGTACCTCCCCTGGCTCCGGTCCCAGGGCTACGCGTTCACGTTCCCGGCGCGGACCGCCCCCTGACGGGTGCGCGGAGCGCCGCCGCGAGGTCGGACGGGGAGTCCACCGAGGTGTAGACCGTCGTCACCTCCAGCCGCCCGGCGCGGCCCAGGTCCAGGCGGACGGGCGGGTCCAGGTACAGGGCGGCGTTGAGGGAGGCCTCCACCGAGCAGGCCACGGCGCCCGGTTCGCCCGGTACGGGGCGCGGGCCACGGCCCGGCACGGTGCGGACGGCCGGCGCCGTGGACCGCACCGCCGCCCGGGGCAGCGTCAGCTCCCCGAGGAACCCGGTCCGCAGCACCACGTGCTCGTCGTCCACCGTGTGCGGATGCCGCAGGAGCGCGGCCACGAGGCCCAGCCCGGCCAGGATCACGAGCAGTTCGCACCCGGCGTGCACCGGCCGTACGGCGGGCGGCAGTACCGAGGAGAGCACGAAGGCCGTCACGACCTCCGTCACCGCCATGACCAGCACCAGTTGCCGCGTCGACGCCGAGTGCCGCAGCCCCGGTTCGGCCCGGCGCAGAAGCGCCCACCGGACCAGGGAGGCGCCCCACACCCGTACGATCACGGCCGCGGGGGGCCTGGCCGTCACGGTGCCCGTCATCCGCTCCTGCTCCGTCACGTGCTCTCCCCCATCCCGGCGCTCCTCCGTCGTCCCTCTCAGGGTCGGGCCGGACCGCACGGGCCGGAAGTGACGTATGTCAGCGATCGCCCGTGCGCCCTAGTTGTACTGCCCTGTGAGGTTGGGGACGCGGCTGGCGGGTGGTTTGCCTGCGAGTGCGGTGTGTCCGCGGTGGTGATTGTAGGTGTGGAGCCAGCCAGGGAAGGCGTCGCGTCGTTCCTGCTCTGAGTGGTAGGGGCGGGCGTAGGCCCACTCCTCGAGCAGGGTCCGGTTGAGGCGTTCGACCTTGCCGTTGGTCTGGGGCCGGTAGGGCCGGGTTCGCTTGTGGGCGATTCCGGCCGCTGTCAGGGCGTCGCGCCAGTCGCGGGAGCGGTAGCAGGCGCCGTTGTCGGTCAGGACCCGTTCGACGGTGATGCCCACGCCGGCGAAGTAGGCCTGGGCCCGGGCCCAGAAGGCGGTGGCGGTCTCCTTCTTCTCGTCGGCGTGGATCTCGCTGTAAGCGAGGCGGGAGTGGTCGTCGACGGCGGTGTGGATGTAGCTGTAGCCGGCGCTGGAGCGGTTCTTGCGGCCGGCCTGGCGGCCGAGGGTCTTGTGGCCGCCGCCGTCGGGGATGTTGCCGAGCTTCTTGATGTCCACGTGGACCAGCTCGCCCGGACGGTCGCGTTCGTAGCGGCGTATGACGGCGCCGGTGGCCCGGTCCAGGTGCGTGAGACGGGCCAGGCCGAACCGGGTCAGGATCCGGTGCACCGTCGAGGGCACCAGGTTGAGCAGGTGGGCGATGCGGGCGGGCCCCCACCGGCGGGCGAGGCGGACCTTGATGATCCGCCGCTCGATGCGGGTCGGGGTCCGGCGTGGGCTGGTGTGCGGGCGCGAGGACCGGTCGGTCATTCCGGCCTCACCCCCGGCCCGGTAGCGGGCCGCCCACCGCTGGGCGGTGGTGGGCGAGACCTGGAATCGCTCGGCCGCCCGGCGCAGCGGCCAGCCGTCCTCGACCACGCAGCGGGCCAGGCGAAGGCGTCCGGTCTCGGTCAGGGGTGCATTACGGTGGGGCATGAGAGCCTTCTGCTGGTCGGTGTAGACGTCGCAATCCACACCGAACCCGGAAGGCCCTCACCCGTTCAAGATCCCTCAGCCGAGACCTGCGTCACCCGTCCACAACCTCCCAGGGCAATACACCTAGTGCGGCTGTCCGGCGGGCGTGAGGAGTTCACGGGCGGGAGAGCCGGCTTCCGGTGCCGGCCCGCCGTCACGGCCGGCCGGCCCGGGGACTTCGTCCGGCCGGGCGGGGCCGTCCGGGGGCAGGGCGGCGATGCGGGCGCGGGCCCACGCGGGGTGGCACATGGGGTGACTCCTGTTCGTCAGGTCCGGAAGGCTTCGGCGGGGTTCCTGATGGCGGATCAGGCGTCCCGGGCGCCGCGGAAGGCGCGGTCACGGACGGTGAGGTCCATGAGCGGCAGGCTAAGTGCGGGCAGGGGACGCGCGCTTCTCCGTTCGTGACCGATGAGGAGGCGTACCGGCCCGGACGGAGGGCGGAATGCGTCCAGGGGATACTAGGGCGCGGCCGATGGTCACATCATCCGCTCATCCGTCCCCGCCCTGTGCCTCGACGCCCAGTCGGCGGGCTTGTCCCACCCGCCCGCGAGGAGCACCACGCGCATGTCGACACCCCCTCAGCCCCCGCCGTACCCGCAGCAGCCGTACGGGCAGCCGGGGCCGTACGGCCAGCCCGGCCAGCCGCCGCAGGGCGCGATGCCCGGGCCCGCGACGCCGTACGGCGATCCGCAGGGCTGGTACCAGCCGCAGCAGCAGAAGACCAACACGGTTGCCGTGGTGGCGTTCGTGATGTCGCTCGTCTGCGCGGTACCGACGGTTCCGCTCATCCTGGGCATCGTCGCGATGTCCCAGATACGCAAGGAGGGCGGGAAGGGCAAGGGGCTGGCCATCGCGGCCGTGGTCATCCACAGCGTGAGCCTCCTGATCATCGTGCTGGCGGTGATCCTCGGACTGACGAGGGCGGCTGACGGGGGCTCCACTCCGCGGCGCGACACCCACGGCCAGGTCACCACGCCGGGATCCAGCAAGGTGGAGGACATCCGCAAGGGCGACTGCTTCAACACCGACGACGACCTGTCGAAGACCCAGAAGGGCGACGGCACGCAGGCCCGCCTCTCGGTGCGGACCGTGCCCTGCACCCAGCCCCACGAGGGCGAGGCGTACGCGGTCTTCACCCTGGACAACGGGGCGTTCCCCGGCGCGGACAAGATCGTCACGATGTCCGAGGAGAAGTGCGGCGGTTCCGCGCTGACCGACTACGTGGGCGAGGCGGAGAAGCTGCCGAACAACCTCGAGGTCTTCTACTACTACCCGCAGGCCAGCAGCTGGCTGCTCGGCGACCGCACGGTGACCTGCTTCCTGGGCACCTCCAACGGCACGAGCACCGGTTCCGCCCGGGCCGCCGGTTCCTGACCCCCCGTCCGGGCGATGCCCGGCAGGCGGCCGGCGGCTGCGGCGCGCCTCGGTCCGCCGGGCGCCCGGGGGTGCAGGATCGAGGGACGGCTGCCCCGGCTGGGGGCGGCCGGCTCCGCCCCCGCCGCGTGAAGAGGTCCGGCCATGACGCAGTCCGAAGATCCGCCGTCCCTTGGCAGCGGCCGGGCGGTCCGGTGAACGCCGGGGAGCCCGGCGGGCGTTACGGGGAGGCGGTGTTCCGGCCGGAGCAGGCGGGTGAGGGCGAGCGCATCGACTTCGGCGCCCTCGCGTACGACGACATCACCATGGCGCGGCTGCGGGCGCTGGGGGCCGGTCCCGGGTGGAGCTGCCTCGACGTGGGCGCGGGCACGGGGACGGTCTCGCGCCGGCTGCTGGACGAGGCCGGGGTGGCGGCCGTGCTGGCGGTCGACCGGGACGTGCGCTTCCTGCGGGAGCGGCCCGGGCTCGAGGTGCTGCAGGCCGACGTCACCGGCCCGGAGTTCGCCGCGGGCCGCCGGTTCCGGCTCGTCCACGCGCGCTTCGTGCTGATGCACCTGCCCGAGCGCGAGCGCCTGATCGCGGCGCTGGCCGAACGGGTCGAGCCCGGCGGTGTGCTGGTGCTCAGCGACGCGGTCGACCTGACGAGCGGCTCGGAGCCCGGCACGCCGTACGCCGCCGCCATGCGGGCGATGTGGCAGGGGCTGCGGGAGACCATCGGGACGGACGTGTCCTGGGTGCCCTCGTACCCGCGGCTGCTGCGCGCGGCGGGGCTCGTGCCGGTCGCCGCCGAGATGCACGTACCGCCGCTGGAGCCCGGCAGCCCCCTCAGCCGTTTCTGGGCGGACACGTGGGAACGCAGCCGGGCGGCGATGACCGGCACCGGCCTGGTGGACGACGCCGCGGTCGACGCGGCGGTGCGGTACCTGGACTCCGAGGAGTGCGCCGCGCTGTCGGCCGGCATGCTCACGGCGTGGGGCTGGAAGCCCGCCGGGGCCGCCCCGGGATGACGCGCGCGGCGGGCACGGCGTATGCGTACGCCGTGCCCGCCGCGCGCGGCCGGTGGTCACCGGTTCGCGTCGTGGATCTTCCGCATCTGGGCCGCCGCGTCCGCCTTGGACTCCTTCGCGCGGCCTGCGGCCTTCTCCGCCTTGCCCTTCATCTCCATCGTCTTGTCGTCGGCCATGTCGCCGATCTCTTCCTTCGTCTTGCCCTTCAGCTGCTCGGCCTTGCCCTTCATCTTGCTCATGACGGCCCTCCCGGCTTGGGGTAGCGAACGCCTGGCGGCTACCCGGAATGCGCTGCTCCATGCTCCGGGGAATCCGCCGGCGTTTCCGCGCATGCATGAATCCGCGCGGGGGTGGTAGACGCGGGGAGTCCCCATTCGAGAGGGACACAGGAGGTACTCATGATTATCCTGGGCGTCATTCTGCTGATCATCGGCTTCTTGACCGGGATCTCGATCCTCTGGACGATCGGCGTCATCCTCGTCGTGATCGGCCTCGTCCTGTGGGTGCTGGGCGCCGTCGGGCACGCCGTGGGGGGCCGCCGGCACTACTATTGACCGCCACTCCGAGGCACACCGTGCACCGTCGTGACACCCCAGCCCCCTGCCTCCCCGGCGACCCCGTGCCGCCGGAGGGCAGGGGCTCGGCGGGGTCCGGCGAAGGGCTTCTGCCGAAGGACCACACCCAGGCGATCCTGGAGACCACCAAGAGGGTGGCGACCCTGCTCAAAGGGTCCGGGCGTCCCTTTCGCCCTGGCCGGCAGCGTCGCCGCCTTCGCCCACGGACTGCCCGCGACCTTCCAGCACGACACGGACTTCTGCGTCCGTCCCGAGGACGCCGACGAGGCCGTGCGGGCACTGGAGGCCGGGGGCATCGCCATGCGCCGCGCCCCCGAGGACTGGCTGGTCAAGGGGCGCGCGGGCGGTGAGGAGATCGACCTGATCTTCGAGCTGGCCCGGCGTCCGGTGAGCACCGCGCTGCTGGAACGGGCGCCCGTCAAGGCCGTGGACTCGGTGTGGATGCCGGTCCTGTCCCCCACCGACCTCATGGACAGCCGCCTCGCCGCGTTGTGCGAGCACTACTGCGACTTCGGGGACCTGCTGCCGATGGCGCGCATGCTGCGCGAGCAGATCGACTGGGAGCGCCTCGACCGCGACCACCGGGACTCCCCGCTGGCCGACGCCTTCTTGTACCTGCTCGGCACGCTCCGCGTCATCGACCGCCCGGCCAGGACCGTATGACCGTGCGGAGGAACGGCGGTCTTTTCCTCCGCCAACGCCCTGCTGCCCGACATCACGCCGGCGGAGGCGGCGCTCGGGGTGCTGGCGCGCGGGTTGCCCGGGCTGGTGGTGGGGCGGGTGATCGGGCTGGACCCGGCGGACGTACCGGCCGCGGTGCACGGCGGGTACCGGGCCGGGGAACTGCTGTTCCGCCCTCTGGCGCCGCAAGAGCAGGTGGCCGCCGCCGAGGACGTCGTCGCACTGCAGCAGTTGCTCGACGGGTACGTCCGCGAGCGCCGGGCACGCCCCCGTGAGGACCTCTGCTCGGACCTGGCGGCCGCCGCCGCCCCGCCGGGCGCCGGGCTCGGCGAGGAGCAGCGCCACGAGCTGGTGGCCCATCTGCAGAACCTGCTGATCGCCGGGTTCCTGACGACCAGTGCGCTGATCGCCACCACCCTGATGCACCTGCTCGCCGACCGGCGCCAGTGGGAACTCCTGTGCGCCGATCCGGGGCTCGTCCCGGCGGCGGTGGAGGAGGGGCTGCGTTTCGACTCGGCGGGTGCAGGCCTTCCGGGACGCGGCTGCCCGCCGGCGCCGCCCTCCTGGTGGCGTACGCGTCGGCCAACCGGGACGGGCGGCGCCACGAGGAGGCCGGCGTCTTCGACATCCGCCGGGCCGCGAACGGCCGGCACCTCGCCTTCGGGCACGGCGCCCACGCCTGCCCGGGCTCGCACCTGGCCCGCGGCCAGCTGCGGCTCACCCTGGAGCTGTTCACCGGGGCCCTGCCGGGCCTGCGGCTCGACGCGGCCCGGCCCGCTCCGCGGATGCGCCCCACCCTTGTCCACCGCTCGCCGGAGGCCCTGTACGTGACCTGCTGAGTGTCAGTCGGCAGCAGCCGGCGGGCGGTTCCTCCTGGAGTGCAGCGTCCAGTGGAACTTGCCGCCGCCGACCCACCGGACCTCGTCCAGGTCGTCGAGGTCGTGGATGACGACCCCGACCTCGGCGGCGATCAGCAGCACGTCCGTCATCGACGTCGCCCTGCCCACGACCTCTCCGTCCACCTCGACGATCCGGAACGGCGGGTCGCCCTGCTGGACGGAGAGGACGGTGATGCGCGCCGGGGACATGTGGGGTACCGATCCTTCAGTCATGGGAAGACGGTTCCACGAGGTGGCCGGTGACGGGCGCGGCGACACGTTTTCGGGGCTCCGATCCGCCGCTCGCGGCGCCCGTCGGCGCTCACCTCGCGCGGGCCGCCCCTTCGACCGCTTCGAGGACCCGGGCCGCTCCGTCCTCGGCGGCGATGTGCCGCGCCGCGGCCCGCGCGGCCCGGGCGTACGCCTCCTGTCCGACCACCCGCTCCAGCGCCGCGGCGAGCGATTCGGCGGTGAGGGAGCGGAAGGGGACGGGAGCGGTCGCGGCGCCCAGCGCGGCGAGGCGGCGCGCCCAGAACGGCTGGTCCGCGGTCACGGGGACCGGCACCGCGGGGACCCCGGCCCGCAGCGCGGCCGCCGAGGTGCCGGCCCCGGCGTGGTGGACGACCGCGGCCAGCCGGGGGAAGAGGAGGGCGTGCGGGACGTCGCCGACGACGAGGACGTCCGGGCCGGCGCCGGCGGCGGCGAGTCCGGCGGCGCCGCTCTGGAGGATTCCGCGCAGTCCGGCGCGGCGCAGGGCCCGTACGGCGAGCTCGCCGAGGCGTTCCCCCTCGCCGGAGGCCATGCTGCCGAAGCCGATGAGGACGGGGGGCGGGCCCGCGCGGAGGAAGTCCTCCAGGTCCCCGGGCAGCCGTTCGGCCGGGTCGAGGTGGGGCCACCAGTTGCCCACGACGTCCAGGCCCGGCCGCCAGTCGGCGGGGGCCGGCACCAGGGCCGTGCTGCAGCCGTGCAGTACGGGCCAGTGCGCCCGCTCCCGGCGCCGGCGCATGGCCGAGGCGGTGAGCGGCGGCAGGGCGAGGCGGTCGCGCAGCCGGGCGACGCCCTGCTCGCTGATCCGGTCGGCCATGCGCAGGGCGAACCGTCCGGCCGCGCGGTTGCCGGGCCGGCCCAGCGAGCGGGCGCCGGTGACCACGGGCGGGAAGTCGCCGGTGGGGGCGGTGGGCTGGAGGTAGACGCCGAGGCTGGGCGTGCCGGTGGCCTCGGCGAGGTGCCAGCCGAGCGGGGCCGTGGTGGTGGACAGCAGGAGCAGGTCGGTGCCCTCGTCCACGGCGTCGGCGAAGCCCTGGCCCAGTTCGGTGAGGAACGCGGCGGCGGTGCGCATCAGCTCGCGCCGGTCGGTGACGTCCCCGCGCGGCCGGGTGTCGGCGTGCAGGGCGCGGAACTCCAGGCCCGCGGCGTGCACGAGGGGCGCGAAGGGGGCGGTGGTGGCCAGGGCGACCTCGTGTCCGGCGGCGCGCAGTGCGGCGCCCAGGCCGGTGTAGGGGTCGACGTCGCCGCGTGATCCGGCGGCGGCGATGAGTATCTTCAGTGTCTTCATCGGGTTTCTTCCGTGTCGGTACGGCCGTCCGCGCGGCGCGCCGCGTTGGCGTGGACGGCCTTGCAGAGGTAGGCGGCGAGGCCCGGGCGCTGCTGCGAGGGCGGTACGACGAGGGCGAAGGCGCGGGGGTCGGCGAGGAAGTCGTCCGCGATGCGCCGGTGCATGTCGGGCGGGCAGGAGGTGAACCACCGCGAGACGTGCAGGCGGTGTTCCTCGGCGAGGTCCATGGCCCGTTCGCCGTCGCTGGGCTGCGCCTCGTCGAAGGCGGTGAGCAGTTCGGCGCGCCATGCGGTGGCCTCGCGCATGAGCCGGCGCCAGTCCTCCTTGGTGTGGGCGGCGGCGCGGGCCATCGCCTCGCGGCGGCCCTGCGAGCCGGTCCACTTCAGCTCCGCCTCCGTGGCGTAGCTCAGGTCGAAGGTGATCTCGCCGAACACTTCGAAGCGTTCCTCCGGGGTCAGCCGGACCCCGGTCTGCTGGACCTCGATGGCCCGCGCGGCCACCTCGGCGAGCTGCCGCAGGCGGGCGATCTCCTCGCCGAGCTGCCGCTGCCGGGCCTGGAGGTGTTCCAGGACGTTCGCCTGCGGGTCCCGGAGGATCGCGGCCGTGTCCTCGAGGGTGAAGCCGAGCTCGCGGTAGAAGAGGATCTGCTGAAGGCGCGCCAGGTCGGCGTCGTCGTAGAGCCGGTAGCCCGCCTGGCTGCGGCTGCCCGGGGAGAGCAGCCCCGCCTTGTCGTAGTGGTGCAGCGTACGCACCGTCACCCCGGCGAAGGCCGCGACCTGTCCCACCGAATAGCTCATGCACCTGCCCTTTCGTCGGCGTCCAGCCTGGAGCCTGACGTGGGGTGAGGGTCAAGTCCGGACGGTGGCAGCCGGGTCGGCGCAGGCTGCGGCGACCGTGTCGGCGAAGGCACGGGCAAGCGGGGTGAGGGCGTCCCAGCGGCGGACCGCCCAGCCGACCGGGAGCGGGGGCAGGTCCGTCACGGGGACCAGGCGCAGCGGCCCGCCCGCCGGTGCCCGCAGTCCGGGGACGGCCGGTACGACGGTGTGCCCCAGGCCGAGTTCGGCGAGCAGGAGGGCGGTGTCCCAGTCGGCCACGCTGGTGTCGGAGCCGACGCGGACGCCGAGGCCGGTGAGGGCCGCGTCCAGGCGGGCGCCGGAGAGGGAGTTCGGCGGGAGGCGCACCAGGCGCAGGTCCGTGAGGTCGGCGGCGCCGATGGCCGGGCGGGCCGCGAGCGGGTCCTCGGCGCGTACGGCGAGGACCCAGGGCAGGTCGACCACGGGGCGCTGCTCGATGCCGGGGACCGGCGGGCCGATGGTGACCCAGGCGAGGTCGAGGGTCCCGGCCAGCAGGGCGTCGAAGCAGCGGCGGCTGGAGGTCTCCGTGCGGAACTCCAGGCTCACCGCGGTGTGGCGGCGGCGGAAGCCGACGATGGCCTCGGCCATGAAGTGGCGGACGGTCGCCCCGCCGGTGCCGACCCGTACGGAGCCGCCCTCGCCGTCGGCCAGTTCGCCGATGCGGCGCAGCGCCCGGTCCAGGGCGCCGATGCCCTCGGCGGCCGCCTCCTGGAGGATGCGTCCGGCGGGGGTGGGCACCACGCCGCGCGGCCGGCGCTCCAGCAGGACCGCCCCCGTCTCCCGCTCCAGCCGCTTCACGTGCTGGCTCACCGCGGACTGCGTGCATCCCAGTTCCCGCGCCACGCCGCTGAGGCTTCCGGCCCGGCAGACGGCCAGGAACACCCGTAGATCGTCCAAGGTCACAAACCCCAAGCTAATGCTTGGGGTTGCCTTAGAAAACCCCAGGATTGACTGGGCTCGTGGGGAGGGGCAGGATCTTCCGTGGGCCCAGGCGGCAACCCGTCCGGCGCCCGCGACCGGTTCCGGAGCCGGTCCGGGCGCCGGACGGGTGCCGACCACCACACCGCACGCTCCGCGTCGCCCGTCCCGGCGCCGTCCGGGCAGGGCGCTCGTCAGCGCCTCAGTTCGGCGGCCAGGAGGTCCATCAGGAGGCCGTCGTGCCAGGTGCCGTCGGCGCCGCGCTCGTACTGGCGCATGACGCCGACCGGCCGGAAGCCCACCTTCTCGTAGCAGCGGATCGCCGCGGTGTTGTCGGCCGCCGGGTCGATGACGAGCCGGTGGTAGCCGTGGTCGTCGACGAGGTGGCGGGCGAGGGTGCGGACCGCGTCGGTGCCCAGGCCCCTGCCGTGCACGGCGGGGTCGAGGAAGAGGTCGATGCCGGCGTGCCGGTAGTCCGGCTCCTCCTCGGAGTACCACTGGATCATGCCGACGATCCGCTGCTCGTACCTGATGGTGAGGCAGACGATGCCGGGGTCCTCCAGGTCCCCGGCGATCTCCCCTTCGAGGTCGTCCTCGCCCCGCCACCGGGCGCGGACCTCGGGCGTGGCCCGGATGGCGGCCAGGGCGGGGATGTCCTCGGTGAGGGTGGGGGCGAGGACGACGGACACACCGTGCAGCACTGTCATGGGCAGGCAGGATAGGCGACCGGCCGCGTCACCAGCCGAGGACCGGTCCCAGGTCGAAGACCGGCGGGAGGGCCCCTCCGGGGTCCAGGTTGACGAACGTCCGCCCGTACAGCACCGTCCGGTCCCCCATCGGGAGGTCGCGCACGCGCAGCACCGCCGGCTCTGCGGTCGCGGTGCCGGTGCGCGGGTCCAGGTCCCACAGGTGGCTGTACGGGCCCCGGGAGACCACGGCGACGCGGCCCCCGGCAGCGGCGCCCAGCGTCCGGACCGACCAGTCGTCGCCGAGGGGACGGCGCCACAGGAGGCGGCCGTCCGTCAGTGAGAACCCGGCCAGGACCTCCCGCTCCTCCCGCTCCGGGACCGCCACGACCAGGACGTCGCCGAGGCGGATCCGGCGTCCGTCCGCCGACGGGACGTACGGGGAGCCCTCCGTGTGCTGTCCGCCCCGCGCGTCGAAGACCAGGAGCCGGCCGCCCGCGATGACGGCCGCCGCTGGGGCGGCCGAGACGATGGTCGCGGGTTCGGCCCCGGCCGGCAGCGAGGCCCGCCAGGCGGGGGCGCCGGTGGCGGGGTCCAGTGCGAGGAGTTCGCTGCCGCCCGGGGCGGAGCGGGCCGTGACCAGGACGCGGTCCGGGCCGGCCCGGAGGCCGGTGGCGGTGGCGCCTTCGGGCAGGGGGGAGCGCCAGCGCTCGGTGCCGGTGGCGAGGTCACGGGCCACGACGGTGCCGCCCGGCGCCGTCAGGACGAGGGAGCCGCCCGCGGACACCGTGCCCGACGGGTCCGGGACGTCCTGCGCCCACAGCTGCCGGCCGGAGGCGAGGTCCACGGCGACGAGGCGGCTGCCGCACACGCCGCCGCGCCCATACACCAGGAGCCCGGTCCGGGCGGGGGTCTCCTCGCTCATCCCGCAGACCGCCGCCCCGTCCGGGGGCGCGGCGATGCCCCAGCCGTGGCGGCCCTCGCCGTCGTACGCGCTCACCCCGTCCGTGCGGACCCGGATCACGGAACCGGACCCGTGCTCCTCCCAGGCCCCCAGCGGCCTGCCTGCGGCCGGCCCCTCCGGGACCTGGTAGCCGAAGAGGGTCAGGTGCGGGCCGCGCAGCCACTCGAACCCCTGCCAGGCCGGCAGCAGCGCGGCCGGGGACAGGAAGACGGCCACCGCCCAGAGCGCCGCGGACCGGTACGCGCGGCCCCGCAGCACCGCCCACCACAACAGGGAGGCCCCCGCCACGGCGGCGAACGCCCACAGCAGCAGCCACCCGAGCCCGCGCGGGCAGCCGCCGGCGCTGCACACGACCTCCGTCATGTCGACGGCGACCAGCTTCACGCACAGCACGGCGTACAGCACCGCCACGGCGGTGAGGGCGCAGGCGGCGACGAGCCGCGCCCCTGCCCACAGCCGCGCCCCGAACGACGATCCGTTGTCCACGTTTCCCTTACCTGCCTGCCGGCCTGCCGCCCGCGGTGCGGGCGGCAGGCGACCGCTGTTAGTTTCGGTGCCTCTCCGTCTCTGAAAGTGGTTGACGTGCTCGTAGTCCGCTCGGTTGCCCTGTTCGCCGCCGCCGCCCTCTTCGAGATCGGCGGCGCCTGGCTGGTCTGGCAGGGGGTGCGGGAGCACCGGGGGTGGGCGTGGATCGGTGCGGGGGTGATCGCCCTGGGCGTTTACGGGTTCGTCGCGACCCTGCAGGAGGACGCGCACTTCGGCCGGATCCTGGCCGCGTACGGCGGGGTGTTCGTGGCCGGGTCGCTCGCCTGGGCCATGGTCCTCGACGGCTACCGTCCCGACCGGGCGGACGTCATCGGGGCGCTCATCTGCCTCGC
The DNA here is from genome assembly GCF_002028425.1 of Streptomyces katrae. Classification (GTDB taxonomy): domain Bacteria; phylum Actinomycetota; class Actinomycetes; order Streptomycetales; family Streptomycetaceae; genus Streptomyces; species Streptomyces katrae_A. The sequence goes on along the minus strand of NZ_CP020042.1, from coordinate 7,105,880 downwards.
CGGGGTGGGCGTGATCATGTACGGGCCGCGCGGATAGCCGTCCCCGGAGGCGTGGTCACGCCACGCCGGGCGGCCGGAAACCCCCGGCACGGCGTCGCGGCCGGGCCGAGACTGGCCCGATGGACATCGGAATAGCGCTGCCCCAGTACGGAGGCCACGCCCGCCCCGAGTGGATCGTGCCGTTCGCCCGCCGGGCCGAGGAGGCCGGCTTCGGCCGGCTGTGGGTCGGCGACCGCTCCCTCGCACCGGTCTCGCCCAGCCGCGGCCGCGATGAGCAGCCTCGGACCTGGCGACGTGGACACGATCACCGCGCCCAGCCTCCGCTTCCGCTCGGGCTGATGACCTCCACCGAGGACGATCCCCTGCGTGCGGTGCGCAGCAGCGGGCCCTTCGTCGCCTTCCCGGCCGTGGTCGCCAACATCACCGGCGCTCCGGCCATGTCGGTCCCCCTGTACTGGTCGGACGAGGGGCTGCCCGTCGGGGTCCACTTCCTGGGCCGCGTCGGCGGCGAGGCCGCCCTGCTGCGCCTGGCCGCACAGCTCGAACGGGCCCGGCCCTGGGACGGGCGCCGGGCGCCCGAGGCCCGCGCGTGACGCCGTACGGGCCACGGGCGGGGGCCTTCGCGGTGGTTCAGGCGGCGCGGCGTCCCCGGGCGGCCCAGGCCCGGGCGTGGAGCGGGACCGAGCCGTCCGCCGCCCGGGGCAGCGCGGCCTTCAGCCGCTCGCGCAGGGCGGCGCGGCGGTCCTCGGGGAGTCCGGCCAGGTAGGTGGGGGCGGGGCCCTGTCCGCCGAGGAAGGGGGTCCAGTAGTCGTCGAAGTCCGGGAAGGGGGTCGGTACGCGGATCTCCTCGGTCTCCACGTCCGCGAGTCCGGCGCCAACCAGCAGCGCGCGCAGTGCCGTCCGGGTGCACAGGGGGAACCGGACGGCCTCGTCCAGGGTCCGGGCCTGCGGGTCCAGGGCGGTCGCGGCGTCCCAGAAGGCCCGGATGGCCTCCATCCCGCCCTCGCCGTAGTCCCAGAGGTAGACCCCCACCAGTCCGCCGGGGCGGACGACGCGCACCATCTCGGCGGCCGCGCGCGGGGCGTCCGGCACGAAGTTGAGGACGAGTCCGCTGACGGCCGCCGAGGCGGCGGCGTCGGCGAACGGCAGGTGCACGGCGTCGGCCCGGACGAACCGGGCCCGTGGGTCGCGGACGTGTGCGCGGGCGTACGCCAGATAGCCCTCCGAGGGGTCGATGCCGACCACCGCCGCCGGGTCGGCCGCGTCCAGCACCGCCTGGGTGACGGCGCCGGTACCGCATCCGACGTCACGCCAGCTGCCGCCCGGGGCCGCGTCCAGCCAGCGGACGAACCGGGCGGCCACCAGGCGGCTCCACCTCCCGACGTACGGCTCGTACGCCTCACCCGCTGCCCACATCGGCCCGTCCTCCCGGAACTCCCGCGCCCGTCCCGGCCATCATGCCGGGCGGCCGGCGCCGGGGGCGGCGGCGCACCGGAGCGGCGGGGCCCTCACCGCCCGGCCGGGTCCGGGCCGACGCCGGCGAGGGAGCGGAAGCGGTCCGGCAGGGCCCGCAGCCAGGCCGCGCGCTCCGCGGCGATCTCGCGCAGCCGGGCGTCGTCGTTGCGGGCGACGAGGTGGCCCATGTAGCGCTCGTCGAACCGGGTGTACTCACGGTGCAGCGCCTTCAGTGCGCGCGCCACCCGCCGTTCGTCGGCCTGCGCGAGATGGGCGAGCGCGGCGACGTGGACCTTCCAGCGCCCCTCGACGGCCTGGTGCAGCAGGCCGACGAGTTCGTTGTCCCGGTCGAGGACGCCGAGCAGTCCCTCCGAGCTCAGGCCGAGGGCGTCGGCCAGGAGCAGGGTCTGGCGGTCGGTGCCGGGCCAGCGGTGTTCGGCCTCCGCGCGGGCGTACGCGTTCGGGTCCATGCCGATGCGCTGGGCCAGGCGTTCGGCGGTGAACCCGCGGGCCAGCCGGTGTTCCCGCAGGGTGGCGGGCGTGACGGCCATGAGGACCGCGACCGGGCACCACAGGGCGTCGGCCAGGGCGAGGAGCTCGGGTTCGGACGGGGCGGCCGTACCGGATTCCCAGGCGTGGACCGCTTCGTGCGGCCGGTGCATGCCCAGCTGCGCCATGGCGGCGACGACGTGGCCGGGCGTCATGCCCAGGCGCTCGCGCGCGGCCCTGGCCTCTGCGGGGGAGAACGGGGGTGTGGACACGGGCGGATCACCTCGCCGGCGGGGCGTCGGCGAGGGTGTCCCAGTCGATCTCCTCCCGTGCCGTGCGACCGGTCAGGCTGTGGAAGAACAGGTTCAGCAGCACGGCGGTGAGGCTGCCGAGGGTGATGCCGCTGCCGAGGACGGCGCGCAGCTCCGTGGGCATGCGTTCGAAGAACGGCCCCACGGCGGCGGGCAGCATCGCGGCGCCCAGGCTGAGGGCCAGGATCAGGGCGTTGCGTTCCTCCCTCAGGTCGACCTTGGCGAGGATCTGGATGCCGACGGTGGCGACCATGCCGAACATCGCGACGGCGGCGCCGCCGAGGACCGGGTGGGGGACGGAGGCGACGACCGCTCCGGCCTTGGGTACCAGGCCCAGGAGGATCATCAGGAAGCCGGCGGCGACCACGACGAACCGGCTGGTCACCCGGGAGATCCTGACGAGGCCGATGTTCTCGGCGAAGGCCACGTAGGGGAAGGAGTTGAAGACGCCGCCGAGGACGGTGGCCATGCCGTCGGCGCGCAGCGCCCGGCCGACGGTCTCGCCGTCGACCTCGCGGCCGGTGATCTCGCCCATGGCGTAGACGTCCCCGGTGGTCTCGACCATGGTGATCACCATGACGACGACCATCGCGAGCATCGGGAAGAGCTGGAACTGCGGTACGCCGTAGTGGAACGGGGTGCTGACGCCGAGCCAGTCGGCCTGTTCCACCGCGCCGAGGTCGGCGTCGCCGAGCAGCCAGGCGGCGGCGGTGCCGCCGACGAGGCCGAGCAGGATCGCGACGCTGCGCAGGAAGGGGCCGCCGAAGCGGGAGAGGAGCAGGATCAGCAGGAGGGTGCCGCCGGCGTAGGCGAGGTGCTGCGGGGCGCCGAAGCCGGGCTTGCCGATCAGGTCGGTGCCGCCTCCGACGTCTTGCAGGGCCACGGGTATGAGCACGATGCCGATGACGGTGAGGAGGGTGCCGGTGACGATCGGGGGGAAGTACTTGGCGAGCCGTCCGACGAACGGCGCGAGCAGGAAGGTGGCGACGCCGCCGGTGATCACGGCGCCGTAGACCACCAGCAGTCCGGCCGTCCCGCCGCCCGCGCCCTGGCCGATGGCGATCATCGGGGAGACGGCGGTGAAGGTCGCACCCTGGACGAGCGGCAGGCGGGCGCCGATCCGCCAGAAGCCCCAGGCCTGGATGATGGTCGCGATGCCGGCCGTGACCAGGTCGGCGTTGATCAGGTAGACGAGCTCCCGGGGGGAGAGTCCGAGGCTGTTGCCCAGGATGATCGGTACGAGGACCGCGCCGGCGTAGAACGCCAGGACGTGCTGGAAGCCGTACAACGACAGCTGGGAGAACGGGGGGACCACGTCCACGGGGTGACGGTCGGCTGCCGGGGTACGTCGGCGCGAGGCCAGTGGTGCCATCTCTGCCTTGCCTTCGAGGGTAGGTGAATGAGAGGGAACGCGACGCGGGGTCGCGTGAAAAGGGGGATGTGCCTCGGAGGAGGGCGCGTACGGGCGACCGCTCGGATCGGGCGGCTCGCGGGGCGTGGGACGGCACGGGGTTGCCGGTGCTCGTCCGGGCGCTGTGAGGCGGAACGGGGCCGATACTGTCGGAGGTCACGGGGTTACGCAAGTCATCGGCCGTGTTTTTGTTAGTCAAACCCGCAGGTAACTTGCGAATCGATGGTGAAGTGGCTTCTTCGCTTCGGATTCCGTTGCGTTGGGCACCATTGCGCAACTGTCCTTGGAGCGGCGCGACTTCACGGCCCCGGACGGGAGCGGCGGGCGGCTCGCCACGCACAGGACCGGCCCCTCGGCGCCGGGGGGCGCGTCGAGGGGCCGGTCCTGTGCGGCGCGGCGAGCCGGGTACGGCACGCCGTCGTGCGGCCTGGGCCGCTCGGTCAGGCCTTCGTGGTCAGGGCCAGGGGCTGCTCGGGGGATTCCTGCGGAGTCCGCGGAGCCTGTCGGGCCGGCTGCGGGGCGGCCGGGCTGCGGGCGGCGGAGGGCTTGCCGGCCGATTCCCGGGCCGCGGCCGCCTCCTCCTCTTCCCAGAGGCTGAGGTAGCGCTCGCCGGTGTCGGGCAGCAGCGTGACGATCGAGGCGCCGACGTAGTCCGGGTGGGCGGCCAGCCGGGCCGAGGCGTGGGCGACGGCACCCGAGGAGACCCCCGCGAAGATGCCCTGGCGGCGGGCGAGCTGCCGGGCGCCGGCGACCGCGTCCTCGTCGGTGACGGTCACCACGTAGTCGATCAGCGAGACGTCGGTCGTGGGGGCCACGAAGCCGCCGTTGAGACCGGGGATGCGGTGCAGGCCCCCGGTGCCCTGGGTGAGGACCGGGGAGTTCTCCGGCTCGACCGCGACGACGCGTATCCCCGGGTTCTGCTCCTTGAGGTACGCGGCCGTACCGGTCAGGGTGCCGCCGGTGCCCACACCGCAGACCAGGACGTCGACGCGGCCCTCGGTGTCGGCCCAGATCTCCGGGCCGGTGGTCTCGTAGTGGGCCCGGACGTTGTCGGCGTTCTCGTGCTGGCGGGGGAACCAGGACCCGGGGGTCGCCGCGTGCAGTTCCTCGGCCTTGGCTATCGCGCCGGAGTAGCCCTGTTCCCGCGGGGTGCGCACGACGTCCGCGCCGAGCGCCCTGAGCATGCCGATCCGCTCACGGGTGGCGCTGTCGGGGAGCACGATGACGCAGCGGTATCCACGGGCGGCGCAGAGCGCGGCCAGGGAGATGCCCGTGTTGCCGGAGGTGGCCTCGATGACGGTGCCGCTGCCCGGGGTGAGCTCACCGCGCCCCTCGGCGGCCCGCAGCATGTAGAGGGCGGCGCGGTCCTTGCTGGTGGACATCGGGTTGGCGGCCTCGAGCTTGGCCAGCACTTGCGTGCCCGGGGCGGTGTCCTCGAAGTGGAGGCGGATCAGCGGGGTCGAACCGATCAGGTCCTCGATGCTGTCGGCGATGGGGCGCGTCTTACGGCTTTCCACGTGTGGTTCCTCACAAGTCGGGTCGTGCGGCTGCCTGTCGGGGGTGTTCGTACGGTCCGCCCGTACGCCGACGCAGTTCGTGGGGGGCAGTGCGAGGCGGGGAAGGGGAACGGCGGCCGGGGCCTACCAGGAGCCGGCGGAGGCCGTCACCGCGTACAGGTCCTCCATGGGCTGCGGCTGCTCGCCGACCGCCTTGATCACGGCGGTGGCGGCCAGGACGCGGGCCCCCGGGGGGACGTCCTTGTTGACGAGGGCCTGGGCCCCGATGACGGCGTGCTCGCCGATGGTGACGGGGCCGAGGACCGTGGCGTTCGTGCCGAGCACGACGTGGTGGCCCACCACGGGGTGGCGGCGTTCACCCACGGGCCGCTTGTTGTCGCTCCACCAGCCGACCGCTCCCAGGGTGACCTGGTGATAGATCGTCACGTCGTCCCCGACCACCGCGGTCTCGCCGATCACGACGGCCGCGCCGTGGTCGATGAACACGCGCCGGCCGAGGACGGCGCCGGGGTGGATCTCCACCGAGGTCTTGCGGCGCGCCTGCCAGGCGATGAGCCGGGCGGTCATGCGCATGCCACGCCGGTGCAGGCGGTGGGCCACGCGGTGCGCCCACAGGGCCGGCAGGGCGGCGTGCAGCAGGGCCTCGCGGCGGTTGCGCATGGAGGGGTCCTGGGCGACGACGACGTCCAGGTCCTCCTTCATGATCCGGAGCAGCCCGGGCTCCCGGGCGGTGGTGTTCAGCGGGGCCCGTCGGGTACTCCCCGACTTCGGAACGGTCTTCACCAGGGCAACTCCTTTGTTTCTCGGCCTCCCGGCCGGCAGGCTCCGCGCACGCGGGGGACGGGTGGGCCCCGCAGGACCGCCGCATCCGGGTCGGAGCGGCGGTGGAATGCGCATGCCTCCGGCCCGCGTCCGTGCCGATACGGTGCCAGCGCCGGCCGCAGCCCCGCTGGACCACGGCTCGCACCGCACCGGAGGACCGCTGGAGGACCGCCCGGGAACACCTGCGCGAGCGCCCCGCACGCGGTCCGGGCCGCCCGGCGCGGTCGCGCGCCTGACCGGCGCGGGGTGGCGGGTGGGGTTACCGTCGGCGGCATGGACGGTGATCGCCGGGGATGGCGGCAGTGTGTGCTCGGCGGGGCGGTGTTTGCGGTGTGCATGACCGGCACCACGCTGCCCACCCCGCTCTACGGCCTGTACCAGGAGAAGTTCTCCTTCTCCGAGCTCACGGTGACGGTCGTCTACGCGGTGTACGCCTTCGCGGTCATCGGTGTCCTGCTGCTGGCCGGCAACGCCTCGGACTCGGTGGGCCGGCGGCCGGTGCTGCTGACGGGGCTGGGCTGTGCGGCGGGGAGCGCCGTCTGTTTCCTGGCCGCCTCCGGACTGCCCTGGCTGTACGCGGGCCGGCTGCTGTCGGGCCTGTCCGCCGGGCTGTTCACCGGCGCCGCCACGGCGTACGTCCTGGAGCTGGCCCCGGAAGGGGGCAGGGGCGGGGCCACGTTCGTGGCCACGGCCGCCAACATGGGCGGCCTCGGCTGCGGTCCGCTGCTCGCCGGGGTGCTCGCGCAGTACGCTCCCTGGCCGCTGTACCTGCCGTTCGCCGTGCACTTCGCCCTGGTGGCCGGGGCGGCCGCCGTGGTGCTGGGGTTGCCGGAGACCGTGCGGGAGCGGGGCCCCCTGGCTGCCGTGCGGCCCCAGCGGCCGGGGCTGCCCGCGCAGGTGCGGCCGGTGTTCGGGCCGGCGGCGATCGCCTCGTTCGTGGGCTTCGCCCTGTTCGGGGTGTTCACCTCGGTGAGCCCGGCGTTCCTCTCCGCATCGCTCGGGGTGCACGACCACGCCGTGGGCGGACTGGTCGTCGCGCTGGCCTTCTTCTGCTCCACCGCCGGGCAGCTGGCCGCCGGGCGGTTCGGGGTGCGGCGTTCGCTGCCGCTGGGCTGCGCGGGCCTGCTGGGCGGGCTGGCACTGCTGGCGGGGGCCCTGCGGTGGGAGCTGCTGGTGCTGGTGGTGCTGAGCGCGCTGGTCGGCGGCTGCGGGCAGGGGCTGGCGTTCCGCGGGGCGCTGTCGGCGGTGGCCGGGGCCTCGCCGGAGCACCGGCGGGCCGCGGTGATCTCGACACTGTTCGTGGTGGCGTACTTCGGCATCTCGGTGCCGGTGATCGGTGTGGGGCTGCTGGTGGGTCCGGTCGGGCTGGAGGGCGCGGGGCTGGTGTTCATCGCCTGCATGGCCGTCCTGGTCGCGGCCGCGGGCGCCTACCTGCTGTGGCGGCCGGTGCGGACGGAGAGCTGAGCGGCCGGGGCCGGGTCAGCCGCCCGCCCGCGGGCCGCCTTCCCCGCCGGCCGTCCCCCGGCCGCCGTCCTCGTGCCCGCCCGGGGCCGGGGCGGCGGCCGGATCCAGGACGCGGTTGAGGAAGTCACGGGTACGTTCCTGGGCCGGCCGGGTCACCACCTGCTCCGCGGGCCCCTGTTCGACGATGACACCGCCGTCCATGAACACCACCCGGTCGGCGACCTCGCGGGCGAAGCTCATCTCGTGGGTGACGACCATCATCGTCATCCCCTCCCCCGCCAGGACCCGCATCACCGACAGCACCTCGCCGACGAGTTCGGGGTCCAGGGCCGAGGTGGGCTCGTCGAAGAGCATCACCTCCGGTCCCATCGACAGGGCGCGGGCGATCGCCACGCGCTGCTGCTGCCCGCCGGACAGCTGGGCCGGGTAGGCGTCCGCCTTCTCCGCGAGGCCCACGCGTTCCAGGTTCTCGCGGGCGACGGCGGCGGCCTTCTCCTTGTCCCGGCCCAGGACCCGGCGTTGCGGGAGGGTGAGGTTGCCGGTGACGCTCACGTGCGGGAACAGGTTGAACTGCTGGAAGACCATGCCGATGCGGCGGCGCGCGGCGTCGATGTCGACGTCGGGGTCGGTGAGTTCCGTGCCGCCGACGAAGACCTGGCCCCGGCTCGGTTCCTCCAGCAGGTTGACGCAGCGCAGCAGGGTGGACTTGCCCGAGCCGGAGGGCCCGATGACGCACACGACCTCGCCGCGCGCGACGTCGAGGTCGATGCCGCGCAGCACGTGGTTGTCGCCGAAGGACTTGTGCAGTCCCCGGATCTCGATCTCCGCGCGCTCCGCGCCCATGGTGTTCCCCGCCGTTCCCGTGGTCCGTGGCATGGTGTCCTCCTCCTCACGTGGCCCGGTCCGCGCGGGCCTCCAGGCGGCGCACCACGAAGCTCAGCGGTACGGTCACCAGGAGGTAGCACAGGCCCGCGACCAGGATCGGGGTGGAGTTGGCGGTCTCGCTGGCGAGGTCCCGGCCGAACTTGGTCAGCTCCCGTTCCTCCAGGGTGACCCCCAGGAACAGCACCAGCGAGGAGTCCTTGAACAGCAGGACGAGCTCGTTGGTGAGCGGGGGGATGACGATCCGGAAGGCCTGCGGGATGATCACGGACACCATGGCGCGGCCGTAGGAGAAGCCGAGCGAGCGGGCCGCCTCCATCTGGCCCTTGGGCACGGCCTGGATGCCGGCGCGGATCGTCTCCGCCATGTAGGCGGCGGCGACCAGGCCGAGGCCCAGCGCGACCTTCCCGTACGTCCCTCCGGGGATCGCGGTGCCGGGGAACGCCAGGGGCACGGCGACCCCGACGAAGATGAAGATCAGCAGGGCGGGCAGGCCGCGGAACAGCTCGATGTAGACGCTCGCGACCCAGCGGTAGGGGGCCACCGACGACAGCCGCATCATGGCGATGACCAGCCCGAGCACCAGGCCGAAGGCGAACCCGGAGAAGGTGTACACCACCGTGTTGCGCAGGGCGGTGGTGATGATCTGCGGGAAGAGCCGCGCCACCAGGTCCTTCTGCGCGAACTGGTTCTGCAGCCGGTCCCAGTCGGCCAGCACGCCCACCAGGACCAGCACCGCCACGAAGACCGCGTACTGGACGCCCTGCCAGACGCGGCGCCGCTGGCGCCGGGTCAGCCGAGAGGTCACGACGCTGCCTGGGGCAGCGGGCCGATCCACTGCTCGTAGATCTTCTTGTAGGTGCCGTCGGCCTTGGCCGCGGTGATGGCCATGTCGATGGCGGCGAGGAGGGCGGAGTTGCCCTTCTTCACGGAGAAGCCGTACTTCTCCCCGGTCTCGATGTTCTGTCCGAGGACGAACGCGGAGGCGTTCGCCTTGTCCTTGAGCCAGCCCTGCACGACCGGGTAGTCGATGACGACCGCGTCGACCTGGCCGGTGCGCAGACCGTTGAGGACCGCGTCCGAGCTCTCGAACGCGACGGGGTTGAACCCCTGGCTCTTGGCGTAGCTCTCGCCGGTGGTCTCGGCCTGGGCGCCGAGCTTGGCGGACTTGGCCTTGACGTCGGCGAGGGAGGTGATGCCGCTCTTCTTGGTCGCCAGCAGGGCCTGGGTGGCGTCGAAGTAGGGGACGGAGAAGTCGACGTTCTTCTTGCGCTCGTCGGTGATGGTCATGCCGGCCGCGGCGAGGTCGCACTGGCCGGAGTTCAGGAAGGCGCCGGTCTTGAAGTTCTCGAACGGGGTGTCGAGGATCTTCTGTTCGACCTTGAGGTTCTGGGCGACGAGGTCGATGAGGGCCACGTCGAAGCCGACGACCTTGCCGTTCTGCTCGAACTGGAACGGGGGGTAGGGCAGATGGGTGCAGGTGGTGAGCTTGCCCTTCTGCACGACGGGGACTCCGCCCGCCGCCTCCCCGGGCCCGCTGTCGCCGGAGGAGGAGCAGCCCACGGCGAGGAACATGCCCGCCGCGGCGGCGGCGCAGGCCGTTGCCCGGAGGCCGGAGCGGCCGCGGGGGCCGCGGCGGGTGCTGTTGCGCTGACTGCGGTGTCCTTCGGCCGTGCGGAACACGGTTGACCTCCACGGGTGCAGGGCGGGCGGCGGTCGCGGGACGGGACCGTCCGATCGAGATCGTAAGCCCCTGTGGAGCGCGGCGGCGGGTGATTCGCGATGCGGCGGGTCCGGGGACGGGTCCGTGGCCCCGTCCCCGGACGCCGCGTCAGCGTGGGGGCCGGTGGGGGTTCGCGGCGGGCGCCGGGGCGGGCGAGCCGCCGGGGTCTCCGAGGGGCTCGGACTCCTCCAGGCCTTCCAGGCCGGGGAACCGGTAGGGGTCGAGTGCCCAGCGGGGCGTGCGGGATGACAGTGCGTACGTCGGTGTGGTGTCCATCGAACCTCCCGAATGTAGTTACTGACTGTGATGAGCTATTACTCTGTGCACTCGGTTGCGAGGCGGCTGCGACTCCCACCCGAACGCCCCCAATGACATTTCTTCACATGACGTACACACCGTCAGCCCAGGAGGACGCAGCCGGCTCGGCGTAGCGGAGCCGCAGGCCGGCGGGGGCGCTGCGGAGGCTGACTTGTCGGGGGCCGGTTCGCGGTCGACGCGGGCCCGGATCACCGCGGCCGGGCCTTCGACGCCAGGGCCCTGGCTCACAGCCGGGCGGCGGCCGGTCCGCTCAGGTCCCGGCCGCCGAGGGCGGCGAGACGGGCGGCCCCGCCGTGCTCGAGCAGGTTGAGGCAGCCCACCGCCTCCGCGCCCGCCGGGCGACCGGTGTCAGCGGCGCTGCGGGCAGGTCTTCCAGGTGAAGTGGTACTTGGTGTTGATGCTGCCGTCGGTGGAGTCCATGGTGAGGAAGCTGGTGGTCCTGGCCGGGTCGGAGGTGCCGGCCTGGGTGAGCAGTTCGGTGTTGATGTTCAGGTTCCGCTTCGCCCCGCAGGGGTGGAAGACCAGGGCTTCGACGGGGACGGTGTCGGAGACCTGCCAGCCGTTCTGGAGGGGGCCGCGCAGGGTGTGGCTGCGGCTGGCGGTCTGGGACATGCCCTGGAAGTAGTAGCTGGCCTTCTGGGTGGCGCTGGCGCCCTGCTGGAGGCTGGCGAAGCCGCGGTAGTCCGCCTGGGCGATGGCGAAGGTGTAGCCCTGCGGGACGTTGAGGCTGAGTCCGAGCTGGCAGTTCTTGCGGAAGTCGGTCGGCTTGGCTTCGGGGCCCACCTGGGCGAGGTATTCGCTGTACGTCACGGTGAAGGCCGTGTTGTCCGGGGCGACGGCCACGGTGGCGCTGCCGGGGCGGCAGCCCGAGCCGTTGACCTGGACCACGTCGATGGTGATCTGCTCCGGCGGTGCGAAGGACGCGTTGCCGCCGCTCGCGGCTCCCGCCGAGGGGGTGAGAGCGGCGGCGGCGAGCGCGGCGGCCGCGCCGGCGGTGAACACCGTTCTGAACATGTGGGGGTCCTTCCGATCGCTGCGATGCGTGATCGGCTCGAACCGTTCCACACTCCCCGGGCCCGGCCGGGCAGGCGCGGCAGGCACCACCCCGGGGACCGGGCCGCGGCCACCCGTCCGGGGGAAACCGCCCCGCCATCGGCCGCCGAAGCGCGGGTATGAGCCGACGAATGCGGCGTTTTGGCTCACAAGTGGCGGCCGTCGCGGCCGCGCGACGGCAGACTGGGCGGGTCGGCGCCCCCACCGGGAGGAACTGCCCGTGCCCGTACCGATCATCATCGACTGCGACCCCGGACACGACGACGCCCTGGCGATCATGCTGGCGGCGGCCGATCCCGCGGTCGACCTGCTCGCCATCACCACGGTCGCCGGGAACCAGACCCTGGAGAAGACCACCCTCAACGCCCGCCGGGTGTGCACCGTCGCCGGCATCACGGGCGTGCCGATCGCCGCCGGCTGCGCGCGGCCGCTGCTCCAGCCCCTCTCCGTCGCCGACGACGTGCACGGCGCGTCCGGGCTGGACGGGCCGCGGTTCCCGGAGCCCTCGGTGGACGTGGTGCCCGAGCACGCCGTGGAGCTGATCCACCGGATCCTGAGCGAGCACCCCGAGCCGGTGACGCTGGTCCCCACGGCACCGCTGACCAACATCGCGCTGCTGCTGACCCGCTACCCCGGATGTGCCGCCCGGATCCGCGAGATCGTGCTGATGGGGGGATCCACGGAGCGCGGCAACCGGACGCCCGCGGCCGAGTTCAACGTGTACACCGACCCGGAGGCCGCCGACATCGTCTTCCGCAGCGGGGTACCGGTGACCATGTGCGGCCTCAACGTCACCCACCAGGCCCTGGCCACCCCGGACGTCGTGGCCCGCTTCGCGTCGCTGGGGACGGAACTGGGCACGGTCTGCGCCGAGTTGCTGACCTTCTTCGCCTCCGCCTACAACCGGCTGTGGGGCATGCCCCACCCTCCGCTGCACGACCCCGTCGCGGTGGCCCGGGTCATCGACCCGGCGATCGTCACGTGCGTGGACGCGCACGTCGCGGTGGAGCTGCGGGGTACGCACACCCGCGGGGCCACCGTCGTGGACCCGCACGGCTACCTCGGCCGGCCGGCGAACGCGCGGGTCGCCGTCACCCTGGACCCCGAGGCGTTCTGGGACCGCATGGTCGGCGCCGTCGCCACCCTCGGCGCCCGCACCCCGTGAAGCGGCGCGGGCCGCTAGCCCGCGACCGGGTACATCAGTCCGCGGCGCCCCTCCGGCGAGGTCAGCCACTCCAGCTTCTCGGCGGTCTCCGTGCCCGGCAACGGGGTGTGCAGCACGATCGCCAGGTCGGGGCGGGCGGGCACGCGCAGCTGGGTCGACTCCACGTGCAGGGTGCCGACGACCGGGTGCTCCATCTGCTTGCGGAGCTGGCCGCCGGGCCGGATGTCCTGGCGCTCCCACAGCTCGGCGAACCGGGGGCTGAGTTCCCGCGCCTGTTCCAGGACCGCCTGGAAGCCCTCGTCCTCGGGGTGTTCGGAGCAGGCCGCCCGGAACTGGGCCACGACCTCCACCGCGAGCTCCTCCCACTGCGGGGAGCGGGACATGTAGACGGGGTCGGTGAAGAAGGCGATCAGGCAGTTCTGCACGATCTCCGGGCGCATGCCGAGGACCAGCGCGGCCGCGTCGTTGTACATCACGGTGTTCCAGTAGGTGTCCATGATGTGCGCGGGGAAGGGCATCCAGGCGTCGATGAGCCGCTGCAGGCCCTGACACATGTCCCGGTCCGCGGGGGCGACTTCGAGGGCGGGCGGGTTGAGCCCGGCGAGGACGTACAGGTGCCGGCGTTCGGCGCTGGTCAGTCGCAGGACGCGGCTCACCGCGTCGAGGACCTGCCCGGACACCGTGATGTCGCGGCCCTGTTCGAGCCACTGGTACCAGGAGACCCCGACCCCGGCGAGGACGGCGACCTCCTCGCGGCGCAGCCCCGGGGTGCGGCGGCGGGCTCCGCCGTCCGGGAGGCCCGCCTGCGCCGGGGAGATCCTGGCGCGCCGGCTCATCAGGAACTCGCGTAGTTCCGTACGGCGGTTGCGGTCGATCGGTGTGGCCACGGATTCCCCCTGTCCGGCTGCCTGGTGGTGCCACCAACAGGATAAGTTCCCACTCTTCACGAGCATTCCCGGGACACCAGGGTGGTGGTCATGACGACAGACACCCGGACCCCCGAGGTCACCGGGCCGCGTACGGCGGCCCCCGAGGAAGGCCGGCTCACCGGCCGGGCACGGCTGGTTCTCTTCGTGCTCTGCGCCGCCCAGTTCATGGTGGCGCTCGACTTCTCCGTCCTGAACGTGGCCCTGCCGGTGCTGGGCAAGGACCTGGACCTGAGTCCGTCCGCCCTCCAGTGGGCGGTGACCGCCTTCAGCCTGCCGTCCGGCGGGTTCCTGCTCCTCTTCAGCCGGATCGGCGACCTGTACGGCCGCAAGAAGCTGTTCCTGGCCGGGCTCCTGGTCTTCGGCGCGGCCTCGCTGCTGGCCACCCTCGCCTGGAACCCGGCTGCCTTCCTGACCGGGCGCGCCCTCCAGGGCCTGGGAGCGGCCGCCGTCGTGCCGGCTGGCATGTCGCTGCTGACCACGACGTTCCCCGAGGGCCCGCTGCGCGACCGGGCGCTCGGCATCTCCGGCACCCTGCTCTCCCTGGGCTTCACGGTCGGCATGGTCCTCGGCGGTGTCATGACCGACCTCCTCGGCTGGCGCTCGACCATGGGGCTGCTCGCGGTCGCCGCGCTCGTCGTCCTGGTCCTCGCCCCCGGGCTGCTGGCCGAGTCCCGCACCCCGGAGCGGCCGCGCCTGGACGTGCCGGGCGCCGTCGCGGTCACCGCGGGGCTGCTCGCGCTGATCTACGCCCTGTCGACGGCGGCCGACCGCGGGTTCGGCGGGCTGGACGTGCGGGCCGCCCTGGTGGCCGGGCTGGTGCTGCTGGCCGTGTTCGTGGTGGTGGAGTCGAAGGCCGCGGCTCCGCTGGTGTCGCTGCCGATGCTGCGGCGGCGGACGGTGGCCTGGGGCAACGTGGGCGGGCTGGTGACCTTCTCGATGATGTCGACGGTCATCTTCGTCCTGACCCTCTACCTCCAGGAGACGCTGGGGCTGTCCTCCTTCCTGACCGGTCTGGTCTTCGGGGTCCAGGGCATCGCGTCGGCGCTCGCCGGTTCGGTGGCCGCCCGGTTCATCGGGCGGTTCGGCGCCCGCCGCACCCTGGTGGGTTCGCTGGCCGGGCAGGGGCTGTTCACCGGGGCGCTGCTGGCGGTGGGTGCGGACTCGGGCGCGCTGGTGGCGACCGTGGCCGTGTCGCTGGCCAGCATGTGCCACCTGGGCGCGATCATCTCGTACGGGCTGACCGTGACGAGCGGGGTGCCGGACGGGGAGCAGGGGCTGGCCACGGGTCTGGTCACCACCACCCAGCAGGTGGGCCTCACGATCGGGATCCCGCTGCTGGGCGTGCTGGCCACGACGGGGACCTCGCTCTTCGACGGGGTGCGCACGGTCCTGGCGGTGGACGCGGCCCTGGTGGTGGGCGCGGCCCTGCTGGTGGCGGCCGGCCTCGGGCGGCGCAAGGCCTGAGCCGTACGAGCGGGGCCCGGTCCGGAGGAATCCGGCCCGGGCCCGCTCGGCTTTCCGCCCGCCGTCCGGCGGGGCGGAAGGCCCTCGCTAGTAGGTGGACGACAGGACGGTGGCCTCCAGGCCGGTGCGCCCGGAGGGTTCGGGACACTGCCAGAGCGCGGCACGGGGGTCGAACGCGGGCCGTGCCGGGGTGGGATGGGTGCTGCCCGCGACGATCAGGGCGAGTAAGACGGCGGCGGCCTCGCTCTGCAGGATCCGGGCGGCCTGCCTGAGCCGGGCCGGGTCGGGGACGGGGATGGACAGGGCCACACACTCGGCGTTCGGGCCGGCCTTGATCGGTACGGCCGCGCAGACCGTGCCCACCGCGTACTCCTGGAGGTCGAGCAGCGGGGTGTTGGGCCGGCGGGTGTCGAGCTGGTGGAAGAGGGCCTCCTGGCTGGTGACGGTGTGGGAGGTGAAGCGGGACATCTCGTGCCGGGCGAGGTGGTCCTTGCGCTCGTCGTAGTCGAGCTGGGTCAGCAGGGCCTTGCCGACGGCGGACGCGTGAGCGGCCTCGCGGAAGTCGACCCACTCGTGGACTGCGGGGGCGCTCGGACCGTCGGCGTACTGGGTGATGGAGACCTCGCCGTCGGTGTAGCGGGCCACGTAGACGGCCGCTCCGACGGCGTCGCGCACCCAGGCGAGGGTCTCGCGCAGGTGTCCCCGGCCCTCTCCGCCGGCCGCGTCCGCCAGCAGCAGGGCGTGGCCGGCGACGTAGGCGTCCGGTCCGGTGGGGGTGGCGAGGTTGGCCCGGACGAGCTGGTCCGTGGCCCGGGCGAGGGCCAGTTGGGGCAGTTTCGTCTCGCGGGCGATCTGGGTGAGGCTGACGCCGCCGGAGTAGCGGTTGACGACTTCCAGCACGCGCAGGGCCTGGTGGACGGAGGCCAGCGCGGCGGGGGCCGGCGGGCCTTCGGGGGTCTTGCGCGCGGCGTGCGTCAACTGCGGTTGTTTGAGGGCGTCCAGGGCCCAGGCGTTCGCCTCGTCCGTCAGGTGCACGGGGTTGAGGCGGGCGTGCCGGGCGACGGCCACGGCGACGGGTGGGCTCGGGGTGATGATGTCGCCCAGGTCTGGGTGCTCCTTGCGGGGGCGTGCCGCGACGGCCTGCCGCAGCCGCGCGGGCAGCCGGTACGGAGGGCGTTCGGCCCGGCCGGGGCCGGTGGTGAGGGTGGTGAGGTCCTGGGTGCTGATCGGCGGCGAGGTCCAGATGACCGAGGCACTGAGGATGTCCTCCAGGTTGTCCGGGACGGGGGGCAGCGGCGGCAGGTGCTCCTCCACGGGCAGGACGCGGGCCTGCTGCTTCCAGTGGCGGGCCGTGCGGACCTCGGCGCGGGACAGGTGGTGGAGGTAGAGGCACTGGGCGGCGGTCCGCGAGCCCGCTCCGGCGGCGTACTGGAACCAGAACTGCGCGGCCTCCAGCCGGTCGGTCAGGTGCAGCAGGCAGCCGAACAGCAGGGCCGAGTCCACGCCGTGGGGCCAGGAGCCGGTCTGCAGGGCGAGCTCGGCGAAGTCCCGGCTCTCGGCCAGGGACCAGGTCAGGTCGTCCAGGCAGCGTGCGGCCCGCACGTGGCAGGCGGCGTCGAGCACCAGGTCGTCCCAGGCGGTCGCGGCGGCCCGGGCCTGGTCGGCTCCGGAGGTGCCGATCGCCGAGCGGGCGCGGTCGGCGGCGATGCGGCGGGCGACGCGGCGCCGGGCGGCACCTTCGTCGTATCCGGCGTACTCCTCGGCGAGCACCGCCGCGCTCTCCAGGGCCGCGTCCAGTTCGCTCAGCGGCATGTCACGGTCAGCGGGCATGTCGCTCACAGGTCCTTCTCCTCTCCGGGGATCCAGTCCACCCCGAGCTTGCGGGACAGGGTTCGGCGTGCGCCGCGGATGTGCGACCGGACGGTCGCGGGGGAGATCCCCATCATCCGGGCGACCGTTTCGGAGTCGTTGCCCAGCAGGAAGGCCAGCAGCACCACGTCGTACTGCCGCTCGGACAGTTCGGCGATCGCCGCGTACAGGCCGAGCTTCGACTCCAGCAGTTCGAGCCGCTCCCTGGAGGAGCGGCGCAGTGCCGAGAACCATGCCGTTTCCACCATGGCGACCTGGCGGCCGAGGGCCGCCAGGCGCCGTTCCACGTGTTCGCGCAGCACCGCCCACGCGAAGCCGTGGAGGCTCGCTTCCTTCAGCGCCTGGCGCCACACCTTCAGCAGGAAGGTGAACACGTCGTCGACGACTTCCTCGGCGTCCTTGGCGTTGCCCAGTTGCAGGTGGGCGTAGCGGAGGTACGCGCGGTGCTGCTGGGAGTGGAAGGCGGTGAACTCCACCGGGAGCACTCCCGCCAGTTCGCTGGAGACCGTCTGGTCCCCCGATGGGTCGAACTCTCCTTCGCTCACGTGTTCCCCCGTCGTCGCTCGTCGCCGCCGGTGCGGGCGGTGGGCAGCCGCGGGTGCGCGGGCACCCCGGTCGAATCGTCCGAGAGGAGCCCTCTCGGGTCGTCTTGGACCGCGGTGGGGTCTATCAGCACGAGGGTGACGGTCTGGGCAGCGTTCACTTCTGCGTGGAACCTTCCGAGTGGCTTGTGAGTAGCGGGCCGCCTGCCCCCGTGTCCGGCAGCCGTGGAGCGACAAGCTCCCCCCATGACCACCCCATCGGAAAAGGCCCCCGATCGTGCAAGCCGGGGTTCGGAAATCTTCCGGAAGAGTCGCATCCGCCCCCGTGCGCGCCCCCCGCACAGCACCGCACGCCCCGCCTTCGGGCGAAGGCGGGGCGTGCGGTGACGGATGGGGGCGGGGGCGGCCGCGGCGGTTCAGTCCTGGGCGCGCGCGGTGACCGGTGCGTCGGTCCGGTCGCCGAGGAACTCGTACCAGCGGCGTTGCAGGCACAGGTAGCGGGTGTCGGCCTCGGCGAGGTCCAGGAAGGCGCCGACGGTCGAGGCCAGCCGCTCCCCCAGGCCCCGGTCGGCGAGGGCGCCGTCCTCGGTGAACTCCTGGTGGGCCGCGGCGAGGCTGAACATGTCGGGGTAGACCCGCGCGCCGAGGTGCTCCAGCGGGACGCGCAGCGCCCACAGGCCGCGGTTGCCGCCCACCATCGAGGGGGACGCGGAGACGAGCAGGACCTGCTTGTCCTTGAAGGGCTGCGGCCGGACGCGGGAGACCCAGTCGATGGCGTTCTTGACCGGGCCCGGGACGGAGGCGTTGTACTCGGGCGAGGAGATGACCACGGCCTGCGCGGCCTCGATCCGCTCGCGCAGGGCCAGCGCGCCCGCCGGCACGCCCCCCTCGGCCTCCACGTCCCCGTCGTACAGCGGCATCGGGAAGTCCCGGAGCTGTGCGGGCTCGGCGGTGGCCCCCGTGCGCTCGACCAGGGCGGCGACGAGGGCCGCGAGGCGGACGTTGACCGAGCCGGTGCGGGAGGACCCGGAGAGCACGAACACGTGCATGGAGGCGCGGGCGGCGAGGTGCCCGTCCTGCGGGCGGGCCGGATCCGCGGGGAAGTGGGCCTGGTCGTTCGAGGTCACGGCTGTCTCCCTTGCCGGTGCGCGCCCCCGGCGCCGGAGGCGGAGGTTCCCAGCGGACTGTACGGGCGGGCGGGCCGCCCCGGCCGGGTCCGCGCGCGGGTCCGGCCGTACGTCACCCGGCTGCCCGGCAGGGGCGTGCGCGTCGCCGGGCGCCGCCCGCTCCCCGGACCCCGCGGTCCGGGGAGCGGGCGGTTCAGGCGGCTACCACCAGATGACGACGTAGCCGTCGCCGCCGCCCTGGCCCGGGCCGCCGGGGCCGCGGCCCGCGGTGCCGCCGCCGCCGACGCCGCCGTTGCCGCCCGCGGCGGTGCGCGGGGGGAGGCCGACGATGCCGTCGGGGACGGCGGTGGCACCCGTGAGGCCGGGGCCGCCGTTGCCTCCGGGCAGGTTCACCCCGCCCGTGGAGCAGCTGCCGGTGCCTCCGGTGCCGGGCGTGCCGGGTGCGCCTGGGGCCGTGGGGGTGGCTCCGCCCCCGCCGCCGCCTCCTCCGCCGCCGTTGGCGGTGAGCAGCGTGGTGTTGGTCGCGGACGCCGTGACCGTGCTGGCGGTGCCGCTGGTGCCCGCCGTTCCGTCGACGCCCGTGTCCCCGGCTGCTCCCCCGCCGCCGCCGCTGCCCGCCGCGCCGACGTCGACCCCGTAGTCGGTCAGCGGGACGACCCTGAGGGCGCACCAGGTGAAGCCGCCCGCTCCCCCGCCGCCGCCGTCCCCGCCGCGGCCGCCCTCCGCGTTGGAGCCGCCCCCGCCACCGCCCCCGCCGCCCGCGCCCCAGGCCTGGACGAAGACGGAGGTGACGCCCGCCGGCGGGGTGAAGGTGTTGTCGGAGGTGAACTGGCGCAGTCCGTGCGCGACCGGGGACGGCTTCCTCTTCTGCGGGTGTTCGTCCTTGTCGTGCTCCCGCCCCGGGTCCTCGTCCCGGTCCGGTCCGGGGTCGCGGCGCTGGTCGCCCGCCGGGGGCCGCTGCTGGGCGGGGGGCTGCTGCTTCACGGGGGTCCGCTGCTTGGCGGGGGCGGCCGGGGCCGGGTCGGAGGGCTTGGGGCCGGCGGCGGACGCGGCCGGGGCCGTCGCGACCAGCGGGCCGGTCAGGGCCGCCGCGGCGGCGAGGGAGGCGAGCAGGACCCGGGTGCGTGCCCGGGACCGGCGGGTCTCCTTGTGCGCGTGGAGGTTCATGACCGCACATCCCACCGGCCCCCGCGGAGGCCGGTGGTCCGGCGGGGCCGGGGTGTGGGCCGGGCAGGTGAGGAGTTCGCCGGGCCGGAGCAACTGCGGCGTGCCGCCCGGGGCGCCGGCGGGAGTGCCAGGGCCTGTCGTCGAAGTCCCGTCGTCGCCCGGAGGGCGGCCCCGCGGCGTCTGGCGCGTGCTCTCGGTGCGCCGGGGGCACGGCCTCGTACTGGACGTACTCGGCCTTGCTCCCGGTGCGGCGAGAGCGCGTGCCTGGGGGCACCTCCCAGCGGTAGCTGGGGGAGCGTCGCGGGGCAGACGGGACTTTGACGACAGGCCCTGGCTCCCGGGTCACCACCAGTACGCGGGGTAGCGGACCGTCCCCCGGGCGGCGCGGGAGGCGGCGGCGCAGCCGACCAGCACGAGCAGGACGGTGGCCAGGGCCAGCGCGGCGAGGAAGGAGGGGGCCGCGGGACGGGTGAGCACGACGATGACGGCGGTGGCGGCGGCGGGCGAGTGGGGGGTGCGGGTCAGGGCCATCGCGCCGACGGCGGCGCCGCCCGCGACGGCGGCCGTCCACATCGAGCTCCCGCCCAGCGCCAGCGCGACGAAGCCGACCCCCGCCGAGACCAGCTGGCCTCCGACGACGTTGCGGGGCTGGGCCAGCGGGAGGGCCGGGGCGGCCATGACCAGGGCGGCGCTGGCGGCCAGGGGTGGTATCAGCAGCGGGTGGTGCAGGAGGCCCCCGAGGGCGACGAGGAGCAGCAGGCCGGCGATGCCGGCGCCGGTGGCCAGGGCCACCGTCCCGGCCGGCGGGCGCGCCGGCGCCCGGCCGGACAGCCGGGCCAGGCCCCGGCGGGGGCCGGGCGGCGCGGGGGTGGCCGGGGTGGTGCGGGGCTCGGTCGTCGCGGGCGGCGTGGGCATGGTGTTCCTCTCCGGGGAGTGCTAATGTCGAGAGTGAATGAATTCCATTAGTAACACGCCGGAGGCGGGGACATGACCGAGAGCGCGGAACGTCCTGCGGAGACCTCGGCAGTGGACGGGATGCCGCTGGTCGGGGAATCGCTCGCCCTGGACCTGGTCAACACCACCTTCATCAACGGCGGGCTCCGCGGGGTCCTCGTCGACGCCCTGGCCACCCCCGCCGACCTGGACCGGTGGCTCGCCAACCGGGCCGGGGACTTCAGCGCGCCGCTGCGCCCCCGGCTGTCCGAGCCCGCCACCCGCGCCCACTTCGAGCGTTTCCTGGAGCTGCGCCACGCGCTGCGCGAGGTGGCGGCGGCCCACACGGCCGGGCGGACCCCGCAGGAGGCCGACGTGCGCACCGTCAACCGGGCGGCCCGGCTCGCGGCCCGCTGGGACGAGCTCTCCACCGCAGCCCCGGCCGGCTCGGTGACCCGCTGGAACGAGCCCGATCCGCAGCTGGCCGCGCTCGGCGAGGTGGCGGCCGAAGGGGTGCGCCTCTTCGGCGGGGCCCCGGAGCGGCCGGTCCACGCCTGCCCCGCACCGGGCTGCATCCTCTACTTCCTCAAGACCCACGCCCGCCGCGAATGGTGCACGGCCACCTGCGGCAACCGGGTCCGCGTGGCCCGCCACAGCCGCCGCCACCGCGACCCGCAGGCGGGATGAGATCCGCGCCACAGGGTTCGTTCTTTCGGTGGATCCCCGGCCGCGGGGTCCTTGGGCATGCTCTTACTAACGCGTCGAACACGACACACTGATTAGGTGCAGGGCCTGGCATCCAGCCACCCGCACGCATCCTCCCCTGGCGACGGGCACCCCCGCGCAGGTCCCCCACGGCCCTGCGCGGGGCTCCCCGCCCGTCCCCGTTCCCCCGGGAGGACCCGGCACCGCCACGCCCGTGGACCTCCACCACCCCTTTTTCCCCGAAAGGCACCGCCATGTCCGGAATCGAGTACATCGCCAACGCGTTCCGCAGCGGATTCGACATGCAGGACCTCGACTGGACCGCCTGGTCCGAGCCCGGCCGTGCGGGCGTCGAGCACCACGTGCTCTGGGCCCCCGACCCGGCCGGCGGCGAGGACAGCGTCGGCCTGCTCCTGCGCTTCCCGCCCGGCGCCCACGGCGACTTCCACGAGCACCTCGGCCACGAACTCATGCTCGTCCTCGACGGGCGCCTCGACCACAGCGACGGCATTTCCTACGGCAAGGGCGACCTGGTCGTCGAGGGCCCCGGCACCCGGCACCAGATGTCCAGCGAGACCGGCTGCACGGTCCTCGCCGTCCGCACCCGCCCCGCCGCGCCCCGCACCCCGCACCCCGCACCCCGCGCCAGGCCGAACTCCTGCGCACCCCGGCCGCCGCCTGACCCCCCGGCCGCCGCCGCCCGACAGATCGAGAGAAGCCCATGTCCCGGACCCTTCCCATGGCCCCGGCCCCCTCCCCCGCCCACACCCCCTCCCGCGCCCGGCGCCGGATCCTCGTCTCCAGCGTCTCCTCGGACTCCCACACCTGGAACCTCGTCTTCCTCCAGCTGCTGCTGGAGGAGATGGGCCACGAGGTGTTCAACGCCGGCGCCTGCGTCCCCGATGAGCTCGTGATCTCCGAATGCCGCCGACTGCGCCCTGACGCGCTGGTCATCAGCACGGTCAACGGCCACGGCGCCCTCGACGGCCGCCGCCTGATCACCCGGCTGCGCCGCGAGCCCGACCTGCGCGACCTCCAGGTCGTGATCGGCGGGAAGCTCGGGGTGCGCGGCGCCGAAGCGGGCAGCCACGCCCCCGCGTTGACGGCCGCCGGCTTCGACGCCGTCTTCGAGGACGCGGCCGGCACCGAGGAGTTCCGGCGCTACCTCGGCGAGGCCGCTCCCGTACGGGCGCTCGCCGCGGCGCCCGGCCGGCGCCCGGCTGCTGCTGTTGCGGGTGCCCGGTGAACGCCCCCGCCGTGCGGCTGTCCGCCTTCGCCTCCGCCGTCAACACCGCAGCCCACGAGGGCGAGTTGGTGGTGCAGCCCCGGATGGGCTTCCCCACCGTGCCCGGCATGCGCGGTGGCCTCCTCGCCGTGCGCGGGGCCCGGGCCCGCAGCGTCGGCACCGTCACGCTCGACAGCTACACCCGGGTCGGCGACCACGCCTCCGCCCGCAAGGCCCTCGACACCGGCGCCGACCTCAACGGCTTCCCCCTGGTCGCCCACGGGGCCGCCGCCACCCGGGACATGCTCGCCCCCGTCCTCGGCGGCGCCCCGGCCGGGCATCCCTTCGCCGTCCAGGTCCGGCACGGGTCCGCGAACCCGTTCGGCATCGTGGAAACCCTCCTCGACGCCGGTCTGGACGCCACCGAGGGCGGGCCCGTCTCGTACTGCCTGCCGTACAGCCGTACACCGCTGGCGGAGGCCGTGGACGCGTGGGCCAGGAGCTGTGAGCTGCTGGCCGAACGCTCCGGCGGAGCCGCGCACATGGAGAGCTTCGGCGGCTGCCTGCTGGGTCAGCTGTGCCCGCCGGGGCTGCTGGTGGCGATGGCGGTCCTGGAGGGGATCTTCTTCCGCGAACACGGGCTGCGCAGCATCTCGCTGAGCTACGCCCAGCAGACCCATCCGGACCAGGACGCCGAGGCGCTCGCCGCGCTGCGCCTGCTGGCGGGCGAGTACCTGGCGGACACGGACTGGCACGTCGTCCTGTACACCTACATGGGCGTCTTCCCCCGCACGACGGCGGGCGCTCTGGCGCTGCTGCGGTCCAGCGCGGTACTGGCCGCGCGGACCGGCACGGAGCGGCTGATCGTCAAGACGCCGGCGGAGGCCCACCGCATCCCGACGGTCGAGGACAACGTCCGAGCCCTCGAGGAGGCCGCCGCGCAGGCGGCGCGGGCCCGCGGCGCGGTCCACCGGCCCGTCGAACACGGCGAGTTCGGTGTTCTCGCCGAGGCCCGCGCCCTGGTTGAGTCGGTCCTGGAGCTCGGCTCCGGGACGGGCCCCGCCCTCGTGGAGGCCTTCCGCCGGGGCTATCTGGACGTCCCGTACTGCCTGCACGCCGACAACGCGGGCCGCTCCCGGGGCTTCATCGACGCGCGCGGCAGCCTCCAGTGGCGCAGCGCCGGCGCGATGCCGGTGCGCGCGGCGGGCCGGGCCGCGGGTCCGCTGCGCGCCGAGGACCTGATCGGCATGCTCTCGCACGTCCAGCAGGGCTTCGACCGGGCCGCCGTCGAGCCCGCTCCCGGGCCGCGGGCCGTGCCGCCGGCCGCCTGAAGCCCGCCCCGCCCCCACCTCTCTCCCCTCCCCTTCCCCTCCCCCCAAGGAACACCCATGTCCGCCATGTCCCTCTCCACCACCCCCGCCGCCGCCCGTCCGCACACCCTGGCCGTCGTCGGCACCGGTCCGCGCGGCCTCGCCGTCCTCGAGCGGCTCGCCGTCCGCCTCATGGACCGCGCCGAACGCGCCGCCGCGCACGGCACCCGCCCCCGGCCCGTACGGATCTACGCCATCGACGCGGTCGAGGTCGGGTCGGGCCGGATCTGGCGCACCGACCAGGACGACTGGTTCACCATGAACACCGTGATCAGCCAGGTCACCCTCTACTCCGGCCGCCCCGACGGCGGCCCGGCGCGGCCCGGGGCCGGCCCCTCGCTCGGCGAGTGGATCGAGGCCCGCGCCCTGCCGGGCGAGGAGGTCCCCGGCCCGGACGACTACGCGCCCCGCGTGGTCTACGGCCGGTACATGCAGGACGTCTACCGGACGATCGCCGAACACCTGCCGCCGTTCGCGGAGCTCGTCCCGGTGAGGGCCCGCGTCACCGCGCTCACCCCCGGACCGGACGGCGGCCGGCTGCTCACCCTGGACGGTGCCCCGCACGTCCTGCGCGCCGACGGCGTGGTGCTCGCGACCGGCCACCCGCACAACGAACCCGACGCCTTCGAACGGGACATGCTGGCCTTCGCGGACCGCCACCCGGGCCTGCGCTACCTGTGCGGGGACTCCGCCGCCGACCTGGACCTCGGCGAGGAGGCGATACCGCCGGGCACCGCCGTGGGCATCCGGGGGCTGGGCCTGTCCTTCTACGACGTGATGCTGAGCCTGACCGTCGGGCGCGGCGGCGCCTTCGAGCCCGACGGCCGGGGCGGGCTGCGCTACCTGCCCTCCGGCCGTGAGCCGCGGATCGTGGCGGGCTCGCGCAGCGGGCTGCCCATTCCGGCCCGGGGCCGCAACGAGAAACCCGCCGACCACACGCACCGGCCGCTCTTCCTCACCCCGGCCGCCCTGGCCGCGGCCCGTACCCGCCGCGCGGCCGCCACGGGCGACGACCGGCTGGACTTCAACCGGGACGTGCTGCCGCTGCTGCTCCAGGAGGTGCACCACGTCTACTGGACGGCGCGGGTACGGGCCCGTTCGGGGGCGGCGGCGGCCGCGCGGTTCGCCGGCCGCCACGCGGCAGCCCTGCACGCCGGCCGCGACCCGCGTCCCGTCCTGGCGGAGGCCGGGCTCGCGGGGCTGGCGCCGCTGGACCTCAACGCGCTGGCCCGGCCCTTCGACGGGGAGCGGTTCGAGGGGCCGGAGGCCTTCCGCGAGCGGCTGCTCCAGGTCGTGGAGGCCGACCTCGCCGAGGCCGCGCTGGGCAATGCGAGCGGCCCGCTCAAGGCGGCGCTGGACGTCCTGCGGGACGTCCGGGGCGTGCTGCGCCAGGCCGTCGACCACGGCGGGCTGCTGCCCCGGTCGCATGCCGAGGACTTCCACGGCCGGTTCCTTCCGGTCAACTCCCTGCTCTCGGCGGGTCCGCCCGCGAGCCGGGTGCGCCAGCTCGCCGCCCTGGTCCGGCGGGGGATCGTGGAGATCGCCGGTCCGGCGACGGAGTTCGCCGGGGACGAGCGGAGCGGGCGGTTCACCGTCTCCTCTCCCTCCGTCCCGGGCTCGGCGCGGGAGGTGGACGTGCTCGTGGACGCCCGGATCCCCTCGCCGGCGCTGCACCGCGACACCGCGCCGCTCACCCGGCAGCTGCTCGCGGAGGGCCTGATCCGCGCGTACGAGACCACCGGCCCGGACGGCCTGCGGTACCCCACCGGGGGTCTCGACGTCACCCCGGACTCCTTCCACGTGGTGGACGCGGTGGGCGATCCGCTGCCCGGAGTGCTGGCGCTGGGCATCCCCACCGAGCACACCCGCTGGTTCACCCAGGTCGGCAGCGGCCGGCCCGGCGTGGACACCCTCTTCCACCGGGACGCCGACACCGTGGCGCGCGGACTGCTGGACGTCCCGTCACCGGCCCCGTCCGCGTACCCGGCCGCGTCCCCGGCCGGCCCCGCAACCGCCGCCGCCCGCTGAGCACCCCTTCCTCCCCTTCGAAAGACGACGGACCACGCCATGTCCCAGAACACCCCCGTCACCTCCCCCACCGAGGCCTTCCGGGCCGCCCGGGACCTGCTCCTGGCCCACGGCGACGACCTCGACGCCGCCCACCGGGCGTTCCGCTGGCCCCGCCCGGCCGCCTTCAACTGGGCCCTCGACTGGTTCGACGCCGTGGCCGCCCGCCGCGACGGCCCCGCACTGCGCCTGGCCCGCGCCGGAGACCCCGCCGGCGACGTGACCGTCACCTGGCGCGCGCTCTCCCGCCGTTCCGCGCAGGTCGCCAACTGGCTGCGCGGCCAGGGCCTGCGGCGCGGGGATCCGGTCATGCTGCTGCTCGACAACCGGGCGCCCGTGTGGGAGACCATGCTGGCCGCGATCAAACTCGGCGCGGTGCTGATCCCCACCTACACCACGGCCACCCCCGCCGAGCTGGCCGACCGGGCCGACCGGGGCGGCGTGCGGTTCGTCGTGGCCGAGGCCGCGCTCGCCGGGCGGTTCGGGCCGGGGCCGCACCCCTGGCGCGGGGTGGCCGTCGGCGGTCCGCCGCCGCCGGGCTGGTCCTCGTACGAGGAGTCCCGCACGGCCCCGCAGGAGTTCGTCCCGGACGGCCCGACGGGCGCGGACGACCCGCTCTTCCGGTACTTCACCTCGGGCACCACCTCCGCGCCGAAGATGGTGGAGCACACCCACACCAGCTACCCGGTGGGGCACCTGTCCGGGATGTACTGGAACGGGGTGCGCCCGGGGGACGTGCACCTGAACGTCTCGGCGCCGGGCTGGGCCAAGCACTCCTGGAGTTCGTTCTTCGTCCCGTGGAACGCGGAGGCGACGGTGCTCGCCCTGGACTCCGCCACGGCCGCCGACGCCGGGGACGTGCTGGAGGTGCTGCGCACCCGCGGGGTGACGACGTTCTGCGCCCCGCCCACCACCTGGCGGGCGATGGTCGCGGCGGGGCTCGGGCCGCGTCCGGCGGGGCTGCGGGAGGCCGTGGCGGCGGGCGAGCCGCTGGAGGCCGCGCTGGCGCGGGCGGTGCGCGAGGCCTGGGGCGTCGACGTCCGGGACGGGTTCGGGCAGACCGAGACCACCGGCCTGATCGGCAGTCCCCCGGGCCGTCCGCCGGTGCCCGGCAGCATGGGGCGGGCCCTGCTGCCCGGCTACCGGCTGGCCGTCGTCGACCCGGGGACGGGGCGGGAGGTGCCCGACGGGGAGAGCGGGGAGCTGTGCGTGGACCTCGCGGAGCGGCCGGCGGGGCTGATGCGGGGATACGCCGACGACCCCCGCAAGACCGCCAGGGCCTTCGCCGGGGGCTACTACCACACCGGCGACCTGGTGGTACGGGCGCCGGACGGCTCGTTCACGTACGTGGCGCGGGCGGACGACATGTTCAAGTCCTTCGACCACCGGATCTCCCCGCTGGAGCTGGAGCGGGTCCTGCTGCGCCATCCGGCGGTGGCGGACGCGGCGGTGGTGCCGGTGCCGGATCCGGTGGGGCTGTGGGCGGCCAAGGCCTACCTGACCCTCGTACCGGGGCGGGCGGGGGGCGCGGAGGCGGCGCGCGGGGTGTTCGCCCTGGTGCGGCGGGAGCTGCCGGAGGAGAAGTGGGTGCGGGTGGTGGAGTTCGCCGACGGCCTGCCGCGCACCCGGTCGGGGAAGGTGCGCCGGGCTGCGCTGAAGGGGCGGGCTCCGGGGATGGAGTTCCGTATGGAAACCCACGCCGGTGCCGACGCCTTCACCGACGCCGGGGCGGGCACCGGCCCGGGCACCGACGCCGGGGCGGGCGCCGACGCCGGGGCGGGCACCGGCCTGGGCAGCGGCGCCGACGCCGGGGCGGGCTCCGCGGCCGCCCGCTGAGCGGGGGCCGGGGCCGGGCGGGCGGCGGCTCCCCCGGCCCCGCTGCGGGGTCCGCGGGGGGATGCGGCAGGATGACAGTCCGTTCGGAATGCGCACGTCCGCTCGAACGGGCCCCCGCACAACGCGACCTGACAGGTGACATGGTGACGACACGACACATACGGCGGCCGGACCTCGCGCGAGCGGAGGCCCTGCGTTGACCCGGGACCTCGTGCTGCACGACTGGGTGGTGGCCGCGATCGCCCTGGCCTCGGGCGGGGCGGCGGGGCTGCTGCTGCGGGCCCTGCTGAAGTGGCTGGCCAAGCACGCGGAGCGGACCAAGTGGACCGGCGACGACGTCATCGTCGACGCGCTGCGCACCCTCGCCCCCTGGGCGGCCGTCATCGCGGGAGCGGCGGTGGCCGCCACCGCGCTGCCGCTCACGGCGCGCGTCGGGAGCCTGGTCAGCCAGTCGCTGACGGCCCTGCTCATCATCTTCGCCACGTTCACGGCGGCCCGGGTGGTCGCGGGGCTCGTCCAGTCCGTGGCGCAGTCGCGGACCGGGGTCGCCGCGTCCGCCACCATCTTCGTCAACATCACCCGCATCGTGGTCCTCACGATGGGCGTCCTGGTCGCGCTGGAGACCGTCGGGGTGTCCATCGCGCCGCTGGTCACCGCCCTGGGCGTCGGCGGTCTGGCGGTCGCGCTGGCCCTCCAGGACACCCTCGCCAACCTCTTCGCCGGCGTGCACATCCTCGCCTCGAAGACCGTGCAGCCGGGGGACTACATCCGGCTCAGCAGCGGGGAGGAGGGCTACGTCGTCGACATCAACTGGCGCAACAGCGTGGTGCGCAACCTGTCGAACAACCTGGTCATCATCCCCAACGGCCGTCTCGCGCGGACCAACATGACCAACTTCACCCAGCCCGAGCAGAAGCTCTCGCTCCTGGTCCAGGCGGGGGTCGGCTACGAGAGCGACCTGGAGCACGTGGAGCGGGTGACCCTGGAGGTGGTGGACAGCGTGATGGCCGACATCACGGGCGGGGTCCCCGACCACGAGGGGAAGGTCCGCTTCCACACCTTCGGGGACTCCCGGATCAACTTCACGGTGATCCTGGGCGTCGGCGAGTTCAGCGACCAGTACCGGATCAAGCACGAGTTCATCAAGCGCCTGCACCAGCGCTACCGGGAGGAGGGCATCTCCATCCCCGCCCCCACGCGCACGGTCTCCTTCCGCCCGGAGGAGGACCCCGGTCCCGGCGCGTTCCGCGCGGCCCCGGTACCGCACCAGCGCGAGGGTTCCTCCGCCGCCCGGACGGCGTAATCTGGGGGAAAGGTGGCATACGGCGCGCTTCGGGCGCGCCGTACCGCGCCTCTCACCCTCTCGCACCCCGGGCCAGGGAGGCGGCGCGTGACCGATCCGTTCGGCTTCCTCAGGATCCCCCGCAGGGCCGTCGCGCCACGGCCCGTCGAGGAACGGCTCGGGGACTGGCGCGAGGTGTACGCGGGGCAGGCCCTGCTGCCGCTGGTCCGCGAGCAGGCCGACCGCTGCATGGACTGCGGCGTCCCGTTCTGCCACACCGGCTGCCCGCTGGGGAACCTGATCCCGGAGTGGAACGCCTACGCCGCCCGCTCCGACTGGCGTGCCGCGTACGAGCGGCTGCACGCGACGAACAACTTCCCCGAGTTCACCGGCCGGCTCTGCCCGGCGCCCTGCGAGGACGCCTGCGTGCTCGCGATCAACGCCGATCCGGTGACCATCAAGAACGTCGAGCAGACCATCGCGGACGAGGGGCTGCGGCGCGGCTGGATGGCCCCGCGCCCGCCGGAGCGGCGCAGCGGGCGGTCCGTGGGGGTGATCGGCTCCGGTCCGGCGGGGCTCGCGGCGGCCCAGCAGCTGACCCGGGCCGGGCACCGGGTCGTCGTCCACGAACGGGACGACCGGCTCGGGGGGCTGCTGCGCTACGGCATCCCAGAGTTCAAGATGGAGAAGTCGCACCTCGACCGCCGGATCGAGCAGATGCGGGCCGAGGGCACCTCCTTCGTGACGGGTTCGGACGTCGGCGGCGCCGAACCGGCGGACGGGCTGCGCGCCCGCTATGACGCCCTGGTCGTCGCCGTCGGGGCCGGGGAGCGCCGGGAGCTGCCCGTTCCGGGGCGCTCACTGAGCGGAATACACCAGGCGATGGACTATCTGACCTGCGCCAACCGGGTCCGCGAGGGCGACCTCGCGGTGTCCCCCGTGACGGCCGACGGCGTCCACGTGGTGGTGGTCGGCGGCGGCGACACCGGCTCGGACTGCCTCGGTACGGCCCTGCGCCAGGGCGCGCTCTCGGTGGTCCAGCTGGACATCAACCCCGAGCCCGGGCCCGGCCGCGCCGAGGGCGAGCCGTGGCCGGTGCACCCGAAGGTGTACCGGATCTCCCACGCCCACGAGGAGGCCCGCGGGCGGGCCGGGCGCGACCCCAGGCTGTTCTCCAGCGCCACCCTGCGCTTCGAGGGGGACGCCCGCGGCCGGGTGCGGGCGCTGCGGCTGACCGCCGTCGAGCCCGCGGGGCGCCGGCCGCTGGCGGGCACCGAGCGGGTGATCGAGGCCGGGCTGGTGCTGCTGGCGCTGGGCTTCTCCGGCCCAGAGCGGGCCGGCGGGCTGTGCGAACAGCTGGGGCTGGAGTACGACGGGCGCGGCAATTTCGCCCGTGACGCGCACTTCGCCGCCACCGGCGGGCGGGCCCCGGGGGTGTTCGTCGCAGGCGACGCGGGGCGGGGCCAGTCGCTGGTGGTGTGGGCCATCGCCGAGGGCCGGTCGGCGGCCTCGGCCGTGGACCGCTACCTGACCGGCTCCACCGTCCTGCCGGCCCCGGTCGCGGCGCACGACCGGCCCATGACGGCGCTGGGGCGGATGCGGTACTGGTCCGACCCGGACGAACCGTAGGGTCCGCCGGGGTTCAGGGCCGCTCCTCGTAGCGGAGGTGATGGCGGGCCGCGATGGGGTTGATCTTCGCCGGGTCCAGCTCCCCGTCGGTGAGGACGCCGGGGCCGGCCTCGATCAGGTCCTCCACGTAGCGCTCCCAGCCGCCGGGCGCCGAGATCTGCAGGACCCGCGGGGGCGGGTCGGAGGCGCGGCGCAGGGCGTGCGGGACGCCCCGGGGCAGCAGCGCGAAGGTCCCGGCCGGGGCGGAGTGGGTCCGGTCGTCGAACTCGATGCCGAGGACCCCGTCGAGGACGTAGACGCACTCGTCGGCCAGGTGGTGGGTGTGCCGGGGGATGTCCTTCACGAGGGTCACCTCCAGCAGCGACAGCCGTCCTTCGGTGTCGGCCACCCCGGCCTTCACGGCGAAGGCGGGCGGCAGCGGGACACGGCCCGGCCGGGCGGCTCCGGGCTCCAGCAGGATGAAACGGTCCTCGTCGGGCATGGCTCGGCCCCTCCTCGTGTGACACAATGCGAACCGGAATCCGATTCCGTTTCGATTGGGTGTTCACCTTAGGTACAGGAGTGGTCGTCTTGTCAACGCCCCCCACGCCGGGCGGCCGGCGGCCGCGCGCCGACGCGGAGCGCAACCGCGCACTCGTCCTGGCCGCCGCCCGCGCGCTGTTCGAGGAGCGCGGCGAGGAGGTGCAGATGCCCGAGGTGGCCCGGGCGGCCGGGGTCGGCATCGGCACCCTGTACCGGCACTTCCCGTCCAAGCAGGCCCTCGTGGAGGCGGCGGCGGAGCAGCGGTTCGCCGGGATCCTGGAGCTGGCACTGACGGACTGCCTGCGGGAGCCCGAGGCCGGCCAGGGGCTGGCCCGGTACCTGCACCACGTCGGCGCGACCCTCGCGCGCAGCCCGGGCCTGACGGCCGCCGCCCAGTCCGCGACGGGCTCGTCCGCGCCGGGAGGGGAGACGCGCGGACGGCTGGAGGAGGCCGTCGCGGCGCTGATCACCCAGGGGCAGGCCGTGGGCACCCTCCGGGCGGACCTCGCGGTCGCGGACGTCTACATGATCGTCGGCGGGCTGTCCGGGATCATCCGGACCGGGAGCGGGGACTGGCGCCGCTTCCTGGACCTGGCCTTCGACGGCCTGCGCCCGCGGGGCGACGGCTGAGCCGGGCCGCGTCTCGGGGGCCGGCCGGGGCGGGGGGCCCGCTGGAGCCGGGGACCTCGAAGCCGTGGGGACGACAGCCGTCCATCCGGCCCTCGGGCGGGTGGCGTGGACGCGGGGGTGGCGGTCGGGCGTGTAGAACCGAGGCATGACAGCGGTGAGTGAGCAGAAGGCCGTGAACGTGGGCCCGTCCGGGATCGAGGTCGCCTATGAGCGCCTGGGCGACCCCCAGGCGCCGCCGGTGCTGCTGGTGATGGGCCTCGCCCTCCAGATGTACGGCTGGCCCGACGGGTTCTGCGCCGAGCTGACGGGGCGCGGGATGCAGGTGATCCGGTTCGACAACCGCGACTGCGGCCTGTCGTCGCACTTCCACGACGCCCCGGTGCCCGACCTGCAGGCGGCCCAGCGGGGCGACCTGTCGTCGGTCTCGTACGACTTGTCCGACATGGCGGCCGACACGGTGGGGCTCCTGGACGCGCTGGGCCTGGCGAGCGCGCACGTGGTCGGCCTGTCGCTGGGCGGCGCCATCGGGCAGCTGATGGCGATCGGGTATCCGGACCGGGTGCGGTCGCTGACCTCCCTGATGTCCACGACGGGCGCCCCGGGCGTCGGGCAGCCGGACCCCGGGGTGCTGGGGGTGCTCGCGGGGCCGCCGCCGGCGAACCGTGAGGAGGCCATCGAACGGACCGTCCGGGCGGTCCGGGTCATGGGCTCACCCGGGTTCCCCTGCGACGAGGCCGCGGAGCGCGAGCGGGCCACCCGCGCCTTCGACCGCGACTACGACCCGCTCGGCGTCGCCCGCCAGGCCCTGGCCTCCCTCGCCTCGGGCGACCGGACGGCCCTGCTGGCCGGGGTGCGGGTGCCCACGCTGGTGATCCACGGCAACGACGACCCGGTCTGCGACGTCAGCGGCGGGCGGGCCACGGCGGCGGCCGTCCCGGACGCCGAACTCGCCGTGTTCGAGGGCATGGGCCACGACCTGCCCCGGGAGCTGTGGCCCGAGATCGCCTCGCGGATCACCGCCCTGGCCGGTCGTGCCGAGCGGGCCCCGGTCAGCGGCTGACCCCGGTCCGTACGGCCCGCTCCGGGTGGGCGTGGGTGTGGTCGGTGTGGACGGTCGCGGCGGTCAGCCGGGGCACCGCGCGGATCAGGGCGGACTCCGCCGCCACCGCCAGCCGGTGCGCCTGGACGACGGTCAGGTGGGGTCCGACCACGATGTCGGCCTCCGCGCGCAGGGCGTGGCCGATCCAGCGCATGCGCAGCTGTCCGACGTCCAGTACGCCGTCCACCGCGCGTAGCGCGCCCTCGGCGGTGTCGACGAGGGCGGGGTCCACGCAGTCCATCAGGCGGCGGCAGACCTCGCGGGCGGCGCTCACGAGGACCAGCAGGATGGCGAGGGTGATCAGCAGGCCGACGACGGGGTCGGCGGCGGGCAGGCCGAGCGCGGAGCCGGCGGCGCCGAGCAGCACGGCCAGGGAGGTGAACCCGTCGGCGCGGGCGTGCAGTCCGTCGGCCACCAGCGCGGCGGAGCCGATCCTGCGGCCGGTGCGGATGCGGCGGCGGGCCACCCACTCGTTGCCGGCGAACCCGGTCAGCGCCGCCGCGGCCACGGCCCACAGGTGGGTGACCTCGCGGGGGGACAGGAGCCGGTCGGCCGCCGCCCAGGCGGCGAGGGCCGCGGACACCGCGATGACCGCCACGACGAGGACGCCCGCCAGGTCCTCGGCGCGCCCGTAGCCGTAGGTGTAGCGGCGGTTCGCGGCCCGTCGGCCGAGGAGGAGGGCGATGCCGAGCGGTACGGCGGTCAGGGCGTCGGCGGCGTTGTGGACGGTGTCGCCGAGCAGCGCGACGGAGCCGGACAGTGCGGCGATCAGGGCCTGGAAGAGGGCGGTCGCGCCCAGGACGGCGAGGGAGGTCCACAGGGTGCGCATGCCCTCGCGAGAGGTCTCCATCGCCGCGTCCACCTTGTCGGCGGGCTCGTGGTGGTGGGGGGTGATCAGGTGCGCGAGCCGGTGGCGCAGCCCGGCGGCGGTGTGGGCGTGGTGGCCGTGGTCCTGGCCGTCGGGCGCGTGGACCTGGTGCGGGTGGGCCTCGTGCGGGTGGGCCTCAAGGGTGTGGGCCTCGTGCGGGTGGGCCTCAGGGGTGTGGGCTCCGGCGGAGCCGCCCTCGCCGGGCGGCGGGGAACCGTCGTCGCGGTGGGTGCCGTGGGTGCGGGATGCGTGGTGGTGGGGTTCGTGGGTGCTCCGGTTGCCCTCCATGCGT
Organism: Streptomyces katrae; assembly: GCF_002028425.1. GTDB lineage: Bacteria > Actinomycetota > Actinomycetes > Streptomycetales > Streptomycetaceae > Streptomyces > Streptomyces katrae_A. Next base: position 7,071,714 of record NZ_CP020042.1, on the reverse strand, counting down.
CCACCGTGGCACAGGGAACCCATCGCGGCTACGGCCGTCGTACCTGCCGTGACCAGGTGCGACGGGCTCGCAGGTGCGCACGCGGAGCCGCCGGTCCGCTCGACCGTCCCGGACGGCGAACTCGCGGCGCAGAGCTGCGCGTTCCGTTCCCCGGGGGAGCGCAGGCCCCGCGGCGGGGCCGGTCAGCCCAGGGCGTTGACGAGTGCGACGAGGAGCGCGGCCGCCACGCTGAGCACCAGCACGGCGGCCAGTCCGGCCAGCGCCGCGAGCAGGTGGGCGGCCCCGTTCCCGGCGCGGCCGCGGCGGGCCCAGCCGAGCAGCCAGGAGGCGAGGGCGAGGAAGGGGACCAGGAGGAACCCGGTGACGGCCCCGATGCGCCCGGTCGCGGGTCCGGACGGCTCGTACGCCCTTCCCCGGACGATCCGGACCCGCACGGCGCTGCCGGGCTCGTGCTTCGCGGCGGCGCCGTCCAGCAGGAGTTCACCCCGCGGGGCGGCGGTGCGCCGCGGGGTGAAGACGCCCTTGCACTCGGTGCCGCCCGGATAGCCCTCCGCGTCGGGTGCGTCGTAGCACTCGGACACCGCCAGGGTGCCGTCGACGGGCCCCAGGCCCAGGACGGCCACCAGTTGCGGGCCGGGCAGGAGCCAGACGAGCCACCCGGCGAGGACGAGGAGCGCGACGGATCCGAGGAGGGCCAGGCCCCGCACCGCGTTCCTCGCGCCAGCTGTCACGACTCCCCCTCCCGGGGGTGAGCCCTACCCCGGGAGGGGGCCGCTCTCACGTCAACCCGGCGGCCGGGCGGGGCAGAAGGAGCCACTGCGCCCGATATCCGCCATATGTGCTAAGACGGCGTGAACCGCACTCTCCGGCTCCTAGGATGGGGCCGCCGTGGCCCCGGGGTGAGGCAGCAGGGGCCCACATTCAGGGAGTTGAGCATGAAGCGGTTGCGTGTGCTGGTCGTCGCCGGGGTGCTGGCGCTGGGTACGGCGGGGGCGGGCACCGCCCACGCGGCCCCGCTGCCGGACGCGGCGGCCTGCCCGGCCGGGGAGGTCTTCGCCACGAACAACACCGCGGTCATCACGGATCCGGGCGACCCCCGGCTGAGGACGCACCTGACCGGGTTCGACCGGGAGGTGCGCGGGATCGTCCGGGCCAACGGCGCCCGGACGGCGCGTTCGACCCTGCTGGACGGGGTGTTCTGGTCCGAGGAGCAGAAACAGACCACCTACGAGCGGTCGCGGGAGTTCGACGTGAACGGTGTCGGCCGCGACGGTCTGCACCACATCGCCGGGGTCATCGCCAAGCGGTACCAGCAGGAGTCGGTGCTGACCTTCCGCTGCCTGCCGCGCGACTCCGCGGAGACCGACGCCGTCGAGATCCAGGCCGAGGGCGTCAGCGCCACCCGGCTGCGCGACGCGCTGGCCGCCGACCCCGAGGCCCGGCAGCGGCTCGGCGGCGGCTCCGTCACCCTCGGGGGACGGCTGATCCTGATCGCCCCGCTCACCGACCTGCCTCTCGCCCAGCGGTTCTCGCAGCGGCTCGGGGTCGACTGGGACAAGACCAGGGTCCGGTACGGCGACGAGGAGTTCGTCAGCTAGGGGACCGGCGGGGGTGGTGCCGGCACCACCCCCGATACGGGCACTGGGGGGATCGTCCGGGCCTCCCCGTTCCCGCAGGATCGGGGCGTACCGAATCGCTCCGACGGGGGGACCCCGCCACATGTACCTCTTCAAGAAGCCCGCGCGCTGGGCCACGGCCGCCGCGTGCGGGCTGCTCGCACTCGCCGCCCTGCCCGCTTCCCCGGCGGCCGCCGCCCCGGCCGGGGGCGGCGCGCCCGCGGTGCCGGCCAGGTACGCGCAGCAGCGGCTCGACTGGCAGCCGTGCCGGGACGGCGCGCTGGAGTGCGCGACCATGACGGTGCCGCGTGACTGGTACCACCCGGGCACGGGCGCGGACCTGACCGTCGCGGTGTCCCGGCACCGGGCCGCGGACCCCGCCGCGCGGCGGGGCGTGCTGATGATGGCGGCCGGCGGGCCGGGGGCCTCGGGGCTGGGCCGGCCCGCGGGGCTGGCGGGGTACTCGCCGAAGCTGGCGGCCGCGTACGACATCGTCGGCTTCGACCAGCGCGGGGTCGGGGCCAGCACACAGGTGGTCTGCTCCGACCAGGACACCGTCGACGCCCTGTTCACCAGCGGCGACCTGCGCGACCGCTCACCGGCGGCCGTGGACGCCACCGTGGAGCGGGCGCGCAACTTCGTACGGGACTGCGAGCGCCGGTCGGGCGGGCTGCTGCCGTACATCACCACCGATCAGGCCGTGCACGACATGGACCTGTTCCGCGCGCTGCTCGGCGAGTCGAAGGTGTCCTACTACGGGCCGTCCTACGCCACCTTCCTCGGCGCCTACTACGCCACCGAGTTCCCGCGCCGGGTCGACCGGGTGGTGCTCGACAGCAACATCGGCTTCACCGGCAGCTGGCAGGAGTTCCTGACGGGTCAGCCGATGAGCTTCCAGCGCCGGTTCGAGCAGGACTTCCTGCCCTGGCTCGCCGCGAACGACGCGACGTACCACCAGGGGCGGACCGCCGAGGAGGCCAAGGCCTCGTACGAGCGGCTACGGAGCTCGCTGGGCGAGCACCCGCTGGACCTGGAGGGGACCACGGTCACCCCCAACCACCTCGACGCCGCCGCGACCTCGGTCATCTACAGCGGCGACGCCTTCCCCGACCTGGCGATGCTGCTCGGCGTCCTGCAGCACCCGGACGCCGCCCCGCCGGCGGTCCGCAAGGCCCTCGCCGACAAGCTGAAGCACCCCGTGGCGGACCGCTTCGCGGCGGACTTCTTCTCCGTCATCTGCCAGGACACCCCCTGGAACCACGACAGCGCCTTCTGGGTGCGGCGCAGCGCGGCCGACACCCGGGCGTACCCGATGGCCGGGGCCCGGGAGCTGACCTTCGCGTCGGTCTGCGCGGCCTGGCCGCGCTCCCGGGCGCCCCGGGTGCAGGTCACCGGCCGCGGGCTGCCGCCGATGATGATGCTCAACTCGCTGCACGATCCCGCCACTTACTACGAGGGCGCGCTGCGTGCCCACCGGGGGACGGCCGGGTCCCGGCTGATCACGGTCGGCGGCGGTGACCACGGGGTCTACCAGTCGCACAACGCCTGCGTGGACGCGTACGTCGAGGGCTTCCTCGTCGACGGCCGGATGCCGGCCGAGGACGCCTCGTGCGAGGGCAAGCCGCTGCCCTCCCCCGCCGGCGGCCGGTGAGCTCCCGCCCGCCGGGCCCTCAGGCCGAGGAGCCGCTGTCGACCACGAGGTCGGTTCCGACCACGGCTCCGGCCTCCGGCGAGGCCAGGTACAGCACGGCCGCGGCCACCTCCTCGGCCTCCGCGAGGCGGCCGAGGGGGTTCTCGCCCTTGATCCGCCGGGCGCGGTCGGCCTCGGTCTCCCCCGGGCGCAGGGACATGGGCGCGGCGGTGGCGCCGGGGCTGACCGCGTTGATGCGGACACCCTCGCGGATGTGGTCGAGGGCCGCGGCGCGGGTGAGGGCGGCGACGGCCGCCTTGGAGGTGACGTAGGCGGCGGCGTTCGGGATGCGGGTGTGGGCGCCCAGGTTGGAGGAGATGTTGACGATGACGCCGCCGCCGTTCTCGCGCATGTGGGCTATCTCGTGCTTCATCGCCAGCCAGACGCCGGTGACGTTGGTGTGCAGCACCGCGTCCCAGTCCTCCTCGGCGATGTCGGCGGCGGGGACGGTGCCCCGCAGGATCGCGGCGTTGTTGACGGCGACGTCGAGCCCGCCGAAGCGCTCCACGGCCTCCCGCACGAGGCCGGCGAGCCGGCCGGAGTCGGTGACGTCGGCGGGGACGGCGGCGGCGGTGCCGCCGGCGGCCGCGATGAGGGCCACGGTCTCCTCCAGCGGGGCCGCGGTGCGTCCGGCGGCGACCACGCGGGCCCCCTCGGCGGCGAAGGCGAGGGCGGTCGCACGGCCGATGCCGGAGCCGGCGCCGGTCACCAGGACGGTCTTGCCGGTGAAGCGGTTCATGTTCGGTGACTCCCTTGAGGGCCACGCAGGGCCCATATTTGAACGAACGGTTCAGAATGAAGGCATACGGAAGAGAGCCGCGAGGCTCTCCTCGCCTTTGTTCCGCGGGTCGGGTCAGTCCAGCAGGGCCAGGGCCTGTTCGGCCGCGTCCCGCACCCGGGCCGGGTCGTCCGAGGCCTTGCCGACGACCCGGACGCCCTGGAGCAGCACCAGCAGCATGCGGGCCAGCGCCTGCGGGTCACGCCCCTCCGGCAGCTCGCCCTGGCCCTGGGCCCGCACGAGCGCGGAGTGCAGCAGGGTCTCGAAGCGGTCCCAGTTCGCCTGGACCCGGCGGGCCGCGTCGCCGTCGTGCGCGGCCAGCTCGGCGGCGGTGTTGGTGACGAAGCACCCGGTCCGCCGCCGGCCCGGGGAGGCCGCCTCCGCGGCGAAGCGGCGGACCACCTCCCGCACGGCGGGCAGTGCCGGCCCCGGCCGGGACAGCTCCGCCAGCAGGAGCGGGTTCTGCGTCTCGGCGTAGCGGTCCAGCGCCTTCAGGTAGAGCTCACGCTTGCTGCCGAAGGTCGCGTAGATGCTGGCGCGCCCGATGCCGAGGTGCGCGACGAGGTCCGCGACCGACGTCGCCTCGTAACCGCGCCGCCAGAACAGCTCGAGGGCCGACTGCAGCGCGGCGTCCGGATCGAATTCCTTGGTCCTGGCCACATCGAAGATCATAAAGCCGTCTGGAACGGTCGGTCAAGAACGATCGGTCAAGAACGCACGCGGGGGTCGAGAACCGCGCGGGGTCCGGGCCCGCCGTTCGGCGCGCCGGGCGGGCCCATCCGTGCTGTCCTCGAAGGGGAGGGTGTACAAGGCACGGACCACTCGTCGGAGCCGAGGAGGAGCCATGACCAGGAACCTGCGGGCCCGGGACATCATGACCAAGGGGGTCCAGTGCGTCCGGGAGGACCAGAGCCTGCTGGACGCGTCGCGGATGATGCGCGACCTGAACGTCGGCTGCCTGCCCATCTGCGGGGACGACCAGCGCCTCCAGGGGCTGATCACCGACCGCGACATCGTCGTCAAGTGCTGCGCCGAGGGCCGGGACCCGGCGGCGATGAAGGCCGGGGAACTCGCCGGGACGCTGTTCTGGGTGGACGCCGACAGCAACGCGCAGGAGGCGGTGGACACCATGGAGATCCACCAGATCAAGCGGCTGCCGGTCATCGACGTGGCCGGCGGGCACCGGCTGATCGGGATGATCACCGAGGCCAATCTGGCGAGGAACCTCTCGGACGCGGAGATCGCGGAGTTCGCGGTCCGCGTCTACGCCGCGAACTGACGGGATCCGCGGCGTCCGCCGGCCGGTCCCCGCGACCTCCCGCCGGACACCCGTAACCCCCCGCCGGTCCCCTCGTTGAAGCAACCGGTCAGCGAAGTGGTGATGCGCCGGCCGGGCTCCTGGAGCCCGGCCGGCGCATTGCGTCGACGAGGGGGAAGTACCGCGTGCCAAGCCGCCGATCACGGCACACGAGCGCCGCAGTGACCGTGACCGCCGCCGTGATCTGCGCGCTCACCGCCACGGCCGCGACCGGGGACCAGCCCGCCGCCCCTCCCCCCGCGACCGCCCGGGCCTTCACCCTCACCGCCGGCACCACGGGTCCCGTCCTCACCGCCGCGCACACCTCGGGCTTCAGCATGCTGGCCGTCACCGAACCCGCGGGCCGGCCCCCCGCCCCCGGCGGGTACCGGGTCCGTACGAGGTCCCGTGCCTCCGGCTCCTGGTCCGGCTGGACGGTGCTGGAGCCCGGCGAGCCCTGGTGGGCCGGGCCCTCCACCGGGGTCGAGGTCCGGGCCGCGGACGCGGACGCCGCCCTGGCACCCGGACTGCGCCTGGACCTGGCCGACCCCGGCCCCGGCCCGTCGGCCCGTCCCCGGTCCGCCGCCCCGGCATTCGGCCCCGTGAGGGCGGCCTACGAGGGGGCCGGCGCCCTCCCGCGCCGCCCGAGGGTGGTCCCCCGCGCCGACTGGGGCGCGGCGCGGGACGACGGCAGCCCGGTGGTGTACGGCCGGGAGGTCAAGGCCGTGTTCGTCCACCACACCGCGCAGACCAACGCCTACGACTGCGCCGACTCCCCCGCGATCGTGCGCGGGCTGCAGACCCTCCACGAGCGGGTCAACGGCTGGAAGGACCTCGGCTACAACTACGTGGTCGACAAGTGCGGGACGGTCTTCGAGGGCCGGGCGGGCGGCTCCGACCGGCCCGTCACCGGCGCGCACACCCTCGGCTTCAACACCGACACCCTGGGCGTCGCCGTGATCGGCTTGTACACGGACGAGGAGGCCCCGCCCGCGGCGGCGGAGGCCGTCGCCCGGCTCGCGGGCTGGGCCCTGCGCCGGTACGGGCACGACCCGTCCGGCACGGTGACCCTGACCTCCTCCGTCGACAACGGCCGCTTGCGGCGCGGTGAGCGGGTGACGGTGGAGCGGGTCTCCGGCCACCGCGACGTGTTCGCCACCGAGTGCCCCGGGACCGCCCTCTACCGGCAGCTCCCCGCGCTGCGCCGGCTGGCCGCGGACCCGTTCGGGGGTCTGCTCCCCGGCATCGGGGAACTGCCCGCCTGACCGCCCGGCCGACGGCATGACCGGGGGTCAGGGGCCCGTCGTGGGGTGGCCGTTCGCGTCGGTGTGGTCCGCCTGGCTGGAGAACTTGTTCAGGAAGACGTCGTACCGGCCGTCCGGGCGCCGGGTGAGGGTGGCCCCGTCCTGCCAGGTGCCGTTGTCGGGCCACCACTGGCTGCCGGAGGGGTCGCCCTGGTTCTGGTGGACGTTGTGCATCCCGAGGCCGTGGTCGAAGGGCTCGCCGAAGACCAGCACTTCACGCCCGGGGACCAGGATGGGCTCCAGGGCCTGGGCGGCGTCGAGGTTGGAACCCGAGACCCACGGGTGCGGCGGGTGCAGCCGGTCCACGAGGGCCTGGAGCCAGGCGGGGGGACGGCGCGGGAACAGGCAGCCCGGACGGTCCGCGAGGGCCGGGTGGCGCTGGTAGTCGAGGGCGCCGGAGCCGCTGGACATGGACAGTTCGTGGTAGCCGGGGCCCATGGCCGGCACCGGGTCGAGGATCGAGGCGGCCAGGGTGAACACCTTCCACTGGACGCCGGTGGCGGACTGTTTGCTGTCCACGTCGACGGCGCACCGGTAGCGGCCGGCGGGCGCGTCGACCTCGAGGTTGACGTGGAACCAGCGCCCCATGGTGTCGGGCTGGTCGCGGAAGTGGCGGTGCAGCGTCCCTGACAGCACGCCGTAGGAGTCGAGCGGCATGCGGCCAGTGAACCACCGGTCCCCGCGCCGGCCGGGGAGCGGGGTCAGTTCGGGCAGTCGGTGTCCCGGGCGGGGCGGACCCCGGTGGTCAGGAAGCGGGTGACGGCGCGGTCCCCGCATGCGTTGCCGTTGCCGAGGTACATGCCGTGGCCGCCCTGCTCGACGGTGACCATCACGGCCCGGCCGCCCAGGGCCCGGCGCATCTTCAGGCTCTCGGAGTGGGGCGTGGCCGGGTCGCGGCGGCTCTGCACCATGAGGACGTCGGAGGGGCCGTCGTCGGTGATCCGGGTGGGCTTCTGTACGGGCCGGTCCTTCCAGAAGGAGCAAGGGGTGACGTTGACCGGCATGCCCGCGGTCAGGGGGTGACGGGCACGGTCCTCGTCCACGGCGCGCTGCCGGCCGGCGGCGGGCAGGAGGGGCCAGGCGACGTCGTTGCAGATGACCGCGACCATCTGGGCGGCGTCCTGGTCGCGCAGGGGCTGGGCCAGCTCCGGCGGGAGGGCGGGCGTGGCCGCCGGGTCCCGCAGGGAGACGAGGAGCCGGGCGAACGCGGGGAAGGCGGAATCCGAGTAGAGGGCGTTCTGCAGGGCCTGGCGCAGGCCGTTGCCGGTCAGGGGCACCCCCTCGGTGGCGGACGGGCGCGGGATCCGGTCCAGGGCTTCGGCGAGGGAGAGCACGAGGGGTTCCACCTCCTCGGGGCGCTGGGCCAGGCGCAGGCCTTCGCGGTCCCGGTCGGGGTGGGCGGCCCAGGCGGCGAAGTCGGGGAAGCGGTCGTCGGCGCCCTTGGCCATGTTGGCGAGCCAGCCCCGGGCGACCCGCTGCGGGTCGGGGTCGCCGCTGCTGTCGAGCACCCAGCGGTCGGTGCGCCCGGGGTAGGTCTGCGCGTACACGGCGCCCACGTAGGTGCCGTACGAGACGCCCCAGGCGGAGAGTTTGCGCTCGCCGAGGGCCGTGCGCAGGCGGTCCATGTCACGGACCTGGTTGGCGGTGGTGAAGCTGCGCAGGACGGGGCCGCCGTTCGCGGCGCAGGCCTCGGCGATGCGCCGGGAGCGGTCGACGTTGCCGCTGATGTCGCCGCCCGGGCCGGGCCAGGAGCGCAGGGCGGTGAGGTAGCGGTCCTCGGGGGCGATGCCGCAGTGCGCGGTGGTGCTGCCGCCGACACCCCGGGGGTCGAAGGCGACGAGGTCGTAGGTGCCGCCGAGCTCCTTCTGGAGGGCGGCGCCCTTCTGCGTCAGGCGCTGTACGCCGGAGCCGCCGGGGCCGCCGGGGATGACGACGAGGGTGCCCCGGCGGGCGGCGGGGCGGTCGCTGCGGATGCGGGAGACGGCCACGCTGATCCGCGGGCCGGCCGGGTCGGCGTAGTCGAGGGGGACGGGGAGGTCGGCGCACTCCTGCGCGGCGGGGCCGCCGGGCTTGGCGCAGGGGTGCCAGTCGAGGCGGGGCGCGGGGGTGCGGGGGCCCTCGGCGGCCACCGGTGCCGCGGAGGCGGCCGGTACGGCGGCCGCGGTCAGGGCGGTGGCGGTGGCGAGGGCGAGCAGGGAGGCCTTGGTCCGGTGCGTCGTCATGGGGCAAGCCTCGCCGGTCCGCGGCCGGGTCCCCATCCGGCGGCCCGGTGACCGTCCGGTGGGGTTAACCCCCGTGCTGGTGGGGGGTGTTGCAGCAGGCGTCGCGCTGCATCTGGTGCCGGACGGGGTGCCAGGCGGCCGGGACGGACGCGGTGGCCGGCGGGGCGGGAGCGGGGAAGGCGGCTTCCAGGGCGTCGCGTTCGTGGAGGATGCCCGCGCGCAGCACCGCGCGGACCCGGACCAGGTCGGCGAAGTCGGTGAAGGGGTCGCCGTCGACGAGGGTGAGGTCGGCGTACTTCCCGGGTTCGACCGTGCCCAGGTGGTCGTCGGCGCCGAAGACGCGGGCCGGGGTGCGGGTGGCGGTGGTGAGGGCCTCGGCCGGGGACAGGCCGTAGCGGTGCAGGGCGCGCAGGGCGAGGTGGAGATGGAGGCCGACGGGGGTGAGGGGGGCGTCGGTGCCCAGGGCGACCCGGCCGCCGCCGGCCAGGACGGCGCGGTAGACGGCCACTTCCCTTTCCATGGCGTCGAGTTGTTCGGCGGCGGGCGGCTGGGCGGCCGCGGCCTTGACGGCGGCGGCGTCCCAGGGCGGCATCAGTGCGGTGACGCGGGCATCGGCGGCGAGGGAGGGGTCGGCGCCGATGAGGGGGAAGGCCGTGAAGGGGGTGGCGATCAGGTCGAAGCGGCCGCGCGTGTACACCTCCAGGGTGTCCTGTTCGGTGTGGCCCGCGGGAGTGGCGCCGTGGCCGTACTCGGCGCGTTCGGTGGCGATCAGATGGGTGGTCAGGTCCTGGCCGGACTGGATGCCGGGGGCGCACAGGTGGGAGCCGGACAGGACGCCGAGCCGTTCGTGGGCGAAGCGGGCGGCCTCCTCCATGGCGGCGTAGGGGGCGCGGACGTAGGTCTTGACGAAGTCCCAGTCCAGGGCGGCGGCCCGGGCCAGGGAGCGGGTGAAGCCCTCGGGGGTGCGGTGGGCGCGGCCCATGCTGTAGGCGACGCGGGAGCCGTCGAGGAGTTCCCCGCCGGCCAGCAGCCGGGGCGCGGCGAGCAGGCCGGCCCGGATGTCCTCGCGCAGCCGGGCCTGTTCGTAGGCGGAGCCGCCGAGGGAGACGGCGGTGGTGACCCCGTAGGCGAGGTGGAGCACGCCCTGGCGGGCCCCGTAGGTGTAGGGGTACGGGTGGACGTGGGAGTCCCACAGGCCGGGCAGGACGGTGCCCCGGGAGGCGTCGACGGTGCGGGCGGCGCGGCGGCCGGGGCGGTGGGGTTCGACGGCGGTGACGCGGCCGCCGCTGACGAGGACGTCGACGTCGGCGCGGGGCGGGGTGCCGGTGCCGTCCCACAGCAGTCCGGCGTGCACGACGGTGTCCACGGGGGCGGGGCGGCGGTGGGTGAGGGCGAGGGGGACGGTGCGCGGGGCTCCGGCGGGGCGGCCGTCGGCGTCGAGGGGCAGCAGGCGCAGGCGGCCGGCGGACTGGTAGAGCAGGGTGCGGGAGTCCCCGGACCAGGAGGGGTGGTCGGCGCTCTCGTCGGTGAGGCGGCGGGCGGCGCCGGTGGGGGTGCCGTCGGGGGTGACGGGCAGCAGCCACAGGGCGGACTCGCTGACGCAGGCCAGGAAGCGGCCGTCGGGCGACCAGACGGGCCCGGAGGCGTAGCGGTCGGAGAGCGAGGCGTGCGGGGCGAGGGCCTGGAGGCGGGCCGCGCCGGTGGTCGTGTCGACGATCCGGATCAGGTTGTAGCCCTCGCGGAAGCGGCGGCTGAGCCGGTTGCGGTCGCAGAGGGCGAGGTGGCGTCCGTCGGGCGACCAGCTGGGCGGGCTGGGCAGTCCGCCGCCGCCGAGGGCGGTGACGAGGGGGGTTTCCGTGCCGGTGGCGAGGTCGCGGACGCAGAGCCTGCCGGAGAGGTCGAGGGCGGCGAGGCGGGTGCCGTCCGGGGAGAGGGAGCCGTAGACGCGGCCGGGCGGGGACAGGACGCTCTCGCGGCCGTCGGCGAGGTCCCGGCGGCGTACGGCGTTCAGCCCGTCGCGGTCGTCGGTGTAGAGCAGGGCGCGGCCGTCCGGGGTCCACACCGGGTTCTGGGGGTAGGCGGTCGTCTTCGCCCGGAGGATGCGGCGCGGGGCTCCGCCGGTGACGTCCGCGACCCAGAGGCCGCCGAGGGCGGCGAAGGCCACGCTGCGGCCGTCGGGCGAGAGGGCGGGCAGGTGGATCCCGCGTACGGGCAGGGGCCGTTCGGCCTCCAGGGCGTACTCCTTGATCCGGTGGCGGGGGCGGGCCACCTCCAGCGTGGCGTCGAGGGGGATCTCCTCGCCGGTGCGCTCGCGGTGGGGGCGGACGGCGCGGAAGCGCCCGTCGAGGGTGACCAGCAGCCGGTCCTCGCCGAGCCAGCGCGGGGGCGCCGGGGCGAGGTCGCCGTCGAGGGGGACGGGCCGGCCGTCGGCGTAGAGGGTCAGGTGCTCCGCCTTGCGGGGGCCGGGGGTGGCGCAGAGCCAGGCGGTGCGTCCGGCCGGGGAGAGGGCGGGGGCCAGCAGGCTGCCTTCGCCGGCGGTGTGCTCGGTGCGTACGGGGCCGGTGCCGTCGGTGGCCGCGGAGGCGAGGGTGCGGGCGGTGAGGCTGCCCTCGCCGGCGGGGGTGGCGCGGACGAACAGCACGCGGGAGCCGTCGGGGGTGAAGACGGGGTCGAAGTCCTCCCAGGCGCCGCCCTGTTCCGGGCCGTCCTGTCCGGGGACGCCGGTGAGGCGGCGCAGGCCGCCGTCGCCCAGGGCCACGGTCCAGATCCGGTACGGGCTGCCCGTCACGGGGTCGCCGCCGCGTTCGGAGCAGAAGGCGAGGGTGCGGCCGTCGGGCGACCAGGCCGGGGCGCGGTGGTCGAAGGGGCCGTCGGTGAGCCGGCGCAGCCCGGTGCCGTCGGCCCGCATCACCCAGATGTGGAAGTTCCCGCCACGGTAGGCGCACAGGGCCACCCGGCTGCCGTCCGGGGAGAGGACGGGGCGGCCGGGTTCCAGATCGGGCGGGGTGAGCCGGGTCGCCGGGGAGCCGTCGCGCGGCAGCGACCACAGGACGCCCTGGACCTCGGCGACGACGCGGTCCAGGGAGGGGGTGGCCGTGGCGGCGCCGTTGGTCGCACGGGTGAACCGCAGCCGGACCGTGTCGGACGGCTGCGCCGGGGCCCGGCCGGGGACGGCGGGCGCCGCCACCGCCTGCGGCCGGCGCAGCAGCGTCGCCAGCGTTCCGGCCGAAGCCGCCTGCAGTACCGTCCTGCGCGCGATCCGCATCCCGGCCGCCCCTCCGCGTCCCCGGTCCCGCCCTCCGGTCCCGTCGGCCTGCCGAACGACGGGGACCCCGCCCGGGCAACGGGCCCGGGAACGGGCTCACCCCGGCGGGCCCGCGTCCGCCGGGGTGAGGATATGCGGCGCGGAGGGCGTCAGGAGATGCGCATATTGGCCATCATGCCCATCGCGCCGTGGTCGAACAGGTGGCAGTGGTACACGTAGGTGCCGCGGTAGCCGGTGAAGGTGGCCTGGAGCTTGACGGTCTCGCCCGGCTTGAGCGGGACGGTGTCCTTGAGGCCGGTCTCGGGGCCGGAGGTGACCGGCTGGCCGTTGCGCTCCAGCACCCGGAACTGGACCAGGTGCATGTGGAAGTTGTGCGGGGCGAGCTTGTTGGTGTTGTGCACGGTCCAGATCTCGGTGGCACCGTAGGCGATCTCGGTGTCGATGCGGTCCATGTCGAACGTCTTGCCGTTGATGTACGCGCTGCCGCCGGGGGCCTCGTCCATGTGCATGTCGAAGTCGCGGTTGACGGTGGCCGTGCCCAGCGGGGGCAGCGTGCGCAGCGTCTCCGGGACGGAGCTGTGGTCCGGGGCGGTGTGGGTGACGCGGAACTGGAGCACCTTGCCGACGACGTCCGCCGACTCGAAGGGGGCGATGTCCTTGTTGCGGAGCTCGATGACGGTGCCGACCGGGTAGCGGGAGAAGTCGATGACCACGTCGGCGCGCTCGCCGGGGCTGATCTTGACGACGTTCGTGCGGTACGGGGCCGGCAGCAGGCCGCCGTCGGTGCCGATCTGCACCAGCTCGGAGTCGTCGGCGAGGGACAGGTCGAAGAAGCGCTGGTTGGAGGTGTTCGTGAGGCGGAAGCGGTACTTGCGGGAGGCCACCTCGAAGTACGGCCAGGCCTTGCCGTTGGCGAGGACCACGTTGCGCTTCATGAAGTCGCCCATGGCGTAGACGAGTTCACCGCTCTCCAGGAAGCGCGCGTCGCGCAGCGAGATCGGCACGTCGTACTGGCCCGCGGGCAGCGGCAGCCGGCGCTCGACGTCGTCGGTGAGGATGTACGTGCCCGTCATGCCGCGGAAGACGTTCTCCGACTCCATGTGGTGGGCGTGGTCGTGGAACCACAGGTTCGCGTGCGGCTGGGTGTTGGGGTACGTGTACGTCTTGGTGCCGCCGCCGGCCGGGATCAGGTCCATCGGCGAGCCGTCGCTGTCCTGGGGGACGTGGGCTCCGTGGAGGTGGATCGAGGTGGGGACGGCGAGGTTGTTCGTCTGCTTGATCACCACGCGGCGGTTGGACTCCGCCTTGATGACCGGGCCGGGGAAGGAGCCGTTGAAGGTGCGCAGCGGGGTGCTCAGCCCCGGCACGATCTCCTTCGTGGCCTCCTTGAGGGTCATCCGGTAGTAGCTGGTGGTGCTGGTGGAGAAGTAGGGCGAGAGGACCGGAGGCAGCGGCATCTTCTGCGTGAACTTGGCTATGCCGGCCGCGTCGAGCTCGGCCGCGGCGGCGCGCGCGGGCTCCTTCGCGGTGGCGTTCACGACGGGCAGCAGCATGCCGCCGGTACCGACGATGCTGGTGGCCGCGACGCCTGCCTTGAGTGCGGTCCGTCGAGTGATCACTGTTCCCCCGGTGGGTACTGGCCCGGCGCCTCGCGTGCCGGTCGGACTGGTGGGCGTACTGATGTGCGGTGGTGGACGAGGAGAGAGTGCGCGAAGCCGGTGGTGCGCCGCTGGTGCGGCTGTGGAGGACCGGTGAAGAGGTGCGTCCGAACGGGGGACTTCGCGGAGTGTCCCGGGCGTGGTGTGCGCATACGGGACCAACGTGTCGCCCGGGCCGGGGATATTGGATGAATAGCGCCGTCCACGCGCCCTGCCAGGCTTTTTGACGGTTCGTCACTGTGGAGGCAATTTCGTGATGATGCGATCCGGTTCCGTTCTGGCGGCCACCGCCCTGCTCACGACACTGCTGCACGCGGCGGACGGCGCGGTCGTCGCGACTGCCAGGGCCGCTACGGGCGGGCCCCCCGCCCAGGCCCGGCGGGCGGCGCCGGACCGGCAGGCCGGGCACGCGGCGGCCCTGGCCGGGATCGGCGGGGCCGGGAACGCCGGGGCCCAGGAGTTCACCACCGCGGCCGGCCGGCTGGACCGGGTGAGCCTGTACCTGAACAGCTCGGCGGCGGCCGGACGGGTGCGGGTGCAGGTCCGGACCGTCCGGGACGACCCGGGGTCCGCGGTCGCGGACGCCGCCGTCGACCTGGCTTCGCTGGGCGGGCCCGGCGCGGGCTGGGTGGAGGTGGCGCTGTCGGCCTCCGTGCGGCCGGGCACCCGCTACTGGCTGTTCGCCCAGGCGACGACGGCCGACGGCAAGCCGGTGGTCTGGTACGGCACGCGCGGGGACACGGCGGGAGCCCCCGGTTCCCGGTACGACGAGGGCGGCTGGCGGGAGAGCGGGGGGCGGTTCGCGTTCTACGTGAACCCGTCGGGGCCGGAGCGGTGCGGGGAGGTGGAGCCCTGTTACGTCCCCGCCTCCCTGAAGCCCGCCCGTACGGCGGGGCTGCTCGCCGACGGGGGCGGGGCGGTGGAGGCGGTCGATCCGGCCTTCGCCGTCGGCGCCCGTTACGTGCCGGGCAGCAACGTGCTGGAGCTGCCGTCCGGGCGGTGGCGCTACCTGCCGGCGGGCGCGTCGAAGTCGCGGGTCGTCGCCGCGGACGACCCGGGGGCCCTGGCGCAGATCGCCGAGTCCCGGCGCTGGCTGGCCTCGGGGACGGTCCCGGGCGCTGCGGGGGCCCGGCGCGAGGCCGCCGAGCGGGCGCTGCTGTCGATGCGGGCGCTGCTGCGGCCCAACGGGGCCTTCGCCGCGGCCTGGTACCCGTTCTGGGACTTCTCCTGGCCGCGGGACTCGGCCTTCGCCGCGGCCGCGTTCGCGCACACGGGCCATGCCGAGGAGGCGTACCGGATCCTGCGCTACAACGCCGCGACCCAGCGGCCGGACGGCACCTGGGAGGCCCGGACCCGCCTCGACGGGTCGGGGCCGCCCGACTCCCGGCCGTGGCAGCTGGACGCCAACGGCTGGGTCCCCTGGGCGGCCTGGCAGTGGTACCGGACGGCGCCCGCGGCGGGCCGGGCCGAGCGGCTGCGGGCGCTGTACCCGGCGCTGGCGAAGGCGGCCGACTTCACCGCCGGCTCGCTGGACGCGCAGGGGCTGCCGCCCGCTTCCCCCGACTACTGGGAACTGCCCACCACGACCGCGAACATCGGTACCGCCGCCCCGCTGCTGGCCGGGCTGAACGCCGCCGCCGGCCTCGCCCGGGAACTGGGCCGGGACGCGGACGCCGGGCGCTGGGCGCAGGCCGCCGGCCGGCTGGAGGCGGGTATCGCGAAGCGGTTCGCGCCGCTCGGCTACGGGCGTACGGCCGACGGGCTGCACGGGCGCGACAGCGCGGCGGCGTTCATGGCGCCCCCGTTCAACACGGCGCCCGCGGACCTGCCCCGGGCCCTCGACGACACCTACCGGGAGCTGCGGCGCCCCAACGGCGGGCTGGTGCCGGGCAGCGACCCCGACCCCGGCACCCCGTGGGGGAACATCACCTGGACGGCGAGCACCTCGTTCTTCGCCCTGGCCTGGACCGCCTCGGGCGAACGCGCCAAGGGCGGCGCGGTGCTCGACTGGGTGGTGGCCCAGCGGAACCTGCTGGGCGAACTCCCGGAGACGGTGGACGCCCAGGGCCTGCCGAAGGCCGTCGTGCCGCTGGGCTGGACGGACGCCCTGGTGCTGCTGACCCTCGGCGCGCAGGAGGGCAGGGGGGCGGAGACGCCGCCCAGGGCCCGTAGTTGACCCAGGAGTACACAATGGTGTTGAATCACGATCATGGGAAGGCCGAAGCAGTTCGATCCTGAAGCCGCCGTCGAGCAGGCCATGCAGGTGTTCTGGCGGCAGGGTTACGCCGCCACCACCCCGCAGGACCTGGTCGACGCGCTCGGCATCGGCAAGGGGAGCCTCTACCACGCCTTCGGCAGCAAGCACGCCCTGTTCGAGCTGGCCCTGCGGCGCTACCGCGACAGCCAGGCACTGGCGGTGATCGAACTGCTGGGCGGGGACGGCCCCGTGAAGGAGCGGCTGCGCGCCGCCCTGCGCATGCTCGTCGAGATGGACCTCACCGATCCGGACCGGCGCGGCTGCATGGCGGTCAACACCGCCGCGGAGCTGGCAGGGGCCGACGAAGTGGCCTCCGAGCTGGTGCGGCGGATGTTCGACCGTACGGAGGAGGCCCTGCGGGCGCTGGTCGAGGAGGGCCGGCGCTCCGGGGAGATCTCGCCGGACCGCGACGCCCGCGCCGTGGGGAGCATGCTGCTGAGCACGGCCGTCGGGCTGCGGCTGCTGGCGCGCGTCGCCGAGGGGCCCGAGCGCCTCTGCCTGGTGGTCGAGGCCACCGTCGACTCGCTCTGACACCCCGTCCCGCCCGCCCCGCACGGGGCGGTCTCCGGCATGCCCATGTTTTGTACCTGTAGCTCAAGAACTGGGGAACCCATGAAGCTCGGACTGCACGACAAGACCGCCGTCGTCACCGGCGCGAGCCGCGGCATAGGCCTCGCCACGGTGCGGCTGCTGGTGGAGGAGGGGGTGCGCGTCGTCGGCGCCGCCCGTACGGTCACGCCGGAACTCGCCGCCTCCGGTGCCCTCGGGGTCGCCGCCGACCTCGGCACCGCCGCCGGCGTGGCCGCCCTCGCGGAGGCCGCGCACGCCGAACTGGGCGGCGTCGACCTGCTCGTGAACAACGTGGGCGGAGGCGACCCGGAGGGCGGCCTCACCGGCTTCCTGGACAGCGACGACGCCCAGTGGGCCCGGTACCTGGACCTCAACCTGATGAGCGCGGTGCGGCTGACCCGCGCCGTCCTGCCGGGACTCGTCGAACGCCGGGGCGCCGTCGTCAACGTCTCCTCCGTCTGTTCCCGCCTGCCCGCGACCGGCCCGGTCGCCTACAGCGCGGCCAAGGCGGCACTGGGCGCGGTGACCAAGTCGCTCGCCGAGGAGTTCGGGCCCCGGGGGGTGCGCGTCAACACCGTCTCCCCCGGTCCGACCCGCACCGCGATCTGGGAGGACCCCGAGAACTTCGGCGGGCTCGTGGCCGAGGCGGCCGGGGTCGCGCACTCCGTCCTCCTGGAGCGCCTCCCGGCGGACTTCGGCCTCACCACCGGCCGGATGACCGAGGCGCACGAGGTGGCCTCGGTCGTGGTCTTCCTGCTGTCCGGCGTCGCCGGCAACGTCACGGGCGCCGACTACGTCGTCGACGGCGGGATGGTCAAGACGGTCTGACGCCGGCGGCGTCCGGGGGCCGAGGGGGGTGGGGTCATGTCGTCGGGTCGAGCCGGGAGGCGGCGGCGTCCATGCGGGGGGCGGGGTGGGCGGAGGCGGGGGCCAGGGCGCTGCCGGCCAGCCAGGTCCGCCAGTCCACGTTCCAGTCGCCGAAGCCGTTGTCGAAGGGGGACATCCGGTCGCCGCCGCTGTTGACCACCTCGACGATGTCCCCCTCGCGGACGGTCTCGTAGAACCAGGCGGCGTCCTCGGTGGACATGCCGGTGCAGCCGTGGCTGACGTTCTCCGCCCCCTGCGCCTCGACCGACCAGGGCGCGGCGTGCACGTACTCGCCGCTCCAGGTGACCCGGGTCGCGTAGAGGACGGGCAGGTCGTAGAACTCCTTGGTGCCCTTCTGGATCCCCACGGTGTCGCCGCGCATGCGGACCTTGGCCTCCTTGCCGAGGACGACCTTGATGCCGCTGCGGGTGAGGAAGCCGGCCTTGCCGGTGGTGACCGGGATGGTGCGGATGACGCGGCCGTTGCGGCGCACGGTCATCTCGTGGGCGGCGGAGTCCGTGACGGCCTCGATCCGGTCGGCGACGGTGAACTCCAGGGGCTCGGAGGGGCCCCCGTATCCCAGGTCGCCGAGTGCGACGCCGTCGAGTCCGCTGCGGACGCGGACGACGGTGTGGGCGGGCCAGTAGGTGCGGGGCCGGAAGTGCAGGGTCGCGTCGTCGACCCAGTGCCAGGCGCCCTCGACGTGGGGTTCGGAGGTGACCTGGAGGGCCTGTTCCACACGGGCGCGGAGCTCGGGGGCGCCGGCGGGCACGGGGTGGCTGAGTTCGGCGGTGACGATCTCCCCGGCCCCGTACGTGCCGGGGCGGGGGCCGAACTCGGCGGTGAGGCGGCCCCCTTCGGTGGCGGGGCGGGCGGTGCGGAAGGCGAGGGTCACGCCGACGGGGCGGCCCTCGCCGTCCTGGGCCCCGACCCGGACGGTGTAGGCCTCCCCCGCGCGCAGGGGCTCGGTGTTGTGCCAGCGACCGCTGTCCGGGGCGACCTCCCCGGCGAGCAGGCGGCCGTGTCCGTCGTGCACGGTCACGTCGGTGAGGCGGCCCGCCTCGGCGTGGGCGAGGGCGATCTCCAGCGGGCCGCCGGCGGCGGTGGGGAGCGTGCCGGTGCTGCCGAGGGCCGGGTTCCACAGGAGGTCCGCGGTGCCGTGGGCGGTGGCCCGTACCCGCTGCTCCCGCCACGTGCCGCACGGCCCGCTCGCGAAGGCGGGGGCGGCGCACCAGCGGGCGGCGGGGGCGGGGCCGCGGTCCAGGGCCCGGGCGTCCAGGGCCCGTCCGACCACGAGGGTGACGGCCGCGTCCCGCGCGGCGGGCGCGCCGGTGTCCCGCGGGGCGTCGGCGTCCGGGGTGCGGCCGGGTGCGGCGGCGACGGCGAGCAGGGCCCCCGTCACCGCGGCCGTCGTGGTCCACGCCTTCGTCCGCGACATAGCCACGCGGCCCTCCCAGTTGTCGTGCGTGCCGGATGGCAGCATCAAAGCGACCGGAAGCCGGACCGATGATCGTACGCTCGGTCCTGCGGCCGAACGGGCACCGCAAGTGAACCCGGACGGAGCAGGGGCGGGTGGAGCGGAACGGCCCCGTCCCCGTCCCGTAGGCTCGGCGGATGGCGAAGTACTTCGACGTGCACCCCGAGAATCCTCAGCGGCGCACCATCAGCGGCGTGGCCGACAGCATCCGCTCCGGCGCGCTCATCGCATATCCCACGGACTCCTGTTTCGCGCTGGGCTGCCAGCTGGGCAACCGGGAGGGCCTGGCGCGGATCCGGCAGATCCGCGAGCTCGACGACAAGCACCACTTCACGCTCGTGTGCCAGAACTTCGCGCAGCTGGGGCAGTTCGTGCACGTGGACAACGACGTGTTCCGCGCGATCAAGGCCTCGACCCCGGGTCCCTACACCTTCATCCTCAAGGCCACCTCGGAGGTGCCGCGCCAGTTGCAGCACCCGAAGAAGAAGACGGTCGGTGTGCGGATCCCCGAGCACCTGGTGACCCAGGCGCTGCTGGAGGAACTGGGTGAGCCGCTGCTCTCCAGCACCCTGCTGCTGCCCGGCGAGGACGAGCCGATGACCCAGGGCTGGGAGATCAAGGAGCGGCTCGACCACGTGGTGGACGCCGTGGTGGACTCCGGGGACTGCGGGACCCGGCCGACCACCGTCATCGACTTCTCCAGCGGGGAGGCCGAGATCGTCCGCAGGGGTGCGGGCGACACCTCCCGCTTCGAGTAGCCAGGCAGCGGCCGGGCTCCGGGCCCGGCTCCCCTCAGGTGATCCCGTAGCGGCGGACCGTCTCCTCCTGCTGGGCGATGCGGTGCATGGCCCGGAGGATCGGTTCGAGGAGGATGGTGGCGGCGACGGCCGCCTCCACCTGCTCGGTGTCGGAGGGGTAGGTCTCCGTGAAGTCCAGGTCGTGGACGGCGACCTGGTGCATCATCCGGGCGTAGGGGGTCATCATCTCCGCGTCCCACGGATAGCCCAGCCTGATCAGCGAGGCGACGGCCTCGACCAGAGACCTGTGGTCGGGGTTGAGGGGGGCCAGTTCACGGGCGCTCTCCCAGCCCACGTCGTCCAGCAGCCGGTCCACCTCCCGCCGCGCCGTGGCCAGGGCCTCGTCCTCCTCCCCGGCGTCCGGCGCGGACGGGTGCGGCAGCGCCCAATGGGCCGCGCCCAGGCGGATCGTGCGGCCCAGGGAGTCGTCGTCCACGTGCTTGAGCACCTCCCGCGCCGCCGCCACCGAGAGCCCGCCGACCTGGAGCAGGGTGCGGACCAGGCGCAGCCGGCGCAGGTGGGCCTCCTCGTATTCGGCGGTGGTGGC
Organism: Streptomyces katrae; assembly: GCF_002028425.1. Lineage (GTDB taxonomy): Bacteria > Actinomycetota > Actinomycetes > Streptomycetales > Streptomycetaceae > Streptomyces > Streptomyces katrae_A. Next base: position 7,051,369 of record NZ_CP020042.1, on the reverse strand, counting down.
GCTGATCCGTCTGCCGGGCGGCAACAGGCCTTCGCGCAGGTAGTACTTGATGGTCGCGGTGGAGACGCCACTGCGCTCGCTCAGCTCTGACAGCCGCATCCCTTGCGCCTTTCCTCGGATAGCGTCACTATCTCATCAGGCCGTGTTGGACAGCGACGCTATCCAACCCCAGACATCCGGAGGCCCCGTGTTCGCCAAGCCGGTTCCGGGCCGCGCCACGGCAGCCCTCGAGGGTGACGCCGTGGTCCTGCTCATCGGGATGCGCATCAACCGCTTCTGGGCCGTGCACTCCTGGCTGCCCGTGTTCACCGGCATGCCGCGGATGCTGCGCGAGCTGAAGAGGGACCGGGCCCGCGGACTGCTGAACCACGTGCTGCTGACGGCCTCGCCGCGCACGTACTACGTGGTCCAGTACTGGGAGTCCAAGGAGAAGCTCTACGCCTACGCGGCGGCGCCGGACGCGCTGCACCACCGGATGTGGGCGGCCGTCAACCGCAAGGACCGGGCCGGGAAGATGCGCCGGCACGTGGGCCTCTGGCACGAGACGTACGTCGTGCCCCAGGGCTCGTACGAGGCGATCTACTTCGACATGCCGCCCTTCGGGCTGGCGGCGGCCACGGGGGTGCTGCCGCTGGAGCAGCGGGGGCGCCGCGCCGCCGACCGCTTCGCCTACCGTCCGGCGGCGGCGGACGCACCGAAGCGATAGGGAGAACCATGTTCCAGCTGGGCAGTACCCGCAGCACCGCCGTACGGCGGGCCGGCCTCGTGGCGGTGCTCGGACTGAGCCTCGCGCTCGTGACCGCGTGCGACGGGAAGGGCGGGGCGTCCGGGGCGTCCTCCTCGTCGAAGGACAGGAGCGGGTCGTGGCAGGCCGGCGACTGCGGCGGCCCCGACCCCAAGCAGACGCCGGACGGCTACCGGGCGCTGGGCTGCGACGACCCCGGCGCCACCTTCAAGGCGCTGGAGGTCACCTCGGCCGGGATCCTCCCCGGCTCGGTCCAGTGCCCGGCCGGGACGGACCTGATGATCCGGGTGTCCGTGTCGTACGGGTCCTCCAAGGACGGGTCCAAGGGCGGCGGGATCCCCACCCACACCGTCTGCGGCCGCAACCTCTCCGGCGACCACCCCGGGGACGCGGGGGCCGGCGGCGGGCAGCTCGTGAAGGGCGACTGCGTCTCCTCCTCCGCGCAGGAGGTGGCCTGCGCGACCGCCGGGCACGACGCCTTCAAGGTGCTCGACCTGGTCAAGGAGAAGGAGCAGTGCCCGGCGGGCACCAGCGAGCCGATGGAGCTGACCCTCTCGATCGGGCGCCCGTACGACGTGATCTGCACGGCGCCCGTGTAGGGCGTGCCGCCGGGCCCGGCAAAGAGGGGGCAAAGCCGGAAGGCGGGCCGGGCGGGGGCGGCCCACGATGGAGACATGAGCACGGGACGCTACGAGCTGACGTTCCCCGGCGGCGCCGGGACGGGCGAGGACACCGTGGTCGTGGACCGCACCGAGGCGACCGGGCCCGGCGGGCACCCGGTGTACGCCGACGCCACGGGCATCGTCCGCGCGGAGATCAGCGACCGGGGCGAGGTCCGCATGCTGGCCACGGGCGGGCACCAGGCCCCCTCCCAGTCCGTGACGGCGCGCCCCGTACCCGGCTCCTGACCGCGCCTTCCCGGGTGTGGGCCGACGGTGCGAAACCCGGCCGCTCCCCCTCGCGCCTGCGGCCGCCACGCCCGCGCCCCGTCCGATAGTCGCCTGGGCCCCCGTACAGGGGCCCGTTCGGCGACCCCGGAGGGACAGCGATGGACAGCGCAGGACTGCCGCGCCGCACGGCCCTGCTGGCCGGCGGGCTGGCGGCGTTCGCCGTGGGCACGCTCTCGGCCTGCACGGCGACGGCCACCACCCCGTCCGGCGGTGTCAGGGGCCGCCCCGAGCCCGCCGCACCCAACCCCACGGCGAGCACGCCGGCCGCGGCCTATGCACGGCTGATGGAGGGCAACAAGCGGTGGGTGGACGGCAACCTCCAGCACCCCGACCGGGACCCGACGCGCCGTCAGCTGGTGGCCCAGAGCCAGACGCCGTTCGCGGTGGTCCTGTCCTGCATCGACTCCCGGGTGGCGCCGGAGCTGCTGTTCGACACCGGGCTCGGTGACATCTACGTCCTGCGCACCGGCGGGCAGGCCGTCGGCCCGGTGGTCACGGGCTCCGTGGAGTACGGGCCGATGACCTCCGCCACCCCGCTGGTCCTCGTACTCGGCCACCAGCGCTGCGGGGCGATCGACGCCGCGTACAAGTCGGCACGCGACGGGAAGCCCCTGCCGGGGAACCTGGAGGCGATCGCCAAGGCCCTGCGTCCGGCGTACGAACAGGCGGTCAGGGAGGGCGGCCCTGACCCGGTGGACCGGATGGTCCGCGCCCAGGTCCGGCTGACCGCCGACGAGCTGCGCGCCAATGCCGACCTCGCTCCCCTGGTCCGCAAGGGCTCCCTGGCGGTGGTCGGCGGCTACTACTCGCTCGACACCGGCGCGGTGGAGATCCTGACGGGCGCCCCGCCGGGCGGCACGGCCAGCACCACCCCGGAGCCCTCCGGGACGCCCGCCGGCACCCTGACGCCCTCCGCGGCCCCGGCCCCCAGCGGCAGCGCGACGCCCTCCGGGACCGGCCTGCCGACGGAGAACCCCCTGCCCACCGGCCTCCCCTCCTGAGCGGCTCCGCCGCCGGGAACGCCACAGCCCCCTGCCGGGCCGCGGGAACGCGGTCCGGCAGGGGGCTGACCGGGTACGACGGCGGCCTCAGGCCGGCTGCGCCCGCGCCGGCTCGGCCGGGGCGCTCTGCACCGGCTTCGGGGCCGGGTAGACCGCCTCCCGCGGCAGCCTGGGCTCCAGGCGCAGCACGCCCAGGGCCGAGACCGTCGCGCCCACCGCGAGGACCAGCCACATCGCCGTCGGCGACAGGGTGAGCAGGGCCGTGAGGACGGCCGGGGCCAGCGCGCTGGGCACCGCCCAGGAGAGCTGGTAGACGGCCAGGTGGCGGCCCCGCGTCTCCTCGGGCGCGGCCTGCGCGCACAGCGCCGAGGCCGTGGCGCCGTGCAGCAGCTCGCCCGCCGTGAACAGGACCGTCGCGGCGAAGATGCCGACCAGGATGACGGAGTTGTCGCCCACCGCGGCGAGGGTGGCGAAGACCACGAACGAGGCCGCGAACACGGCCGCGCCCAGGGCCACCGCACGGGAGCGGCGGAAGGCGACGAGCGCCCGGGTGACCGGGATCTGCAACAGCGCGATCCCGACCGTGTTGACGGCGTACAGGACACCGACCAGCGAGGTGGACGCCCCCAGGTCCTGGGTGACGTACGCCGGGATGCCGACGGCGAGCACCGTGTAGCCGAACGCGGTCGGCACGTTGAGCAGGGTCAGGGCCAGGAAGGGCCGGTTGCGCGCCACCAGCCGGTAGCCGCCCTTGCGGGAGACCCGGGTGGCCGCCGCGCCGGGGGCCGTCCGCGGGATCGGGATGGACCCGAAGCAGACGGCCGCCAGCACGTATCCGGCCGCGGTGCAGAACACGATCACGTAGTAGAACGCGTCGCTTCCCAGGGCCAGGACCCCGCCCGCGATCAGACCGCCCACGCCCAGGCCGGCGTTGCGCAGGCTGCGCTGCGCGGCGAGCAGCTTGTCCCGCTCCGTGCCCTTGACGAACTCGGCGATGAACGACTGGATGGCCGGCGGGAACGAGGTGTCGCCCAGGGCCACCAGCAGGATCACGCAGAACATCGTGTAGCCGTTGTCCACCAGCGGGTAGGTGCAGAAGCCGGCGGCCCGCAGCAGGTACCCGCCGGTGACGACGGCCTTGGCGCCGAACCGGTCGATGAGGACGCCCGCCGCCGGGTTGCTGATCAGGCCGATCACGGCGGCGGCCGTCATCAGGGTGCCCACCTGGGTCAGCGGCAGCCCCGTCACGTGGTGGAAGTACAGCAGCGACAGTGGCAGGTACATGCCGGCGCCGGTGGCGTCGACGACCATGCCCAGCATGTAGCGCGTCTTCGCCGACAGGCGGCCCCCCGTCATGACGCGTCCCCGATCACGCTGTGTTCGCGCACCCACTCGCCGAGCTCGCGCAGCCGGCGCTCGCACTCCGTGCGGTTGGGCGCGTTGCCGACGGCGGCGGCCAGGAAGTCGGAGGAGCCGGAGGCCGGGGCGATGACCTGGCCCTCCTCGGCGTAGAGCCAGAACCCGTCGAGCCAGGGCTCGTCGGGGACCGCGGGCAGCTCGCGCACCAGACCGGACCGCTTCATCATCAGCAGCTGGCCCGCCATGTGGCGGGGCCTCGGCAGCCCGGCCGGGTCGTCGCCCTTGCGTACGGCCTCGTGGAGCGGGTGACCGGCCTCGGCGCGGACGGCGTACTCGCCGATGTGCACCCCGAACAGGCTGTGGAAGACCTCGCGGATCTTGGCGCCGCCGGGGCGGCAGGCGATCTCGCACAGCACCAGACGGTCGTCGGGGGTGAGGAAGACCTCCATGTGGAAGGCGTGGTCGCGCAGCCGGGAACCCTCGGGGGCCAGGGCGGCCAGGACCCGCTCGGCGAGGTCGAGCAGGCGCGGGGTGACCGGGTCGTCCTCGTCGAGGGTGAGGTCGATGCGCGGGCCGGGGTCGGAGGCGAAGGAGGACAGGTCGTACTGGTACTGCGAGGGCCAGGCCATCGCGACGCGGCCGTCGCGCACCACGCCGTCGACGTGGCACATGCGGCCCGGGACGAAGCCCTCCAGCAGGACGTCGTCGCGCTCGCCCGCCGCGTACACCTCGCCCAGGGTCTCCTCGAAGGAGGCCTCGTCGTGGAGGATGCGCAGGCCGATCGCGTTGAAGCCGCTGCGCTCCTTGAAGACCAGGGGGAAGCCCTCGGCTTCGGCGAAGGTGCGGGCCTCGTCGGCGGTGCGGGGCTGGACCCAGGCGGCGACCTCGATGCCCGAGGCCTGGGCGCGGGTCTTCATCAGCGCCTTGTCGCGGAAGGGCTTGACGTCGTCCTTCCAGGGGCCGCGCAGCCCGAGGCGCTGGCGCAGCCGGGCGGCGAGGTCCATGTCGCCCTCGTGCAGGGCGGCCACGCCGGTGATGCGGTGCTCCGCCATGAGTTCGAGGGCGCGGGCCTCGAACTCCGGGGCGTCGAAGTCCTCGTGGATCTCCAGGCGGGTGTAGCCGAGGTTGCCGTCGGGGACCCTCTCGCCGGCGAGCTCGATCTTCTCGCGGTTGGCGAGGACCACGATGTCGCCGGTGTGGTCCGGGAGCCAGGATCGGTACGGGAACGGCTCCAGCGGGTTGCGGTGGATGATCAGCAGGTTCTCGCGGGGGGCGATCTCGGAGGGCTGCGCGAGGACGGTGGCGCCGTCGGGGTGGGCCAGGGTGATGCGGATGTGCTCGCGGATCACCTCGGCGCCGCGGCGGATCGCCGCCGTGGTGTCCTCGGCGGCGACGGCGATCAGGCCGAGCCGGTCCCAGTTGTCGGTGAGCACGCGCACGCCGTCGCCGGGCTTGGCGCCGACGGTGACGGAGATGACCCCCTCGGCGGCGCGGGCCTCGTCCAGGCCGGCGACGGACTCCACGGTGGTGCCCGGGGTGCCGACCAGGGCGCGCACGGCGGCGCCGCCGTGCGCCTGCGGCCGGTCGGGCAGCTCCTCGACCAGGCCGAAGGGGTGGCCGACGGCGAGGGTGACCAGGTCGACGCCGAAGGCGCTGCGCACCAGTTCGGGGATGGAGTCGCCGCCGATGCGGTTGTGGCCCTCGATGACGCGCGGGCCCTTGGCGGTGAGGCGGACCTCGGTGTGGCAGACGCCGTCGCGCATGCCCATCACGTCGAGGAAGCCGCGTATGCCCTCGCGTATCGCCGCGTCGTCGGCCTCGGAGAGCCGGGCCGGGACCGCGTGGCCCAGCTCGGCGAAGTGGCCGTCCGAGGTGAACTTCTCGGTGATGGTGACGATCACGTGGCGGCCGGCGAAGCTGAAGGACTCGACGCTGAACTCGGGGCCGTCGAGGAACTCCTCCATGAGGAAGTCCTTGAGGACGAAGAGGGAGGAGACCCGGTCGGTGCGGGTGCCGGAGAGCCGGGTGACCTCGTCCCAGACCCGGTCGGCGTCCTCGGGGCCCGCCACCCGCATGACGCCGATGCTCGCGGTGGCGTCGACGGGCTTGACGATGAAGGGGAAGCCGTAGGAGGCGCCGAAGGCGTCCAGGTCCTCACGGGTCTTCAGGGAGCGGGCGCCCACCGCGTGGTCCGGGTCGTGCTCGGCGACGTAGCGGCGCATGGCGGCCTTGTCCCGGATGCGGGCGGTGACCTCGTAGCCGGTGCCCCCGAGCCCGTAGAGGTCGTTGATCCGGCCCGCGTTCTCCAGTCCCGGCTCGGTGAGGGAGACGGCCGCGGCGAAGCCGGGGCTCTCGTGCCAGGCCCGCACCAGGGGCTCGACCAGGGACCACTCGGTGAAGTCGACGACCTCCACGGCCGCGGCGAGGCGGTTCTGCAGCTCGCTCACCTTGGTCGGGTGCTGAAGGAGCAGCACGTTCAGCCCCAGGTCGTGGGCCTTCTGCACGGTCTCGTCGGTTCCACCGACGAGCAGCAGGGTGCGCTCGGGGTTCATTCGCTCTCTTCTCCCCCTGCGGCGGCAGGGAATTTCGGGCTCGTACTCGGGCGGGCGTCGGGGTGCGGACGGTGGGGGCGGGGCCCGGTCGGCCGTTCAGGGCCGGCCGGCGGTGTGGTCTTCCGGCCACCAGCTGAGGTAGCGCTCGCCGCTGTCGGCGAACACGGTCGCCACGACCGCGTCCGACAGGTCGTGCCGGCGGGCGAGTTCGAGGCAGCCGTACGCGGCGGCGCCCGCGGAGATCCCGACGAGGAGCCCCGTGCGGGCGGCGAGGGCACGCGTGGTGGCGGCGGCGTCCGCGTCGTCGACGGCGATCACCTCGTCGATGAGGTGGACATCGGTGACGGGGCTGATGAAACCGCCGTTGAGGCCGGGGATGCGGTGCGGGCCGGGCGCGCCGCCGGAGAGCAGCGCGGAGCCGGCGGGCTCGACGGCGACCACCTTCAGGGCGGGGTTGCACTCGCGGAGGTAGCGTGCGATGCCGGTGAGGGTGCCGCCGGTGCCGACCCCGCACACCAGGTAGTCGACCTGGCCGCCGGAGTCGCGCCAGATCTCGGGCCCGGTCGTCTCGTAGTGGGCGCGCACGTTGTCGGGGTTCTCGTGCTGGCGCGCGTACCAGGAGCCGGGCATCTGCGCGTGCAGCTCCTCGGCGCGCTCGACGCAGGCGCGGAAGCCGAGGGTGTGGTCGGTGAACTCGACGTCGGCGCCCAGCATGCGCAGGGTCAGCACCCGCTCGCTGGAGGCGTTGGAGGGAAGGACGATCAGACACCGGTAGCCGCGGGAGGCGGAGAGCGCGGCGAGGGCGATGCCGGTGTTGCCGGAGGTCGACTCGATGACGGTGGCACCGGGCACCAGCGCGCCGGACTCCTCGGCGGCCCGCAGCATGAAGAGGGCGGCCCGGTCCTTGATGCTGGACAGCGGGTTGGCGGCCTCCAGCTTGGCGAGGACCCGGGCGGTGGCGGGCAGACCGTCGAGCTGGAGCCGCAGGAGCGGGGTGTCGCCTACGAGGTCCTCGAAGGATGCCGCGATGCGGCGGGTGGTGAGCGCGTTGTCCACGTGCCTCCCCCTTTGGTGCTGGACGTGCGGGCGGTCCTTCGAAAAGTAGCCAGCTGCGGTGGTGCGCGATTGGTGCCCGGCTCGCGGGGGGCTTGAGTCTCGCTCGCGCACCACCCGCGGTGGTGACCGGCCTGCCCCTGCCCTAGAGGGCGTTGAGGTCGACGGCTTCGGCCATCGCCCGGTAGCCGGCGTCGTTGAGGTGGAGGCGGTCGGCGAAGGCGAAGTCGGCCTTGAGCTTCTCCGGGTGCTCCGGGTCGGCCACCGCGCGGTCGAAGTCCACGACGGCGTCGTAGGCTCCGCTGGTGCGGATCCACTGGTTGACCTCGGCCCGCACCTGCTCGCCCTGCGCGGTCCAGTAGGCGGAGTCCGCGTAAGGCGGGACCGTGCCGCCGATGATCCTGACGCCGCGGGCGTGGGCCTCGCGGATCAGCTCGCGGTATCCGGCGATGATCTGCTGGGCGGTGACCCGGGGGCCGGTGGTGCAGCGGTCCTGGACCCCGTCGGGCTGGACGATGTCGTTGGTGCCCTCCAGGACGATCACGGCGGCGGTGTCGGGGCGGCCGAGGGCGTCGCGGCGGAAGCGGTTCAGGGCGCTCTCGCCGAAGCAGGGCGAGTCGGTGAGCACCTTGTTGCCGCCGATGCCCGCGTTGAGCACCGGCCGCGCGGCCCCCTGGGCGGCGAGGCGTCCGGCGAGGGCGTCGGAGTAGCGGCGGTCGGCGCCGGGGGTGGCGCCGAAGCCGTCCGAGAGGGAGTCCCCGAAGGTGACGACCGCGCTGCGGCGCGCTCCGGGGGCGGCCGGGTCCAGCACGTCGATCCCGGCCAGGTAGTACCAGGAGAAGCTCTGGCCGTCCGCGCCCGAGAAGGCGTCCGCGGCGGAGTCGCGCAGGTGGTTGCCGGCGGCCCGGAAGGAGGTGGCCATGGCGACGTTGTGGAAGGTGGCGGGGCCGGTCGGGCCCTGGAAGTACAGGGTGACGGTGAGCTGTTCGAAGGCCTGGACGGGCAGGGCGACGGCGTCGCTGGACCGCTCCGCGCCGGCCGGGAGGGTCACCGAGCCCGCGCCCCCGAAACGCAGCGTGCGGACGGTCTCCGGCCGGACGGCGGCGCCCCCGGCGCTCTTGGCGACGGTCGCGCCGGTCAGCCGCAGCGGGGTCTTGCCGTAGGCGTTGGAGAGCCGGACGCGCAGCTCGCCGCCCTGGGCCCCGGCCCGGATCACCTGGCGCACCGACTGGTCGGCGAAGCCCTCCTCGGACCAGTTGGGGAACCAGTCGGTGTGGGTGGGGGCCTGCGGGGAGGTACCCCAGGCGCTGTGCCAGGGGCTGCCGTACGCGGCTGCGGCGGGGGTGGCGGTGGTGGCGGCCGCGGCCAGGAGGGCGGCGGCGAGCGGGGCGGCGAGAGCGGTCTTGTTCTTGTTCACACCACCCTGACGCGGTCCGGCCTGCGGATGTGACAGGAGGGACGGAGTTTTTTCCGGCCGACCGGGCCCGGCCCGGCCCGGCCCGGCCTGGGCAGGGCAGGGCAGGGCAGGGCAGGGCAGGGCGGTCCTTCAGCGGCGCAGGCCCGCGAGCTTGTCCGGGTTGACCTGGATGCGGAGGTTGCGGACCAGGCCGTTCTCCAGGTCGTAGGTGAGCGCGGCGGTCGGGGCGCCGTCCAGCTCCGCGAGGACGCCGAGCTCCCCGTTGATCAGGGCGGGGGTGACGGTGACCCCGGCGTTGGCGGGCCTGGCGAGCACGCCGAAGAGCCAGCGGGCCACGTGGTCGGGCCCGTACAGCGGGCGGCGGGCGGCACTGACCTTGCCGCCGCCGTCCGACCAGGCGGTCACGTCGGGGGCGAGCATCTCCAGGACGGCGTTGATGTCGCCCCCGGCGCAGGCGGTCAGGAAGCGGTCCGTGACGCGCTCGCGCTCCGCGGCGTCGGTGTCGAAGCGCGGCCGCCGGGCGGCGATGTGCTTGCGCGCACGGGAGGAGATCTGCCGGACGGCAGGCTCCTCGCGGTCGAGGAAGCCGGCGATCTCCGCGTGCGAGAAGCCGAAGACCTCGCGCAGCACGAACACCGCCCGTTCCAGGGGCGAGAGCGTCTCCAGGACGACCAGCATCGCCATGGAGACGCTTTCGGCGAGCTCCCGGTCCTGCGCCACGTCGGGCGAGGTGAGCAGGGGCTCCGGGAGCCAGGGGCCGATGTACTCCTCCCGGGTGGCACGGGCGGAGGTGAGGCGGTTCAGGGAGAGGTTGGTGACCGTGCGCACGAGGTACGCCTTGGGGTGGCGCACCTCCGAGCGGTCGGCCTTGTTCCAGCTCAGCCAGGCGTCCTGGACGATGTCCTCGGCGTCGCTGACGGTACCGAGCATGCGGTAGGCGGTGGCGAAGAGCAGCCTTCGGTGCTCGTCGAAGGGGTCCGTCTCGGATTCGGTCGTGATCACCGTTCGATTCTGCCCGGGGTGCGGTGCCCGTATCTCCCCGGGGCCGCCGGACGGTGGGGAGTTGGGGCTAGGTCGTCTCTTTCGGATCTTGCCGGTTAAGCCCGCGTCGGTCGGTGCCGTGCATCGGCGCCTTGGCGGGGCGCCGCCGTACTGGACGTACTTGGTGCCCCGCCAAGGCTGGGGGCACCTCCCAGCGGTAGCTGGGGGAGAGGTGCGGTGCCGGGCGGCGCGGGCCAGGCGAGATCCGGAAGAGACGGCCTAGACCAGGGTGCGTACTCGCTGGTCGCGGAGGTCGTAGCGGGCGGCGGCCACGACGAGTCGGCCGGCGGAGACCGCACGGGCCAGGTCGGGTTCGGCGGCGAGCCGGTCGCGGGTGCGGCGGGCGTGGGCGTCGATGGTGGCGGCGACGCGGGCGTCGCCCTGCTGTGCGTGGTCGATGGACGGGCGTATCTGGTCGGCCAGGTACTGGATGTGGGCGGGGAGCCGGCCGCCGGTCTCGTCGGCGTGGACGGCCGCGCCGACGGCACCGCAGGACTGGTGGCCGAGGACCAGGACCAGGGGGACGGCCAGTTCCAGCACCCCGTAGGCGATGCTGCCGAGCACGGCCTCGTCCAGTACCTCGCCGGCCGAGCGGACGGTCAGCAGGTCGCCGAGCCCCTGGTCGAAGACGAGCTCGGGCGGGACGCGGGAGTCCACGCAGCCGAGGACGACGGCGAAGGGGTGCTGCCCGGTGGCGAGCCGCAGCCGGGTCGACGGCGACTCGTGCGGGTGCTCCTCGCGGAGGGTGCGCCAGCGCCGGTTGCCGGCCTCCAGTTCGCGCAGGGCCTGCCGGGGTGTGGTGGGGCGGCCGGCGGTGCCCGGCGACGGGGCGGCGGAGGCGGGGAAGGCGGAGCCGAGGGCGAGGACGGATCCGGCGGCGGCCGTACCGGCGACGGCGGTGCGCAGCAGGGCTCGCCGGCTGGGCGCGGCCCCGTCGCGCATCGGATTCACGTTCGGCGCGTGCGTGTTCGACGACATGCGCGCCAGCATGGCGCTTTACCGGCCCTTGACCCAAGCGTGCGGGAACGGTTGTCCGAAACACCCCTGTCACCGGCTCAATCGCCCGTGCCGGACGTCCGCAGTGCGACGACGGCCGTCCGGCCTGCGGTGCGGACCCGGCACGGCTCCGGCGGGGCTTGCAGCAAGACGGCGTCGTACGGGCCGAGTTCGACGGGCCCCTCCGGGTGGTCGAGCCGGGCCGGGCCGTCCAGGGCGACGACCAGGAGGGTGGTGCCCGGCGGGGCGGAGAGGGGGAGCACGCCCCGGACGACGGCGGTGTGCGCCTCGACGCGGCCGCGCCGGTACATCACGTTGAAGTTCACCACGGGACCGCCCAGCAGCCGGCAGCCGGTCGGCTCGTCCCCGGGGAAGTCGCAGGGCGCGTACCGCTCGTCCACGCGCCGGGGTGCGCCGGCGACCGTGAGGTCCATGCCGGCGCCCTCGGCGAGGGTGAGGGTGCGGTCGACTCCCGGGAACTGCGAGAAGGGTCCGTCGGCGGCGACTTCGGCGAGGCTGACCCGCCAGCCGAAGTCCTCCGTCCCGGCGCCCTCGGGCGCGGCCGCGATCTCGCGGGTGACCCCGCCGCCGTTCTTCCAGGGCACCGCGCTGCGGTCGGCGGCGCGCAGGATCCGGAGGACGGCGGGGCCGGGCATGCGGGGGTTTCCTTCCCTCGGTGGACCGGTACGGAGCCGGGCGGTGGGCCGAGCCTAACCCGCCTGGTTCACGGCGAAGTCGTCGCCGCGGACGGGGCCCTGCGCGTACCAGCCGTGGAGGTAGACCGTGACGGTTCCGGAGGCGCCGGTGGTGAAGGGCACCGTCAGCTTGGTCCAGCCGGTGGCGCTGGTCCACGTGCTGGCGTTGGCCCCGCCCCGGACGCCCAGGTAGGCGTAGCTGCCCTGGACCCAGCCGCTGAGGGCGTAGGCGGTGTTGGGGGCCAGGGTGAGGGTCTGGGCGCATTCGCCGGTGTGGGCGGAGTCGGGGTTGCCCTGGAGGGCGTACGTGCCCGCGTGGACCGGGGCCGTCACGACCGCGCCGCCGTTCTCGCAGGTCCAGGGGGCCAGGGAGCCGCTCTCGAAGCCGCCGTTGACGAGGGCGCCGCTGCCGCCGCCCGGGCCGGAGACGGTGAGGGTGAAGGCGGCGCCGTGGCTGGTCTTCCCGGCGGCGGTGACGGTGAGCGGGTAGGTGCCGGGTGCGGCGGTGGCCGAGGCGGCGACCGTGAGCTTCGCGGTGGCCCCGGCGGTGACCGAGTCGGGGGTGAGGGTGGCGGTGACGCCGGCGGGGGCCCCGGAGACGGTCAGCGCGAGGGGCTGGGCCGCACCGGAGGTCACCTGGGTGGAGACGGTGGCGGTGGCGGTCCCGCCGGGGGCGACGGAGGCGGAGCCGGGGGCCACGGAGACCGAGAAGTCGTCGGCGGCCGGTCCGCCGCCGCCGGTGAACGGGGCGAAGGTGCGGGTGAAGTACCAGGGGTCCTGGGCGATGCCGGAGCAGGTGTCGGAGCCGCCGGTGCCGGGGCAGCCGCCGTTGTCGCGCTGGAGGGCCCAGAAGGAGAGGGTGTTGATGCCCTTGGACACCGCCCAGTCGTAGACGGCGGTGGCGTTGGCGGTGGTGAAGGTCTCGGCGGGGCCGTAGTCGTCGATGCCCGGCATCTCGGTGACGCCGATCATGCCCCACAGCTGCGCGGGGGTCCGGTCCGGGTAGAGGGCGGCCAGCTGGTCGTGGAGGCCGGTGGCGGCGGTGCGGGTGTCGGCGGCCATGTCGTGGGCGGCGCCGTCGTAGTAGTCGAAGGTCATCAGGTTGACCACGTCGAGCCTGGCCCCGGCGGCCTTGGCGCTCTTGAGGACGGCCAGTCCGCTGCTCGCGAGTCCGCTCGTGGTGGTGGGGAGGGTGTAGGAGATCTGGAGGGGGCGGCCGGAGGCGGCGGCCCAGTCCTGCAGCTTCTTGATCGCCTGGTTGCGGCGGTCGACGGCCGCCTTGTCGGTCAGGGACTTGTCCTCGATGTCCATGTCGAGGCGGCTGACGTCGTAGGTGGTGACGAGCTTCTGGTAGGCGGCGGCGATCGAGTCGACGCTGGTGCAGCTGTCGGCGATCTCGGTGCCCCCGCTGTCGGCCGCGTAGCCGCCGAAGGAGGGGATGACGTCGCCGCCGCGCGCGCGGATCGCGGCGAAGTCGGCGCCGAAGACGGAGTCGGCGACGGGCTGCTGGGTGGAGCCGTTCCAGTACGGGGTGCAGGAGCCCTTGGCCTCGGTCTGGACGAAGGCCATCGTCAGGTACTTCGCACCGGACTTCTGCGCGAGGTCGGCGGGGCTGTCGGAGGAGTACGCCTCGAAGTAGGGGGCGAAGACGTGCGCGGGCAGTGGGGTGGCCGCGCGGGGAGTGGCCGCCTGGGCGGGCCCGGCGCCGGCGGCGGCGAGCAGTCCGGCGGCGGTGGCGAGGGTGGCGCAGGCCGCGCTTAAGCGGCGGAGGGCATGCTGACGCAGTCTCAACGAAGGCTCCCGGTGGGGCGCGAGCGAACGGGCGGACGCCCCATGATTGGTCTGGACCAGCCCTGGGTCAAGGGGTCCGTCCGATGCCCGCGCCAGCGGGGGCCGGGAGGCTCAGCGCAGGATGCCCGCCTGCCGGGCGGCGCGGATCCAGGAGGGGAACTCCGACAGGAGCCGGTCGTACAGCTCGGGGTCCGGGATCCGGTCGATGTCGTCCACGGCGAAGAAGCCGACGTTGTCGACCCGGCGGCCGGGCATGGTGCCGAAGCGTTCCAGCACGCCGAAGCCGGCCCTGCCGAGGCCGACGAACTGCCAGAACACCGGCTCCTCCACGGCCTCCCGCAGCTCCCGCTCGATCTCGGCGTTGCGGTAGACCCCGCCGTCGGAGAAGAACAGGACGAGGGTGGGCGCGGGCACCGGGTGGGCCCGGACGAAGGCGCGTACCTCGGCGATGACCTTCTGTTCCTCGTTCTGGAATCCCACCTGCCGCATGTCCACCTGGCCGGGGAGCAGGCCCTTGGGCGGCTTGTTGCGGCCGAAGAGGCTCATCTGGCCGACGCGCACGTGCAGCCGCAGCCACTCCGGGAGGTCGCCGATGGCGAGGTCGGGCAGCCGGGCGGGGTTGGTGGCGAAGGTCCAGGCCTGCATCTCGCCGTCGTCGTCCAGCTGCGCGGCGACCGCGGCCATCCGCTCCACCACGCCCGCCACGGTGCCGCGGGCGTAGAGGGTGCTCATCGAACCGGAGGCGTCGAGCACGAGGACGACACGGGCGGTGACGTCGGTGGCGCCGGCCTTGCGGAGGCTGACGGCCACCTGCTCCTTGCGCAGCGAGAGGCGCTCGCGCATCTCCGGCGGGAGCCACTCCTCGCCCTTGACCAGGCGTACGACGGCCTCGGCGGGCGCCGGGCCGGTACCGGGGAGCGTGGCCGGGGCTGGGGCCGGAGCTCGCGTGGCCGCCGGAGCCAAGGGCCGTACCGGCTCGGGGGCCGGGACCGGGGCCGGGGAGGGGTTCGGCGCGGACGCGGGCCAGGACGTGGGCGCGGCCGGGGGCCGGGCCGGGGCGGGAGCCGGCGCGGAAGACCGCCCGGGCACCCGGGCCTGAGGGGGTGTCGGGGCCGGCGGGGCGTCGTCCACGGTGATGCCGTAGTCCGTCGCCAGTCCCGCGAGGCCGCTCGCGTACCCCTGGCCGACGGCCCGGAACTTCCAGGCGCCGGCCCGCCGGTAGAGCTCCCCGCCCACCAGGGCGGTCTCCGGCCCGGCCTCCATCGGGAAGTGGGCCACCTCGGCCCCCGACACCGCGTCGAGCAGCCGCAGCCGGAGCCCGGGGACCTGGCCGAAGGTGCCGCCGTCGGCGGAGGCGCACAGCAGTACGCGCTCGATGTCCGGCTCCAGGGCGGCCAGGTCGACCTCGAGCGCGTCGGCCCCCGGCCGCTTGCCCGCGTGGCGTACGGCGCCGGAGGCGTGCCCGGGTTGGTTGTAGAAGACGAAGTCACCGTCGGAGCGGACCCGTCCGCGGCCGGTCAGCAGCAGCGCGGACGCGTCCACGTCGGGCACGCCCGGCCCCGCGGACCAGCCGAGCACGGCTCTGACGGAGGCTGCCGCGACCGGCAGGTTGGCGCCTTTGCTCATGGTCGTCACATCGCACAGTCTGCCAAGTGGATCCTTCCCCGGGCAGCCGAACGCGGACGGGCGGCGGCCCGGACCGCCGGATCCGGAGTCCGGAGTCCGGGGTCCGGGCCGCCGCCCCGGTGCTCAGCCGCTGAACTCCGGCGTGCGGACGGGCGAGGCCTCGGCCAGGGCGCGGGTGACCCCCTCGACGCCCGCGCGCAGCCCGTAGACGGGGGTGGCGGGCTGCTGGCGCCAGGAGTCGTCGATGCCGCCCGCGTCGACGGTGTCGAAACCGAGCTCGTCGATCAGCGCGCGGACGGCCTTCTTCGCCCCCTCGTCGTCACCGGCGACGGGCAGGGCCATGCGGTCCGGGTCGCCGGCGGGGCGGGGCCGCTCCAGGAGGTCGATCGCGTAGGTGCCGTTGAAGGCCTTGACGACCGGGTGGCCCAGCTGGCGTTCGATCCAGCGGCTCTCGGTCAGGCCCTCGTCCTCGACGGCGGCGATGCGGCCGTCGCGCTCGCGCGGGTAGTAGTTGTTGGTGTCGATGACGGTGAAGCCCTCCGCGGCCCCCTCGAAGATTCCGGCGGGCAGTCCGGGCACGTTCTTGAAGGGGACGGTGACCACGACGATCTCGGCGCCGCGGGCCGCCTCGGTCACGGTGACGGGGGTGGCCCCGGTCTCCTCGGCGAGGGCGGCCAGGGTCTCGGGGCCGCGGGAGTTGGCGACGCGGACCTCGTGACCGAGGGAGGTGAGCCGGCGGGTGAGGTTGCCGCCGATGTTGCCGGCGCCGATGATGCCGATCTTCATGAGCTCTCCAGTGCGTACGGAGTCGGATATCGCGTCCTTCGCAACCTCCGGCCCCTCCACCGCATTCCGCCGCCGCCCGGACCCGGGGGAACAGATCACCCGTACGGGCGAAATCCCGCCATCTCCGGGACAAGGAGAACCTGTTGCCGTCGTGTCCGCGTCTTCCGGGGCAGCCGGGGACCGTACCGGCAGCAGCACGCGATCAGGGGAAAGGTACCGACCGATGCTCCAGTTCCCGTCCAAGCGCGCCACGTCCGCAGCCCTCGCCGCCACCGCGGGTGCGGCCGCCCTCTCCTTCGCCCTCGTCTCCGGCACCTCGGCCACGGCCGCCGCGCCGCCGTCCGTCTCCGGCAGCCCGGAAGGCGCGTTCACCCGGATCGCCGATTTCTACGGCTCCTACATCGACGCGGTCTACGACGGCGACGGCCGGACCGCGGACCAGCTGCGCGCCTTCTACCTCTCCGAGCCCCTGCGGCGTGAGCTGACGCAGTGGGAGGACGCCAACCACGCCGACGGGGTGCTGCGCGCGCAGAACGTGCCGCTGAAGTGGAAGGTGACCTCCGTCGACAGCGGGATGGGCAAGACCAACGCCGCCATCACCCTGACCTGGAGCGGCACCACCACGACCACGGTCCACGTCCAGGCCGACCTGGCGACCCGGAAGATCACCTCGATCCGGGACTGATCCCGCACGCGCCGGTGGGGCCCGCCCGGGGCGGGCCCCACCGGTCGCCGGGCGGCGTCTCAGGCGCCGCTCGCCCCGAGCATCTCCTCGCGCTCCACGATCTTCACGCGCTCGCGGCCCTGCGGCTCGCCCAGCGCCTTCTCGGCGGCGTCCAGCGCGTACCAGCCCTCCCAGGTGGTGTAGCGGACCTGCCGCTCGGCGAGGAAGGCCTCGACCGCCTCCGGCTCGGGGGCGGCGGGGGTGAGGAGCCGGCCCCGGGCGTGGTCCTCGAGGAGGTTGGCGACGGTCTCGTTGGCGTCGCCCTTGGTGTGGCCGATCAGGCCGATGGGGCCGCGCCGGATCCAGCCGGTGACGTAGGTCGAGGCCATGTGCTCGCCGCCCTCCATCACGCGGCCGCCCTCGTCCGGGACGGTGCCGGACTCGACGTCCCAGGGGAGCTTGGGCAGTTCGTCGGAGAGGTAGCCGACGGCCCGGTAGACGGACTGGACGTCCCAGGTGGTGAACTCGCCGGTGCCCTTGACGTTGCCCGTGCCGTCGAGCTCGGTGCGCTCGGTGCGCAGGCCGACGACCTTGCCGTCCTCGCCGAGGATCTCGGCCGGGGACTCGAAGAAGTGCAGGAACAGCTTGTGCGGTCGGTCGCCGATGTCGCGGATCGCCCAGTTCTCCAGGGTCTTGGCGACCATGTCCGCCTGCTTGTTGGAGCGGCGGGTGGTGATCGAGCCCTCGTCGTAGTCGATGTCCTCGGGGTTGACGATGACCTCGATGTTGGGCGAGTGGTCGAGCTCGCGCAGCTCCATCGGGCTGAACTTCGCCTGCGCGGGGCCGCGGCGGCCGAAGACGTGGACCTCGAGCGCCTTGTTGGCCTTGAGGCCGTCGTAGACGTTCGGCGGGATCTCGGTGGGCAGCAGCTCGTCGGCGGTCTTGGCGAGGATGCGGGCGACGTCGAGGGCGACGTTGCCGACGCCGAGGACGGCGACCTTCTCGGCCTCCAGCGGCCAGGTGCGCGGCACGTCCGGGTGGCCGTCGTACCAGGAGACGAAGTCGGCGGCGCCGTAGGAGCCGTCGAGCTCGATGCCGGGGATGCCGAGGGCCCGGTCGGCGGTGGCGCCGGTGGAGAAGACCACGGCGTCGTAGAAGGAGCGCAGCTCGTCGAGGGAGATGTCGCCGGGGTAGTCGACGTTGCCGAAGAGGCGGACCTGCGGCTTGTCGAGGACCTGATGCAGGGCGGTGATGATGCCCTTGATGCGGGGGTGGTCGGGGGCGACCCCGTAGCGGATCAGGCCGAAGGGGGCGGGCATGCGCTCGAAGACGTCGATGGAGACACCGGGGTCGGCAGCCGCCTCGGACTTCAGCAGCGCGTCGGCCGCGTAGATACCGGCGGGGCCGGCGCCGACGATTGCTACCCGCAGAGGGCGAGGCATGACTGGGTTCCCTTCGACCGACAATCTGACTGATCAAGGAAACCCTAAACTAAGGCGACCCTAACCCCGTACCCGCCTCCCGTTTATGCCCCCATAAGACGATCTTATGGCAAGCCAAAGTCCGACTTCTGCCTGACCGTACCCTGACCCCGGACACGGGGCTCCGGGATCAGCCCGCGTATTCGGTCAGGTCGAGGCTGTGCAGGGTGACCGGCGCTCCGGTGGCGGGGTCGGCGGCTTCGCCGTCCTGGGCCATGCCGAGCTTGCGGATCACGTTGGCGGACTCGTCGTTGCCGGCCCGGTTGACGGCGACCACCCGGTCGAGGCCGCGGTCCTGGAGGGCGAACTCCAGGGTGGCCTGGGCCGCTTCGGAGGCGTAGCCCTGGCCCCAGAAGGGCCGGCCGATGCGCCAGACGATCTGCACCTGGTGTCGCGTCTGGGGCAGGTCGTCATCGGCGGCGGACAGGCCGACGGCCCCGATCAGCTCGCCGGAGGCCAGCAGCTCGACCGCGAAGACGCCGAAGCCCTCGTCGTCCCACTCCTCCTCCCAGAGCTCGATGGTCTCGGCGGTCCCGTCCAGGTCGAGGACGGAGCCGTCGCCGATCCAGCGCATCACCTCCGGATCCGAGGTGATCTCCGAAAGGGGGACGAGGTCGTCGTCGGTCCAGCGGCGCAGGAGCAGGCGGGGGGTGCGGATCTCGGTCATGCCCCCCATCCTGCCGAACCGGCCGCGACCAGGGGTAATCGGGGCCGGGCCGCGGCCGGGCTCAGCCGACGGTGATCTGGTCCAGCTTCGCGCGCAGGTAGGCGTGCGAGTCGACCGGCTCGTGCGCCACCCGGCCCACCGGGGCGGGCAGGGGTTCCACACGGGTGTGGGCGTCGCACTCGTAGAAGTAGACCAGCGAGACCAGCTCCTCCGCCGGGGCGTGCGCCGGTGGCGGCAGGACCCGGTGGCGGCCCGCCCGCCACCGGTCGCCGGTCCAGCGGGCCAGCAGGTCTCCGATGTTGACGGTGAGCGCCGCCGGATCGTACGGGGCGTCCTGCCAGCCGTCGGCATCGGTGTGGATCTGGAGCCCGCCCGCGCCCTCCTCGCGGTCCAGGACGGTGACCGTGCCGAAGTCCGTGTGTGGCCCGATCCGGAACTGTCCGGGCAGCGGCTGCCCGACGGTCTCCGCGCCGGGGTACCAGTTGAGGTTGAACCCCCAGGTGGGGTGGCCGGTGTGGCGGGTGAAGTGGTCCTCCGGCAGGGCCAGGGCCACCGCGAGCAGTTCCAGCAGCTCGTCGGAGAGGGCCCGCATCGCCGCCAGGTAAGCGGTCACGGGCTCCCGCAGGCCCGGTACCTCGGCGGGCCAGACGTTCGGCCGGAACCATTCGGCGTCCACCGAGGGCACGCCGGTGGGCTCGTCGGCCGCGAAGGACCAGGACTCCTTCAGGTCGGGGGGCGAGGCCGTCCCCTCGGCGTAGCCGTTGGCCTCGGCGCCGGGGCCGAGCCAGCCCCGTCCGCCGACGCTGACCGCGTACGGCTGCTTCACCTCGGGCGGCAGCCGGAAGAAGGACCTCGCGGCCTCGCGGATCCGGGCGGGCAGGCAGGGGTCCACCCCGTGCCCGGTGACCAGCAGGAACCCCGCCGATCGCAGCGCCTCGTCCACCCGGCCCGCGATCCGGGCGCGTTCGGCGGGGCCGCCGGAGCGCCAGGGGCCGAGATCGATGACGGGGACCTGGGAGCTCGCCATGGAAGCCTGCCTTCCGCACGGGGACGTGACGAACAGTAGGGGTTCAGGGGCGTTCGAGGCCGCTGCACGGCGGCGAGTAGTCCAGATAGGGCATGTACGAGGCCCACTGCGCGCGCGTGATCCGCGGGCCGGTGTGCGCGCAGGCCCCGGCGAGGGCGCGGTCGAGGTCGGTCGCGGCCAGCCGGAGGGTGCTGTCGTAGCCGCCGGAGGCCAGGACCGTCCCGTCGGGGCTGAAGGCCACGGAGCCGACGGCGGTGACATGGCCGGTCAGGGTGGCGAGCGGCGCGGGGCGGGCGCCGCGGGCCACGCTCCACAGCCGGACCGTCCGGTCGTCGCTCGCGCTGGCGAGGGTGCGGCCGTCGGGGCCGAAGGCCACCGCGCCGACGACGTCGGTGTGCCCGGTCAGGGTGGCGAGCGGGGCGGGCCGGCGCGGCTCGGTCAGGTCCCAGAGCCGGACCGGGGTCCGGCCGCCGGAGGCGGTGGCGAGGGTGCGGCCGTCGGGGGCGAAGGCCACGGAGAACACGGGGGTGTCGTGGCCGCCGACGACCGCCAGCGACTCGGGCCGGGTGCGGTCGCCCACGTCGGTCAGCCAGACGGTGGTGTCCTCGCCGCCGGTGGCGAGGATCCGGCCGTCCGGACTGAAGGCCACCGCGCGCACGGTGTCCCGGTGTCCGGGCACGGCGGCGGTCTCGGCGGGACCGGTGGGGTCGGTGACGTCCCACAGGCGGACGGAGCCGCCCGCTCCGGCGGTGGCCAGGGTACGGCTGTCGGGGCTGAAGGCGAGGGCGCGCACGTCGCTCTCCCGCGCGGGGAGTCCGGCGGCGACGCTGGCGTGGGCGGGGTCGGTGACGTCCCAGAGCCGGACCGCGCCGTCGGCCGCGGCGGTGGCCAGGGTGTGGCCGTCCGGCCGGTAGGCGAGGGCGCGCAGGGGGGCGCCCTCGCCGCCGAGGGTGGCCACGGGGTCGGGCCGGCCGCCGCCCCGGGTCTGCCACAGCCGGGCGGTGCGGTCCCCGCTCGCGGTGGCGAGCTGGCGGCCGTCGGGACGGTAGGCGACGGCGACGACCTCCTTGGCGTGCGCGGGCAGCGAGGTCATCAGCGCGGACAGGAGGCCGTCGCGGGTCCGGGCGGTCGGCGAGAGCCGGTAGGCCGTCAGACCCAGCTGGACCGCGAGGCCCGGTTCGGCCGCGGCCACGCCGGCGGAGGTCTCGGCGAGGTTCTGGGCGACCGCGTCGTTGCGCTGCCGGGTGACCTCGTCCTCCGCGCGTACGGCGCTGCCGGTGGCGACGGCGGCCACCACGACGAGGCCGGCGAGCGCGCCGACCAGCAGCCGCAGCCGGCGGGTGCGGCGGCGGGCCGAGTCCCCGGCGGCGGCCTCGGCGGCGGTGCCCGCGGCCAGGAACTCCGCTTCCGCGGCGGTCAGGACGGGGCCCCCGGCGGCGGTGAGTTCGCGGGCCAGGGCGAGCGGGGCGCCGCGGAGCAGGGCTCCGGGGTCACGGCCCACGGCCTCCCAGGCGCGGGCGGCCTCGGCGAGCTGGCGGTGGCGGCGCAGCCGCTCGCGGTCGTCGGTGAGCCAGCCGCGCAGCCGGGGCCAGGCCCGGATGAGGGCCTCGTGGGTGAGCTCGACGGCTCCGTCGCCGAGGGTGAGCAGGCGCAGGGCGGCCGCCCGGGCGAGGACGGTACGGGTGTCGGCGTCCTGGCCGAGTTCGGACCGGTCGACGGGCCGTTTGGTGTCCTCGGTGCCCTCGCCGAGGGCGATGAGGTGGACGAAGATCCGCCGGGCCAGGCGCTGCTGGGGGGCGGAAAGGGAGTCGTACAGGGCTTCGGCGGACTGGGCGAGGGCCCCCTCGAAGCCGCCGGCGGCGTGGAACCCGTCCAGGGTGAGGGCCGCGCCCCGGCGCCGCCGCCAGGTCTCCAGCAGGGAGTGCGAGAGCAGCGGCAGGACGCCGACCTGGCCGTGCGCGTGGGCGACGAGGGTGGCCTGGAGGCCTCCTTCGACGGTGAGTCCGGCCCGGCGGGCGGGTTCCACGACGGCCCGGCGCAGTTCGGCGGCGCTCATCGGGCCGACGACGACCTGGGCCTCGCGGAGCACGTCGACGAGTTCGGGGTGGCGGGTGCAGTGGGCGTAGAAGTCGGCGCGCACGCCGAGGACCACCCGGCAGCCGGAGCCGGGGCGCCGGGCGGCCGCGACGAGTCCGGTGACGAACCGGGTGCGCTCGGCGGGGTCGGCGCAGACGGTGAAGACCTCCTCGAACTGGTCCACGACCAGCACCCGTTCGGCCGTACCGGGGCCGGTGGCGGGGTCCGTGCCGGGCTCGGGGGCGGCGGCGAGGGCCCGGCGGGCGCGGTCGAGCGGGTGCGGGCCGGGGGTGAGGACGGTGACCTCGCGGGCCGGGGTGTCGGCGTGCAGCCGGGGCAGCAGGCCCGCGTGCAGGAGCGAGGACTTGCCGGCCCCGGAGGCGCCGACGAGGGCGACCACCCGGTGCCGGGTCAGGGCGTCGAACAGGTCCTCCACGAGGCGTTCGCGGCCGAAGAAGAGGGCCGCGTCCTCGGTCCGGAAGGGCGCCAGGCCGACGTACGGGAGCCCCTGCGCGGCCGGCGCCCGCGGCGCGCCGGCCCCGGCGGGGCGCGGTCCGGCGCCGTCCGCGGCGAGTTCCACGGCGGCGGCGTGCCAGCGGGCTTCCCACTTCCCCACGTCCCCGCCGCAGGCGCGGACGTAGGCGAGGGTGACGTCCAGGCTGGGCAGCCGGCGTCCGGCGGCGGCGCCGGACAGGGTGGCGACGGAGTAGTGGGCGCGCTCGGCCATGTCGCGGTACGGCGGCGAGCCGGCCTCGTGGCGCAGCCGGCGCAGGGCGGTGGCGAACTCCAGCAGAGGCCCGTCCTCCCCTTCCAGCGGACGTTCCTTGCGTGCCATGCGCCACCCCTTCCCCCGGGCCCGCTTTCGACCTGCCGGGGTGGATTGTTCAGCAATTGTTTGTTCAGTTCCAGGGCGCCGACGGCGAACAACGCGGGACGGCTACACCTGGGTCGGACGGCGGACCGCACAGGGCGGCGCCCACACCCTCGGAGGGGGTCGGGACGGATGAGGCGAGGACGAACGGCCCCGGTGGCGGCGGCCCTGACGGCGGCGCTGGCCCTGGCCGGATGCGCGGCCTCAGGGGCTCCGGAGCCGGAGCGGGCCGCCGCGGCGGAGCGGGCGTCCGCGGCGGAGCCGACCGCCGGGCAGTCCCGCGTCCTGGCCCGCGCCGAGCAGATCCTGATCAGCCGCTGCATGTCCGCGCGGGGCTTCGCGTACGCCGTCACCGAGCCCGTCCGGGAGGAGGGGGCCGCACGCTCCTTCCCGTACGGGGTGGACGACGTGGACTGGGCCCGCGCCCACGGCTACGGCGGGCGGGCGGAGCGGGCCGCGGCCGAGGCCCGGGCGGCCGACCCCAACCAGCTCTACTTCCACCGGCTCCCGGCCCGCGAGCGCGCGGCGGCCCGGACCGCGCTGATGGGCGCCTCCCCCACGGGCCTGTCGGCCACCGCGCCCACCGGCATGACCCTGACGGCCAGTACCGACGGGTGCATCGCCCGGGCGCAGCGGACCCTTTACGGGGATCTGGCCGCCTGGTTCCGCGTCAAGGTCGTCACGATGAACCTGCGGCCCGCCCGGGAGGAGCGGGTGCGCCACGACGTCCGGTACGCGGAGGCGGTCGGCCGGTGGGCGGCCTGCATGAAGGAGGCGGGCCGGCCGTACGCCTCGCCGGCCGATTCCCGGCAGGCGGCGGCCGCCCTCGCCGACGGCCTCCCGCCGGACCGGGCCGACGCCGCCGAGACCGCCCTGGCGGTCACCGAAGCGACCTGCGCGACCAGCACTCCGCTGGGCCGGGTCTCCCAAGCTCTGGACCGTGCCTACGGGGAGGAAGTTCGCTCGCGCCACCAGGACGACATCACCCTCGGCCACCGGCTCCAGAACGCCGCGCTCCCGACCGCGGAGCGCGTCGTGTCCCAGTTCGACCGAGCGACATCATCCGGAGGTTCCCGTGGATAAGTTCCGTACGACGATGCTGGCCTGCGCCCTCGCCCTGCCCCTGCTGGCCTTCCCCGGCGCGCTGGGCACCGCAGCCGCCGCCCCGGCCGACGCCTCCGGCGTGGCGGCCGACGGCAACTACTGGGTGTGGGCGGACACCAACCGGGGCGGTCCGGCCTGCGGCTGGAGCGGCAACGACGCCGACTGGCGCACCTGTGGCGCCGGGAACAACTTCGACATGAACGACCGGGCCTCGTCCTGGTGGAACAACGGCTACTCGGGCGCGCTGGGCGACGTCCGGGTCTACGAGGACATCAACTACGGCGGGGCCTCGACCTGTGCCCCGAACGGCTCGGCGGGCAACATCCCGTGGGAGTGGAACGACCGGATCTCCTCCCACAAGTGGGTGACCAACTGCGGCTTCTGACCCGCCGCGCCCCCACGGCCCGCCGCCCCCACCGGGCGGCGGGCCCCGGCGCGGGGCGGACCCTTCCGTGGCCCCCCGCGGCGCGGGCGGCCGCTATCCGGGCAGTTCCGTCCCGCAGCGGGAGCAGTAGGCGGCCGCGGGTTCGGTGGTGAGGCGGCCGCAGGCGGGGCAGACCCGGTTCAGGAGGCAGGCCGGTTCGCCGCCCTCGGCGGGGGCGGCGGGGGCGATGCCGAGGCCCGGGCGGCGGGTGTGCACCGTCAGGTACGCCAGGCCCTCGGGCCCCGCCGTCAGCGCGCGCCGGGTGCCGCGCGGCAGCCAGCACGCCGAGTGGGGCCGCAGCGCGTGCGGGCCGTCCGGCGTGTCGAGCCGGCCCCCGCCGGTCACGACCACGAGCAGGACGTCGAGAAGGGGCTCGGTGTGCTCCTCGATGGCCGCGCCGGGCCGCAGCCGGACCAGGTTGGAGTCCAGTGCGCGCCCGGCGCCGGTGAGCCGCCACAGCGCTCCGGTCGAGTCCTCACGGGCTTCGGCGATCACCGCGTCGAGGTCCGTCAGGACCCCGGCGGGGCGGGGTGGGGTCATCATCCGTGCCGGTCCTTCCCTGCTTTCGGCCTGCCTTCGCAGTCATACACGATCACGTCGGCCGCCCCGCCGCGGTTCGCCGCGGGTCCTCCTCCCGGGGGACGGCGGCCGCCCCCGCTGCCGGGCCGTGCACACGTGGCCGATACAGTCATGTCCGGATCGCGTCGGCCGCACACGCGCCGGCCGCGCGGCCCCGCCCTCCGGTCGACCACCGCGACGGGTGCGGCCGCCCGCCCTCCCTGCCCCCGGCCCCGCACCGAAATCCTGCTCCCGCATGCCTACCGCGACCACCCGTACGGCCAGTACGGCCAGTACGGCCACCACCCACGTATCGCCCGCCACGCACGTCACGCCCGTCACGGCGCCCGGAGCCCCGCCCCGGCCGAGTGCCGTCGCGGCCTTCCACAGCGTCAGCGCCGCCACGACCGTCCTGCTGGCCCTCGTGGCCATCGGCGCGGCGATCCACGAGCCGGTGCTCATACCCCCGCTCGCCGCCAGCGCCGCGCTCGTGCACAGCGCCCCCACCCTGCCGCTGGCCCAGCCGCGCGGGGTGGTGGTCGGCCATCTGATCGGCGCGGCCTGCGGCTACGCGGTGCTCGCCGCGGCCGGGAGCTCCGCCTGGGCGGCGGCCCTGGCGGCCGGGCTCACCCTGGCCCTGCTGACCCTGGCCCGCACCCCGCACTCCCCTGCCGTGGCCACGGCGGTGGTGACCGTGCTCCAGTCCCCGGCGCCCGCCCGGTTCGTGCCGCTGCTGTTCGGCTCGACGGTCCTCCTGGTCCTCACCGGTTACGCCGGCTCCCGCATCCGCCGCACCGCCCCGAGGTACCCCGCCTACTGGTGGTGATGACCTGCGGGCGCGCCTGCGCCGCACCGAGGGGGCCCGGGCGCTACTCCTTGTCCGTGGAGATTTCGACGAGGGACGTGTTCGGGGCCCCCTGCTGGGTGAGCCTGATGGCCCGCGACCTGGAGGCCTCCCAGCGCTTCTACGGTGCGGTCGTGGGCTGGACCTTCCGTCCGGCCCGCTTCGGTTCGGCCTTCTCGCTGGCCATTCAGGACGGCGTGCCGGTCGCGGGGATCGGGGCGCTGGCGAGCGATCTGGCCGTGGCGGTGGCCTGGACCCCGTACTTCGCCGTCGACGACGTCGACGTGGCGGCGGCCCGGATCCGCGAGCGCGTCGGCACGGTGGCGGTGGGGCCGGTCTCCTTCCCCGGCGGCGGCCGGGCGGCGCTGGTCGCCGACCCCGACGGGGCGGTGTTCGGGATCTGGCAGGGACCGGTCACCGCGGGCTGGCGCGTGGGCCTGGGCCCGGCGCCCGCCTGGCTGGAGCTGCGCACCCGCAACGCCTTCGACGCGGCCCTCTTCTACGGGGAGGTGCTGGAGTGGGCCACGGGCCGCACCGGCTGCTGCGAGGTCTCGTACGAGGAGGAGCAGGTCGTCCTCCGCCAGGGCGGGGAGCCGGTCGCCCGCCTGGACAGCGGCCCCGTGGAAGTGGGCGCGTACACCCCCCACACCCGTCCGCGCTGGCACGTCCACTTCCGCGTCCCGGAGCTGGAACCGGCGGTGGAGGCGGCCCTCGAACTCGGCGGCCGGACCGTCTCGGTGGTCACCTCGGACGGCAGGGAACGGTCGATCATGCTGCGCGACCCGGACGGCGCCCTGTTCACCCTCACCGAACGGGTCGCGGGGCCGGAGGCCGAGGGACCGGCCTGAGCCGGCCGCCGGGCCGCCCGGACGCGAGGTGCCGGGGAGCCGGATCAGCCCAGGAAGCTCAGCCGGACCCGGCGCTCGGGGTTGTCCCGGTTCGTGTCGACCAGGCAGACGGACTGCCAGGTCCCGAGCTGGAGCCGGCCGCCGACGACCGGCAGGGTCGCGTGCGGGGGGACGAACGCCGGCAGGACGTGGTCGCGGCCGTGCCCCGGGGAGCCGTGCCGGTGCTGCCAGCGGTCGTCGGCGGGGAGCAGGGTGCCGAGCGCCGCGAGCAGGTCGTCGTCGCTGCCGGCGCCCGTCTCGATCACGGCGATGCCCGCGGTCGCGTGCGGGACGAAGACGTTGAGCAGGCCGTCGCGGCCGGCCGCCTCCTCGGCGAGGAAGCGCTCGCAGTCGCGGGTCAGGTCGGTGACGGTCTCGGCGCGGCCGGTGGTCAGGTCGAGGACGCGGGTGGTGAATCGGTCGGACATGCCGCCCATGATCGCGCACCCGCCGCCGGTGCGCCGCCGCGCGCTCGCCGCCGCCCGGGGGCGTTGGGACACTGGCAGCGTGAGGAGGTGCCCATGGACCCGGTGGCGGCGCTGGACCGGATCGCCTTCCTGCTGGAACGGGCGCAGGCCCCCACCTACCGGGTCCGGGCCTTCCGTACGGCGGCGGCGGCGCTGACCCGCATGGGCGAGGCGGAGACGGCCGGGCGGGCGGACGCCGGGACGCTGGAGGCCGTCAGGGGCATCGGGCCGAAGACCGCCCAGGTGGTGCGCGAGGCACTGCTCGGGGAGGTCCCGGCTTACCTGCGGGTGCTGGAGGAGGAAGCCGCGGCGATGCCCGAGGGGCCGCCGCCCGACCCCGCCGCCGTCGCGCTGCGCGCGGCCCTGCGCGGGGACTGCCACCTGCATTCGGACTGGTCGGACGGCGGGAGCCCGATCGAGGCGATGGGCCGGGCGGCGGCCGGGCTCGGGCACGACTGGGCGGTGCTGACGGACCATTCGCCGAGCCTGACGGTCGCCCGGGGCCTGTCGCCGGAGCGGCTGCGCGAGCAGCTGGACGTGGTGGCGGAGCTGAACGGGCGGTGGGCGCCGTTCCGGCTGCTCACCGGGATCGAGTGCGACATCCTGCTCGACGGCTCGCTCGACCAGGAGCCGGAGCTGCTGGACCGGCTCGACGTGGTGGTGGGGTCCGTGCACTCCAAGCTGCGGATGGAGGCTCCGGCGATGACCCGGCGCCTGCTGGCGGCGGTGCGCAATCCGCTGATGGACGTCCTCGGGCACTGCACGGGCCGGCTGGTGACCGGCCGGACCCGGCCGGAGTCCACGTTCGACGCCGCGGCCGTGTTCGCGGCCTGCGCGGAGTCGGGTACGGCCGTGGAGGTCAACAGCCGTCCCGAACGGCTGGACCCGCCCCGCCGGCTGCTGCGGCTGGCGGTGGAGGCGGGTGTCTTCTTCGCGATCGACACCGACGCCCACGCCCCGGGCCAGCTCGACTGGCAGATCCTGGGCTGCGAACGGGCGGTGGAGTGCGGGGTCCCGCCGGAGCGGGTGGTCAACACCTGGCCGGCCGAGGACCTGCTGGCCTGGACCCGCACCCGGCGGGCGCCGGCTTAGGGCCTGTCGTCAAAGTCCCGTCTGCCCCGCGGGCGACGACGGGACTTTGACGACAGGCCCTGGGCCGCGGCGGCCGGTGCGTGCCCTGTGCCGCCGGGGCCGCTCCCCGGCCCCGGGGACCGGCACGGGACGCCGCGGAGCGGTCCGGCGGGCCCGTCACCAGGCCGGTGCCTGGCCGGCGCTGCGGGCCAGGAGCAGCAGGACGTCGCCGCCCGCGACCGCCAGCACCCCGAGGAACGGGATCCGGCCCGGCGCCCGGGCCGTGGCCAGGAGCAGGGCGCCGGTCAGGGCGAGGAGGGTCCAGCCGTACGGGGTGACGTGCCCCGGCGGGCCCAGGACCAGCAGGGCCGCCGAGCCGAGGACCAGCAGCGCGGCCAGCGCGGCCGAGGCGCGGGCGCCGAGCCGCTGCGGGAGCCCGCGTACGCCCGTGGCGAGGTCGTCGGCGATGTCGGGCAGGACGTTGGCGAAGTGGGCGCCCGCGCCGAGCAGTGCGGCGGCGCCGGTCAGCCAGGGCGGCGGCCAGGGCGCGCCGGGCAGGCCGAGGGTCACGAAGGCGGGGAGCAGGCCGAAGGCGAGGGCGTACGGGAGCCAGGAGGCGGCCGTGCCCTTGAGCCGCAGGTTGTACGCCCAGGCCGCCGCGACCCCGGCGAGGTGCGCGGCCCCGGCCGCCGGGCCGGCGGCCAGGGACAGCGGTACGCACAGGGCCAGCGCGGCGAGGGCGGCGGCGGTCACGGCGGCGGCCGGGACCCCGCCCGTGGCCAGGGGTTTGTCACGGCGGCCGGCGGCCCGGTCGCGGCGCAGGTCGAGGCGGTCGTTGGACCAGCCCACCGAGAGCTGCCCGGCCGCGACGGCGCCCGCCGTCAGGGCGGAGCCGGCGGGCCCGCGCCCGGCGGCGGCCGCGAGGACGGCGGCGAAGACGGTGACGGCGGCGGCCGGAAGGGGGTGGCAGGCCCTCAGCAGGCCGCCCACCGGGACCGCCGGCAGGGGAAAGGCGGGAGAGCGGGCGGGCACGGCGCCACGCTACGCCGTGACGGCACATCGGGAGGCTCCCTTTCGCGCGCTTCTGCCCGATTCGCACCGTTCTTCCCTATGTTGGGCCAATGACCCGTGTCCTGTCGGTGAGCAGCGTGTTCCCGCCCCACCGGTATCCGCAGGCCCAGATCACGGAGGCGCTGGTGCGGTGTCTGCCGCCCGGCGCCGACGCGGCGCTGCTGCGCCGGGTGCACGCCTCGGTGCGGGTCGGGTCCCGCCACCTGGCGCAGCCGCTGGAACGTTACGGCCCGGACGGCGACTTCGGCACCTCCAACGCCCTGTTCCTGCGTACGGCCCTGGAGCTCGGCGCCGAGGCGGTCGGGCGCGCCCTCGACGGGGTCGGCCTGGCGGCGCCGGACATCGGGCTGGTGGTGTCGACGACCGTCACCGGGCTCGCCACCCCGTCCCTGGAGGCCCGGCTCGCCTCCCGCACCGGACTGCGGCCCGGCGTGCGGCGCGTCCCGCTCTTCGGGCTGGGCTGCGCGGCGGGCGCAGCCGGGCTGGGGATGCTGCACGAGCAGCTGGCCGGACGCCCCGGGCAGGCCGCGCTGCTGCTGTCCACGGAGCTGTGCTCGCTGACCCTCCAGCCCACCGACACCTCGATGGCGAACCTGGTGGCGGGCGCCCTGTTCGGCGACGGCTGCGGCGCCCTGGTCGCCGTGGGGGCGGAGCACCCCCTCCACGACCGCGGCACCGGCGGGCCGTGGGTGCTGGACGCGCGCGGGCGCCTCTACCCGGGCACCGAGCACCTCCTGGGCTGGGACATCGGCCACTGGGGCCTGCGCATGGTGCTGGGCCGGGAGCTGCCCGAGCTGGTCGGTCTGCACGTGGTGGAGGAGGTCGAGTCCTTCCTGGCCGGGCACGACCTCAAACCCGCCGACGTCGACGTGTGGATCTGCCATCCGGGCGGCCCCAGGATCCTCGACGTGCTGGCCGGCTCCCTGGGGCTGCCCGGGCACGCCCTCGTGGCGAGCCGGCGTTCACTGGCGACCGTGGGGAACCTCTCCTCCGCGTCCGTCCTGCACATCCTCGGCGCCGTCCAGGCCGCCGGGCCGCCCGCGCCCGGATCGACGGGGCTGATGCTCGCCTTCGGTCCGGGTTTCGCCTCCGAACTCGTCCTGCTGCGCTGGTGAGGTGCCCATGCCGCTGTTCCCGTCACCCCAGACGCTGACCCCGTCGACCCCTCTGACCTGGTACTTCCTCCTCCTTGCTCTGGTCGCCGCAGAGCGGCTGGCCGAGCTGGCCACGGCCCGGCGCAATGCCGCCTGGAGCCTGGCGCGCGGCGGCCGGGAGTACGGCCGCGGCCACTACCCGGCCATCGTCGCCCTGCACGTCGCCCTGCTCGCGGGCTGCGCGGCGGAGGCCGCGCACCGGTCCTTCCTGCCCGCGCTCGGCTGGCCGGCGCTCGCGGTGGTGGTGGCGGCGCAGGGGCTGCGCTGGTGGTGCGTGCTGTCCCTGGGCCCGCGCTGGAACACCCGGGTCATCGTGGTGCCCGGGCTGCCCCTGGTGGCGGCGGGGCCGTACCGGCTGCTGCGGCACCCGAACTACGCGGCGGTGGTGCTGGAGGGTCTGGCGCTGCCGCTGGTGCACACGGCGTGGGTGACCGCGCTCGTTTTCACCCTGCTCAACGCCCTGCTGCTGCGGGTGCGGATCCGCTGCGAGAACACCGCGCTCACCTACGCCCGGACGGCCGATCCGCTGCTGGGCCTGGTCCGGTGATCGACCTGCTGGTGGCGGGCGGAGGCCCGGCCGGGCTGGCGACCGCGATCCACGGGGCGCTGGCCGGACTGGAAGTGGTGGTCCTGGAACCGCGGCCCACGCCGATCGACAAGGCCTGCGGGGAGGGGCTGATGCCGGGCGCGGTGCGACGGTTCGAGGAACTGGGCATTGCGGTGACGGGCCGTCCGTTCCACGGCATCGGCTATGTGGACGGGGTGACGGGGCTGCGCGCGGAGGCGCTCTTCCGCTCCGGCCCCGGGCGCGGCTGCCGCCGTACGGACCTCCAGGCCGCGCTCGCCGACCGCGCGGCGGGGCTCGGCGTACGGGTCCTCGCGCGGCGCGTCGGGGAGGTCCGCCAGGACGGACGGCGGGTGTGCGCGGCCGGGCTGACGGCCCGGTACCTGGTGGCGGCGGACGGACTGCACTCGCCGGTGCGGCGCGGGCTGGGCCTGGGGGTACCGGCCGCGCCGGGACGGGCCGCCCGGTACGGGCTGCGCCGCCACTACGCGGTGGAGCCGTGGAGCGACCTGGTCGAGGTGCACTGGGCGCGCGGCGCGGAGGCGTACGTGACCCCGCTCGGGGCGGACCGGATCGGGGTGGCGGTGCTGACCTCGGAGCAGGCCCCGTTCGACGTACAGCTGGCCCGCTTCCCCCTGCTGACGGCCCGGCTGCCGCCACCGCCCGGCCGGGGCCCGGGGGTGCGCGGGGCCGGACCGCTGCGGCAGCGGGCGCGGACCCGGGTGGCGGGGCGGGTGCTGTTCGTGGGGGACGCGGCGGGGTACGTGGACGCCCTGACCGGGGAGGGACTGACCCTGGCGGTGTCGGCGGCGGGCGCGCTCGTGCGCTGCGTACGCGAGGGCCGGCCGCAGGAGTACGAACGGGCCTGGCGGGACCTGTCGCGCGGCTACCGCACGCTGACCTCGTCCCTGCTGTGGGCCCGCCGCCGGGCACCGCTGGCGGGGCGGATCGTCCCGCTCGCGGCCCGGATGCCGCGGGTGTTCGCGGGGGCGGTGAACCTGCTGGCCCGGTAGGCCGGGCGGGCTCCGTTCCCGGCCGGGGAGCGCGGGGCCTCCTGGTCGTCGGGGCCGCTCGGGGTGGTCGCTCACCCCGGGGATCCCTCCGGGAGTCGTACCTGCCGGCCGGCGGCGGCCCGGCCGGGAGTACCCGGCCGGGCCGCCGCCGCGTGGGGGTCAGGCCCCTTCGTCGGTGCGGGGGCGGGGCGGACGGTACGTCAGGGCCACGCCGGCCAGGATCGCTGCCGTGGCGGCGCCGAGAACCGTCGCGACGCCGGCCCACGGGTAGGGCGCGCCGAGGGTGCCGTCGAGGGGGTTGAAGTACGCGACTCCGCCGACGATGTGCAGCGCGACCACGGCCAGCGTCGCCACGGCCGCCCCCCGCCACACCGCAGGGGTGTCCCGGACGGCGAGCAGGGCGCCGAGCGGCAGGCAGAGCAGGGCCACCGCCAGGGGCACCAGCCGGCCGGGCTCGGGCGGCTGCGCGAGGTTCCCCGGCAGGTGCAGCACCCCGCAGAACAGCAGGGCGGCGGCTGTGGGCCAGCGCAGCACGTGGCCCAGCACACCCCCGCGCCGGGCCGCCCGGGCCGCCATGGCGTCGGCCGCGGTCGGGGCGGGTACGGGGACCGTGGCGCGGACCGGCGGGGGCTGCGGGGCGGGACCGGGCGGGGTCGCGGCGGCCCCGGCCGGGGGCCGGCCGGGCCGGGCGGCCGGGTCGGCCGTGCCCGCCACCCGCGCCGCCGGGCGGGCCGCGGGGGCGCCGTCGGGGCGGGCCGCGGGAGCGGGCGCGGTGCCGGGCGGGGTGCCGGGAGCAGGTGCGGGAGCGGTGCCGGGCGGGGTGCCGGGAGCGGGTGCGGGGCCCGCGTCGGGTGCCGGGTGTATGGCCGACACGGCGTGGAGTGCGGGGGCTGGGGAGGCGGGGGGTTCGGTCGGGGGGTCGAAGGTCGGTTCCGGGGTGGCGGCGGGGAGGCCGTCGCGGTCGCCGTGGTTCGTCGCCGCGAGGGGGCTGGGGTCATTCATCGAAAGCTCCGTCTCGCCGACGCGCGGGTCTACGCATCGCGCGCCGGTCATCGTGCGTCATGGGAAGCGCACGCTTGGTGACATTCAGCGGCATGGGGCGGCACTGCGCCATTCGGGGCGGGCAAACGGGGGCTCCCCCGGGGCGTCCGGGGCGCCGGAGCGGACACGCCGGGGCCGAGGCGGTCCGCGGGGCATCGGGCGGGGCACAGTGGCGGGGTGCCGGCCCCGCTCCCCGGGACCCCGTCGTCACGTCCCCGCCGTCGCCCGGAGGCCGGCCGAGCGGTGTCCGGCGCACGGCTCCGTGCGGGAAGGGTCCGTCGTCCCTGTCCGGCGCACCACCGGGAGCGCGTCCCGGCAACGCGGGGCGGGCGGAAGCGCGAGGCCCGGGGTCCGGTCCGGGAGGGGCACCCCACTCGTTCAGGAAGGCCACCCCCCGGGAGGGACGACAGCCGTGCCGGATCCCCACACCGACCCCGCCGACCGCAACATCCCGGTCGACCGCGCCGACCCCGGCGGCCCCGGCGGCCCCGGCGGGCGTGACGGATCCGCCGACCGCGGAAGCCCCGCAGGCCGCGGGGACACCGGCAGTCCCGCCGGCCAGGCCGTCCGCGCCGACCCGGCCGACCCAGCCGACCCAACCGACCCAGCCGACCCAGCCGACCCAGCCGACAGCGGTACCCGCAGGGCATGGCGCCGGCAGGCGCGTTTCGGCCGGGTGCTGCTCCCCCGGGTGCGCCCCGCGCGCCGCCTGGGCGGCGGGCTGCTGGCGGCGTTGCTGCCCGTGGTGGCGGTGTTCTGCGCCGCCGGGTACGGGAGCCCGTCCGCCGTGCGGCCGGCGGGTGGCGCGGGGCGGCCCGTGGTGCGGACCGCCGAGGGGCCGGTGCGCGGGCGGGTGCACGGGGCGTACGCGAGCTTCGAGGGGATCCCGTACGCCGCCCCGCCGACGGGGCGGCTGCGCTGGCGGGCGCCGCGGGCCGCGCCGCACCGGGCGGGCGTGCTGGACGCGGGGGCGCCCGGGGCCCGGTGTCCGCAGCTTCCGGCGGTCGGGCCGGGCGGGGTGAGCGGCTCGGAGGACTGCCTCTACCTCAACGTCACCGCCCCGGCGGGCCGGGGCCCGGCCCGTCCGGTGATGGTGTGGTTCCACGGCGGCGGTTTCCGCTTCGGCTCCGCGGACTCCTACCGGCCGCAGCCGCTGGCCGTGCGGGGTGACGGGGCGGTGGTGGTGACGGTCAACTACCGGCTGGGGATCTTCGGCTTCTTCGGCCATCCCGAGCTGGGCGGCGCCCCCGACTTCGGGCTCGCCGACCAGCAGGCGGCGCTGCGCTGGGTCCGGGCGAACGCGGTGGCGTTCGGGGGCGATCCGGGCCGGGTGACGGTGTTCGGGGAGTCGGCGGGCGGGCTCGGGGTATGCGCCCACCTGGTCTCCCCCGCCTCTGCGGGCCTGTTCCAGCGGGCGATCGTGCAGAGCGGGTCCTGCTCGACGACGATGCCGCCGTACTCGGTGCTGCCGACGGCCGGGACGTACGAGCCCTTCGTGCCGCAGCAGCGCGTGGCCGAGGCCGGGGCCGGGGCGGCCGCGGAGCTCGGCTGCGGCGGCCGGCCGCCCGGCGCGGTGCTGGACTGCCTGCGCGGCCTGGACGCGGCCCGGCTGGTGACGGCCCCTTTGATGGAACGGTTCTCCGCGGTGGCCTACGGCAACGCCCTGCTGCCCCTGGAGCCCCGCCGGGCGCTGGAGTCCGGCCGCTTCCACCGGGTGCCGGTGGTGCAGGGCAGCACCCTGGACGAGATGCGGCTGTTCATGGCCCAGACCCTCGCCTCGTACCCGGTGGACGGGGAACGGGGCTACGGCGAGCGGCTGCGGACCTCCTTCGGGGCGTCGGCCCCGGCCGTGGCGGCCGCGTACCCGCAGGCGGCCTTCCCGACGGCCGCGATCGCCTTCGCGACCCTGCTGTCCGACGCCTCGTTCACCTGTCCGACGCTGCGCGACAGCCGCGCTCTGGCCCGCCACGTCCCGGTGTACGGCTACCTGTTCGGTGACAGGGGGGCGCCCAACTTCACCGGCCTGCCGGAGCTCGCCGGCTTCCCGTTCGGGGCGGCGCACGGCTTCGAACTGCCGTACCTGTTCACGATGGTGCCCATGACGGCCCCTCAGGCGGGGCTCGCGCAGCGGATGACCGGGTACTGGACCGGTTTCGCCCGCACCGGAGCTCCCGGGGCGCCGGGAGCTCCGGCCTGGCCCCGGTTCACGGGACGGGCCCCGTCGGTCCTGAGGCTGGCGCCCGGCCCGGGGGGCGTCCGGGCGGTGGACGCGGCGGCCGCGCACCACTGCGCGCTGTGGGACGGCCTGCCGGTGCCGGAGGCCGGCACCGGCGGCTGAGCGCGTACTACAGCCGGACGTCCCAGGTCGCGGTGGAGGACAGGCTCCGGGCGATCTCCGGGTCGCGGACGGCCGGGGTGCGGTCCTCGGCGGTCACCGACAGCTTGTGGGTGCGCAGGTCCAGCAGCCACAGTTCCGCCACCCGCACCTCCGTCCGGCCCGCGAACCGCTTCAGCTCGCGGCCGTCGAGGTACCAGCGGACCGTCGGCTGCCGCCCGTCGGCGGAGGCCAGGTGCGCGACGGAGGCCTTCGCGGTGTTCCGCAGCCGCAGGGGCCGGTCGGTGGGGGTGAGCGGGGTGACGAGGCGGGTGTGCCGCTGGAAGCCGGCGATCATCGCTTCCACGCCGGGGAGGTTGAACGGTTTGCCCAGCACCCGCATGATCGAGTTGTCGGTGGGCCGGTAGAGGCCGGTCACGTAGTAGCCGCCGCCCTCGTAGGCGCCGACGGTACCCCCGTCGGGGGAGGTCTCGCCGAGCCAGCGGTACCACTTGGCGCGCTGCGCGGCCATGGCGCCGGCGTCCAGGGTGGAGGTGTTGGGGGCGGCGGGCTCGGCGCCGGTGTACTTCTCGTAGTCGGGGACGCCCGGGTAGAAGTACTCGTCGGCGAGCTTGCCGAGGGAGTGGCCGGTCTCGTGGATGGCGACCTGGCCGGACTTGGGGTGGCCGGCGGAGGCCGTGGAGATGCCCTCGTAGCCGAGGGTGGGGCTGGGCTCGTTGTAGCCGGCGCCGCCGTACTTGGCGCTGTTGGCGAGGACGACGACCAGGTCGGCGGCGGGCGCCTTCGCCACGTACGCGTCGACCTTGGGCTGGTCCACGCACAGGAGCCGTTCTATCGACTCGCACCAGAAGTAGGAGCCGAGGGCGGTGTCGCGGACGGTGTCCGGGCCCGGGTCGCCGGAGACCCCGGACTGGGCCGAGACGGCGTCCACGGTCCACACGTTGAACAGGTCGCGGTAGGTCGTGTAGGGCTCCACGGCCGTGACCTCGGCCCATTTGGCGCGGACGTCGGCGTGGAAGCGGTCCAGTTCGGCGGCGGTGTAGCCGTCGCCGACGAAGACCACGTCGAGCCGGTCGGCGGTGGGCCCGTTGTCGACCGTCTTGGTGACCTGCCCGTCGGCGGCCCGCGCCGACTCGGAGAGGCGGGGCGCGGCCTTCGCCCGGCCGGCGGCCGGGACCCGGGTGTGGCCGGATCCGGCTTCGGTGCCGTGTTCCGGCCCGGGTATCTCGACCTCGACGCCGGGGCGGGCGGTCGGGCCGGGCGGCGGCGCGGCTGCCGCGGGTACGGCCGGGGCGGCCAGGAGCGCGGCGCTCGCGCAGACGGCCGCGAGCGCCGCGCGCAGGGCAGGCCGGATGGTTCTCTTCATGAAGTCCTCCGCCGGGGCAGGGAGTTGAGGGGGGTTAAGTGAACGGTTAACTCGACTGAACCGGCTGCTTAAACTAGGGGGCGCGCGAGGGCGTGCGCAATGGATGACTCCCACCGGATACTGGGGAGTTGAGGAAACCTCGTGGACAACAAGGGGAGTTCATGGACGAACCGTCCGAGATCGGGCGCCGGGTGCAGCGGCTGCGCGGCGAGCGCGGGCTGACCCAGCGGCAGTTGGCCGAGCCCGAGTACACCCCGGCGTACGTGTCCACCCTGGAGGCGGGGAAGGTGCGGCCCTCGGAGACGGCGCTGCGGTTCCTCGCCGGGCGGCTCGGCACCTCGTACGAGGAACTCACCACCGGGCGCCCGGCCTCCCTGGGCACGGAGCTGCGCCTGGCCCTGACCGACGCCCAGCGGACCCTCGCCACGGGCTCGGCCCGGGAAGCCGCGGGCCACTTCCGGCGACTGCTCGCGGAGGCGGAGCGGCACGGGCTGGCCGACGAGCGCGCGGAGGCCCTGCTGGGGCTCGGCGACTGCGCACTGGAGGCGGGGGAACTGACCGAGGCGGCCGGGCACTTCGAGGCGGCGGAGCAGCTGCTGGCCGGCGAACCGCTCCCCCGCCGGGCCCGGCCGATCCGCGGCCGGGCCGTCGCGCACCTGCTGGCCGGGGAGCTGCGGTACGCCTGCTACCTGCTGGAGTCCGCCATCGACGGCCTCAACGCGGGCGGGCTCGCCGACCCCGAGGCGCTGGTGCTGCTGTACTCGGCGGTGATCGGCCCGTACATCGACATGGGCGCCCACGCCCGCGCGGCGCACGCGGCGGAACTGGCGCTGGCGCTGGCCCCTCAGGTCGCCGACCCCGCGCTGGTGGCGGGGATGCACCGGCAGGTGGCCCGCACCTTCCTCGCCGAGGGGCGGGTGGCCGACGCCGACGCCTCACTGGCCAAGGCCCAGGCCGTCTACCGGCAGCTGCGGCTGCGCACCGATCTGGCGCACTGCCACTGGATGCGGGGCTACGTCCAGGCGCAGCACGGGGAACTGGCGGCGGCGGAGCGGGAGCTGCGGATCGCCCGGGAGATGCTCACGGCCCGGCGGGCCGCGCTGTACACGGCGCAGGTGGAGGTGGAGCTGGCGGACGTGCTGCGCCGGCTGGGCCGGTACGAGGAGGCGGCGGAGCTGGTGTCGGGGCTGCTGGCGGAGGGCTCGGACCCGGGCGCGGTGCACGCGGGCGGGGCGCACCGGCTGCTGGGGCTGATCGCCGAGGAGCGGGGGGACACGGAGGCGGCGGAGGAGCACTACGTACGGGCGCTGGCGCTGCTGGAGCGCAGTGGGGCGGGCGGGGACCTGGCCGACCTGTGCCGGCTGCTGGGGGATCTGCTGCGCAGGGGCGGCCGGACCGAGGCGGCCCTCGACGCCTACCGCACCGGCCTGGGGCATCGCGCGGCCCCCGGCACCACCACCCTGGGCCCGGCCCCGG
Source organism: Streptomyces katrae (assembly GCF_002028425.1). Lineage (GTDB taxonomy): Bacteria > Actinomycetota > Actinomycetes > Streptomycetales > Streptomycetaceae > Streptomyces > Streptomyces katrae_A. Next base: position 7,013,195 of record NZ_CP020042.1, on the reverse strand, counting down.
CGGCCCCCGCGTTCCGCTGAGGCCCGGTTCCGCTGCGCGGGGCTGGTCCCCTGCCCGGCCTTCGCCCGTTCCTCCCCCGGCTACCGCTGGGCGGTGCCCCCGGGGGCACGGCCCCAGACCCCGCGCCTCAAACGCCGGCGGGGCCGGATTTCGCCGCTGCGCGGGCCGGGATCAGGAGGGCTACTGCTCTCCCGGCTTCCGTGCGCGGGCGCCCTCGCGGGTGCGGGCCGAGGCGGGGGCGCGCTGCGGGTGCCGGCGGAGGTATTCGTCCTCCAGTTCCTTCAGCCGCTGCGTATGCGTGGCCAGCGCGTCGTCCGAACCGTGGAGCAGGGTCTCGTGCCGGGTGCGGTGGATGGTCTCCAGTTCCTTCAGCAGCCGGTCGTCTCCGAGATTCCGCGGCGCCGGTCCGCCGGAGCGCTCTGCCATGGCAACCACCTCCACGTCCTACGGTAAACGGGTCGCGCCGGTTCAGCCGTCCGGCCCGGGCCCCGCCAAGGGCGGCGGCTCCGGCGGCGGCAGGGGCGCGGCCGGAGCCGCGGCGTGGGCGCGCAGCGCGGTGCGGACCGACCAGGTCACCGAGACCAGCGGCACGGCGACCACCGCGCCGACCACCCCGGCCGCGATGGCCCCCGCGACCACGGAGACGGCCACGACCAGCGGGTGCAGCGCCACCGCCCAGCTCATCACCAGCGGATGCAGCAGATGGCCCTCGATCTGGCCGATCACCACGATGAGGGCGATCACCACCCCTGCGATGACCGGCCCCTTCGCCGCCAGCGCCACCACCGCGGCGACCGCGAGCGCGACCGGGGAGCCGATCAGGGGGACGAAGGCGGCGAAGAACTCCAGCAGCGCCAGCGGGAGGGCCAGCGGGACCCCGAGGAGGTAGAGGGCGAGTCCGACGAGGGCCGCGTTGGTGGCCGCGACCAGCACGATGCCGTGCGTGTAGCCGGTGAAGGTGCGCCAGGCCGCGCGCCCGGCGACGCCCACCCGCTCGCGCGCCGCCTCGGGCAGCTGGGCGCAGAACCAGGCCCACTGCCGGTCGCCGCCGTGCAGGAAGAAGACGGACGAGAACACCGCGAGCGCCAGGACGGTCAGGACCTGCACCACGTGCCCGGCGCCGCTGACGGCCGTGCTGAGCAGGGTCGAGCGGTGGGAAGAGAGGTAGGCGCCGATGCGGGACTGGATGTCGGTGAGGGCTTCCGACTTCAGCCGGAACGGCGGCCGCTCCAGCCATTTCTGGATGCTGACGAGGCCTTCGCGGAACTCCCTGACCAGGGTCTCGCTCTCTCCCGCCACCGCCTCCCCGACCAGCGCGAACACGCCGAGCAGCACGACGGCGCTGCCGAGGAGGCTGACGGCCACCGCCAGGGAGCGGGGGACCAGCAGGGCCAGCCGGCGCGACAGGGGTGACAGCAGCGCGGTGATGACCAGGCCCAGGAACAGGGCGACGCCGATCTCGTGGAAGCGGCCCAGGAGCACGAAGACCGCGTAGACGGCAGCCCCGACGACCAGCAGGCGCCACGCATAGGACGCTGCCGTACGCAGGAACGGGGACACCGGCGGCATGACCCATGGGTGCCACCGGGGACGGGCCGTGCCACGCACCGGGCGCCGTTTTGACCCGTCCGGGGGAAAATGCGTTGCCGGACGGCGAGGCGGGCCCGCACGATGGCCCGTTGTGAGTAGCTCCCGTCTGTCCTCCGTACTGCCCGATCTGTCCCCCTGGCGTTCCAGCCGTGACTTCCGGCTCCTCTTCTTCCAGGGCACGGTCACCTACTTCGGCTCGTTCATGGCGATGATCGCCCTGCCGCTGCAGATCAAGCACTTGACGGACTCGCCGCTGGCGGTCGGTGCGATGGGTGCGGTGGAGCTGGTGCCGCTGGTGGTGTGCGGGCTGTACGGGGGCGCGCTCGCGGACGCGGTGGACCGGCGGCGGCTGATCCTGCTGACGGAGGCCGGGCTCGGGGTGCTGGCGCTGGTGCTGCTGGTGAACGCGCTGCTGCCGGACCCGGTGCTGTGGCCGCTGTACGTGGTGGCGGCCGGGGTGTCGGCGCTGAGCGGCCTCCAGCGACCGGCGCTGGACTCGCTGATGGCGCGGATCGTGCCGCACGACCAGCTGACGGCCGCCGCCGCGCTGAACGCGCTGCGCTACCAGTCGGGGGCGATCGCCGGACCGGCGCTGGCCGGCGTCGTCGTCGCGTACGCCGGCTACGCCTCGGCGTACGCGGTGACCGTGGTGGGCTTCGCCGTCTCGGTGGCCTTGTGCGCGCGGCTGCGCCCGGCGCCGCCCGTGGGCGGCGCGGAGCGGCCCTCGCTGCGGTCGATGGCCGAGGGGGCGCGGTACGCGTGGAGCCGGCCCGTGCTGCTGGGCACGTACGCCGTGGACCTGGCGGCGATGTTCTTCGCGTTCCCCAACACGATCTTCCCGTTCCTCGCGGACGAGCTCGACGCCGAGTGGGCCCTGGGGCTGATGTACGCGGCGGGCGCGGTGGGTTCGCTGGTGCTGGGGCTGACCAGCGGCTGGGTCTCGCGGGTCCGCCGGCACGGGCTGCTGGTGGTGTCCGGGGCGGCCGCGTGGGGTCTGGCGATCGCCGCGGCGGGCTGGTTCTCCAACGTCTGGCTGGTGCTGGTGTGCCTGGCCGCGGCGGGCGCGGGCGACATGCTGAGCGCGCTGGGCCGCTCCACCATCTGGAACCAGACGATCCCGGAGGAGCTGCGGGGACGGCTCGCGGGGATCGAGGTGCTCTCGTACAGCGTCGGGCCGCAGCTGGGCCAGGTGCGGGCGGGCACGATGGCGGGCTGGACGGGCACCCGGCCGGCGTTCTGGAGCGGGGGCCTGGCCTGCGTGGCGTCGGTGGCGCTGCTGGCCGCGCTGCTGCCGAAGCTGATCTCGTACGACGCGGACACCGACGCGGACGCGCTGCGCCGCCGGGCCGCCCGGGAGGGGGCCGCCGCCCGGGAGGCGGACCCGGCGGGCGCGGCGGCCTGAGCGGGCGCGGCGGCCGGATCCGGCGCCGGTCGCGGGGCGCCCGAACGGCGGTCCCCGTGGTGCGCGGGGCGGCCGTCACCGGGAGGGTGACCGCATGGGCGACTGGTGGTACCGCAACATCCTGGAGCCGGGGAAGCTGCCCCTGCTCCTGGCCCTGACGGCGTTCGTCGTGACCTTCGTGGCGACCCGGGTGATCACCCGGATGATCCGGGCCGGGAAGGGCCCCTTCCGCAACGTCACCCCGGGCGGTCTGCACGTCCACCACTGCGTGCCCGGGGTGATCCTGATGACCGTCGGCGGTTTCACCGCGATCGCGGGTGGCCGCGCGGGGTGGGGGTCGTGGGTGGCGGCCGTGCTGTTCGGGATGGGGACGGGCCTGGTGCTGGACGAGTTCGCGCTGATCCTGCACCTGAGCGACGTCTACTGGAGCAAGGAGGGCACGCTCAGCGTCGAGGTGGTGGTGATGACCACGGCCCTGGCGGGGCTGCTGCTGTGCGGGTTCCTGCCGCTGGGCGTGGACGGTCTGACCGAGGACCAGCTGGAGAACCGCCTGTTCCTCGTGCTGACCGTGCTGTTCAACCTGATGCTGGCCGTGGTGGCCCTGTTCAAGGGCAAGCCGCGGCTCGCGGTGTTCGGGGTGGTGGTCCCGCTGATCGCCCTGATCGCTGCGGTGCGGCTGGCCCGGCCGGCCTCACCGTGGGCGCGCCGGTTCTACGGCCGGCGACCGAAGACGCGGGCCCGGACGCTGCGGCGGGCCTACCGGCACGACCGGCGCTGGAGCGGGCTCGAGCGCCGGATCGGCCACCTGATCGGCGGCACGCCCAGCCGGTGAGAGCGGTGCTCAGGCCGAGGCGGCGGGGGCCGCGTCGAGCTCCCAGGCGTGGCGCTTGAACTCCTTGCGGAAGTCGGCGTGGTCCTCCCACTGGCGGGCGATGCCGCGCAGTACGTCCCAGTGGTGCTCCACCGACTGGTCGATGACCTTGCGCACCAGCGGCTCGGCCGTCTCCCGCGTCGCGATGAGCCCCTTGACGGCGGAGGCCTCCAGCACGCTGTTGCGCAGCGCGCGCAGGGCCCGGGAGGTGTCGTCCATGGCGAAGCCGCGCTCGCTCCCGGTCTCCGCGTCGAACAGCGGGGTGAGCCGGGCCTCGATGAACGCGGTGATCCGCTCGAAGTGCTGCACGTCCATCAGGGTTCTCCCGTTCCCGCCGGGCCGGCGCACGGCTCGGCACGGCTCGTCTCGTCGGAGCTGCTCCGGCTGAGCGCTCGGGTGCAGGATACGAGGTCAGGGGCGCCCGGGGTGACGCCGGGCGGGCCGTCGGCCGTCGGGCTCAACGCCGCAGCGGGTCAGGTGCGGTGACGGCGAGGAGGGGCGGCGCCGGGGAGGTGTGGCGGTGGCCGCAGGGCTCGAAGAGCAGGACCACAGGCTCGCCCGGGCGCTGGCGCCAGGAGATCCGCTCCGGCGGGGTGGCGCAGCGGGGACAGGCGGGCAGCGGGCCCGGCTCGGTCCGGCACTCGGGCGCGGCCGACAGCAGCGGCGGCACGGTGTGCGGGTCAGGCATGGAGGCTCCCTCCGGAGGTTGCGCTCCAGGCACTGTGCCATGGGCGGCGCCTCCCGCGCACGGGTGAATCGGCCCGCGTTCGGGCAGGTCAGAGCCTCCGGGGCCGGGGAAACCGGGCCGTGTGGGGGCAGTTGGTGATCAACTGCTCCTCCGTTCGGCCTCCACCAGGCCCGACTCGTAGTTTGCGGGCGTTGGCGGGTGCCGGCCGGCTGAGGGCCGGCCGCCCCGCCCGGATCGCGCGCGGCGGGCCGTCAGCTGACGCGGAAGGCGATGGCCTCGGGTTCCCGGTGGAAGGTGACCTGGTCCCATGCGGGGAAGGCCAGGTCGGTGACGGCGAGCAGCCGGCCGGAGGCGTCGTGCACGGTACGGCGTACCGAGAGCCCGCAGGCGGGGGACGCGGCGGCGGGGTGGCTGGTCCGGGTCATGGTGATGGTCTCGGCGGTGCGTCCCCGGGCCGTGACCCGCTCCAGCCAGCGGTGCAGCGGCCGCAGGTCCTCCTCCCGTGCGGCGGACGGCCGTTCCAGGTAGGGGGCGAGCTGCGGGGTGCGGGCCACCACGGCCGGGCAGAGGTAGGTCACGGTGTGCTGGAGGGTGCGTCCGTCGGCGCCGTACACGCGGTGGTGGTGGACCAGCGTGCGTTCCCCGCCGCGCATGCCGAGCAGGGCCGCGAGGGAGGGCGGCACGGTGACCAGACCGAGCCGGGCCCGGGCCGCCGGGCGGGCCGGGCCGCGGGCGGGCGGGGCGGGGTACGGGGAGAGGTGCGCGTCCGCCCGGCCGGCGGGCCGGGCCGGCCGCGGGGACGCCTGCGGCGGGGCGGCCCGGGTGCCCCGGCGGCCGGTGACCACCAGGCCGTCGGCCCGCAGCTCCTGGAGGGCGGCCCGGACGGTCTGCCGGTTGACCTCGTAGCGGGCGGCGAGGGTGCGTTCGGAGGGCAGTCTGCCTCCGGCGGTCCGGGCGGCGTGGTCGAGTTCGTCCCGCAGCGCTGCGGCGATCCGCTGGTACTTGGGCATGGCGGCGGGGCCGCCGCCCCGCGAAGGGGAGGGCATGGCTTCTCCTCTGACGGGTGGTCAAGGACTGCGCGGTCTGCCCGCCCAACCTAGCATTGGTCTATACCTTTCTCCATGCGGTCCGCGCCCCCCGCCGCACCTTGGCCGGATCCGGCACCGCCCGCCCCGCGCCCGGGTCCGCCGCCGCCCTCCGCTATCCGCGCAGGGGGTTGGGCAGTTCCAGGTAGCGCGCGTCCGCACCGTCCGCGCGGGTCCACCGCAGCAGCAGGTTCGTCTTGGCCGGAAGCGCGGGGGCGTCCAGGAGCCGGGCGATCTCCGGCAGGCCGTGCTCGGTGTCGTAGCGCAGGAACTCCTCGCGCACCGCCGGCCACACCCGGCCGGCCAGCTCCGGGCGGTGCTCGGCCAGGGCTGCGGCCACCTCCGCCAGGTGGTTGACGACCAGGCAGTACACGAGCCGTTCCCAGGCCGCCTCCCGCGGCATGTCCTGCGGGAGTTTGACCCCCTCCGCGTCCCGGAACAGGGCCTGCACGGGCGTCCCCCGGCCGTCGACGGCGACCAGGCAGTTCTGCAGGTGGGCCTCCAGCACGATCCCGTGCCGCGCGAACAGGTCGAGCACCGGGGGGACGACGTGGCGCAGGTACGCCCGCCACCACCCCGCCGGATCGGCCGCGCCCTCCAGCGGGCTGCCGGGGAACCCCTCGGCGAGCGCCGCGCACAGCAGGGGTGTCGCCCCCGGCAGCACCCGCCCGCGCAGCCCGTCGCGGACCAGGACGGCGAGCTCCTCGAAGGCGAAGGCGGCGGTCCGGTAGCCGCGGTCGCACAGCCACACCGCGCTCGCACCGGTGCGGCGGCGCAGGTCCGCGAAGCCCTCCTCCACGGCGCGGTCGGTGCGGCGCAGCTTGAGCAGGTCGTGGCGCCACAGCCGGCGCACGTCGTTGGTGATGCGGACGTCGAGGCTGAACTTCGCGAACAGGTCGGCGTCCGGGCCAGACGCGTGCACGGTACGGATCGAGGCGGTGGGCCACACCGGCAGCCGGGTCGGCCCGAGCCGCAGCAGGCGCCCGTCGGCGAGGGCCCCGCACACCTCCGGGCGGCCGGCGACCAGGTCGAGCTGCCAGGGGTGCGCGGGCAGCGCCCGGTAGCCGGCCGGCGGACGGGGGCCGTCGAGGAGTCCGGCCAGCGCGTCCACCGCCTCCTGGGCGGCCGCCCCGCCCTCCTCGGCCACCTGGTCCTCGCGCAGGGCCAGCATCACGAGCGGGAAGCGCGCGTGCGCCTCGGGGGCGTACGGCAGCCACCCGGCGGAGGGGCCGCCGCCCCGGGTCTTGGGCGCGGGGTGGTGGGGGTGGCCCATGAGCAGGGCCTGCTCGGAGCGGACGTAGGGGTCCTCGGGCACCTCGGCGCCGGCCCGGGCGGCCAGCAGCGCGGCGACCGTGTCACGGCTGTCGGCCATCTCCACCGGCAGCTCGTCGTTGGCGACGCCGGTGTGGCGCAGCAGCTCGTCGGAGGCGAGTTTGACGAGTTCGGCGTGGCTGAGCGGGTGCCAGCCGGCCGCGGTGTGCAGCTCGGGGTCCGCGGGCCGGCGGCCGCCGCCGACCCGCAGGAGCCGGCCGCTGCCGCGCAGCCGGTGGACCTGCCCGCCCTGGGCGTCGGTCACCTCCCGCAGCAGGCAGTTCAGGAGCGGGGCTGCGGCGTATGCGTCGGCGGCGGCGTTGAGGTCCACTGGATCCATTCGGGGCTTCGGAGCTTCGATGCGCCGGGGTCCGCGTGCGGGACCACCGGCCGTGATCTTCAGTATCCGGGATGATGACCTGATCACCGGGTAAACCCCCCGGTCGAAGCGATCCGAAAGGAACAGGACCCTGGACGGCAGCACGCACGTTCCCCCGCCCTCCCCCGGGCCCGCCCCCGCGGGTACCGCCGAGGAGGCGGTCGCCGCCGCGCTGGACGGCGTACGGCCCGGGCTCGGGCCCGCGTACGAGGCCGCGCTGGACGGCGCGCGCTCCGCCGTGCTGACCCGGCTCTGGCGGGCGCTGGCCTTCGAGCCGCTGCCCTGGGTGGTGGGCCGGGAGCAGGGGCCGGACTCGCTGAGGCTGCGGCTGGCCGGGGGCGGCCTGCTGGAGGGGCCGCGCCCGGACCCGTACGCGACGGACGCCCACGTCACCGAGGTGCGGCTGGACGGACGGGCGTACCGGCACGCGGCCCGGCTGGTCGCGGCGCTGCGGGTGCCGCACGGCGCGGCCGGCCCGCTGGGGGCCGCCTTCGCCTCCTTCGCGGCCGAACTGGACGACAGCACCGCCTCCCTCGCCCTGTCCCGGGCCGGGCAGCCGCCCGGGGAGCGGGCCGAGCCGGCCACCACCTGGGAGTGGGAGCAGCGGGTGGTCGACGGGCACCCCTACCACCCCAACTGCCGCTCCCGTCCGGGGTTCTCGGTGGCCGAGCAGCTGGCTTACGCGCCGGAGCACGGGCCCCTGGTCGGGCTCGGGCTGGTCCGGGTCCGGGCGCGGGAGTGCCTGGTCTCCGGGGACTGGCCGCAGGAGCTGCGCGACGGGGACCGGATCCTGGTCCCGGTGCACCCGTGGCAGGCCGAGCACGTGCTCAAGGGCGAGGAGGTGCTGCCGGGTCCGGCGGCGCACCCGCTGATGGCCCTGCGCACCCTCGCCCCGGCGGCGGGCGGCGCCCATGTGAAGACGGCCCTGAGCACCCGGCTGACCTCCTCGGTGCGGGACATCTCCGCCTATTCCGTCGAGACGGCCGCCGTGGTCTCGGAGTTCGCGCACGCGCTGGCTGGGCGGCTGGACGGCCGCCTGCACGTCACCCGCACCCTGGGCGCGGCCACCGCCTACAGCCCGGACCTGGCGGCGGTGCTCCGCGAGGCCCCGGAGGACTACGCGCGGGCCGGCGAGCGGGTGGTCCCGGTGGCGGCGCTGGCGGGCACCCGGCTCGCCCGGTCGGCGGAGTGGCAGGCCCGGTTCGCCCGGCTGGCCCTGTCGGTGTGCCTGCGGGTGCTGGAGCTCGGGGTGGCGCTGGAGGCCCACGGCCAGAACCTCCTGGTGGTCCTGGCCCCCGACGGCACCCCGGTGCGGCTGGTCTACCGCGACCTGGCCGACATCCGGATCAGCCCGGCCCGGCTGGCCCGGCACGGCCTGCCGGTGCCCCCGCTGTCGGGCCGGCTGGTGACGGACGACGAGACGGTGCTGCGGCGCAAGATGTTCGGCTCCCTCGCGGCCGGGGCCCTCGCCGCGACGGCGGGCTCGCGGCGGGCCTTCGGCGCGGCGCTGGCCGCAGGCCTGGACGCCCTCCCCCCGACGGCCGACGCGCAGGCGCTGCGGGGACCGCTGCCGGTGAAGGCCCTGACCCTGATGCGGCTCAGCCCGGGCGTACCCGGGGACCAGTGGACCCAGCTGCCGAGCCCCCTGTCCGGGGGGTGAGGCAAGGGGGCGGCGGACACCGGTGGGCGCGGCCGTCCGCCCCGTCGGCGCAAGGCGAGCGCCGCGACGTCAGGTCGTGCCCCGGCCCCGGCCGGCGCCCCTGGGACCACCCGGCACGGCGGCGCTAATGTGCGGGAGCATGACAGCCACCTCGCGCCCCGGTGCCGTACCGGCGCCCTCCGCCCGCGTCGCCGTCGACCACGCCGGGCCGCCCCGGGACGAGCCGCCGGTGCGGCCGCTGGACCGGGCGGTGCTGGACGCCTTCGCCGCGTACGCGCGCGGTGCGGGCGGGGCGGTCGCCGACGTGGGCTGCGGGCCGGGCGGGGTGACGGCGTACCTGGAGCGGCGCGGGGTACGGGCCTTCGGCGTCGACCTCTCCCCGGCGATGGTCGCGGTGGCCCGGCGGACGTATCCGGGGCTGCGGTTCGAGGTCGGCCCGATGGCCGCGCTGGACGTGGCGGACGGGGCGCTGGGCGGGGTCCTCTCCTGGTACGGGACCGCCCAGGGCCGGGTGGAGGAACTTCCCGCCCTCTTCGCCGAGTTCGCCCGGGTGCTGGCCCCCGGCGGCTACGCCCTGATCGCCTTCGAGGCCGCCGGGGAGGAGCACCCCGGCGACCGTCCGGGCGCGTACGGGACGGCGCCCGGGCTGATCGCCGGTCTGCTCGGGGAGGCCGGGCTGGCGGAGGTGGCCCGCGTGCTCCGGGCGCCGGACGGACGGGAGCGGGCGCCGCAGGGCTTCGCCTTGGCCCGCAAGCCGCCGCGGTCCTGACGGGGCGGCAGCTCGCGCCCGCAGCTGCCGCCGGGAGGTGCCCCAGGCCGGCGCCGCCCGGCGAGATCCGGAAGAGACGACCCGGGTGGCGGGGGCCGCGCGGTGTCCGCCGTTCGGGGGACAACTCGGCTCCGGCGGGCCCGCCTTCGCCCCGATCGGGGCGGGTGGTGGCAGGAAGGAAGTATGAAGATTACACGTCGCCGGGTCCTCACGGGGGCGGCCGCCGCCGTGCTCGGCGCCGCCGGAGCGGTCTCCCCCGCCCGGGCGCGGGCCCCGTTGGCGGGCGCCGCGGGCGGGCCGGACTTCGGCGCGCTGGCCCGGGCGATGGACGGGCGGCTGGTCCTTCCGGGGGACGGGGACTACGCCGAGGCCCGGCAGCTGTTCCAGCCCCGCTTCGACTCCGTGGCCCCCGGAGCCGTGGCCTATCCGGTGCACGCCGGTGACGTGGCCGTCTGCCTGGACTTCGCGCGGCGCTCGGCCGCCCCGGTGGTGCCGCGCGGCGGCGGGCACGGCTACGCGGGGTGGTCCACGGTGGAGGCAGGGCTGGTGGTCGACGTCGGGGCCATGGCCGGGGTGGCGGTCGAGGGGGACGAGGTGCGCGTCGGCGCGGGGGCCCGGCTGGCCGACGTGCACGCGGCCCTCGCCGGACGCGGCCTCGGCGTCCCCGCCGGGCTGTGCCCCTCCGTCGGCATCGCCGGACTCACCCTCGGCGGCGGCCTGGGCCTCGCCTCCCGGGCCCACGGCACCACCTCCGACCGGCTCACCGGAGCCCGCGTGGTCACCCCCGACGGGGTGGTCCGCGAGGCCGGACCCGACCGGGACGCGGAACTGTTCTGGGCGCTGCGCGGCGGCGGGGGCGGCAACTTCGGGGTGGTCACCGAGTTCCGGCTGCGCACCCATCCGGTCGGGGACGCCGCCTTCGCCGAACTGCACTGGCCCGGCGCGGACTCGGCGGCGGTGGTGCGCGGCTGGCAGAGCTGGCTCGGGGGACTGCCGGACCCGTTCTGGAGCCAGGCCGAGTTCACGGTGGAGGCCTCCTCCTCCGCCGCCCTGGCCGTCCGGGCGGTGTGCCTCGACGGGCGGGCGGAGCTGGAGCGGGAACTGGCCCGGCTGGCGGGGCTGGTGGGGCGGGAGCCGCGGGACTCCTGGATCACCGTGCGGAGTTACGGGGACACCGTGCGGGCCATGGCGGGCTGTCCCGACGGCGGACCCGAGCGGTGCCGGCTGCCGGGGCGGCTGCCCGGCCGGGATCCGCGGGGCCTCCTCGGCCGGGACTCGTACGCGGCCCGCTCCGACTTCTGGGACGGGCCCGGGCTGCCGGAGGCGGCGGTCGGCGCGGTCCTCGATGCCGTCGGACGGTACGGGCGGGCCGTGCCGCCGGGCGGGCTGGGCGTGGTCCAGTTCGACGGGGTGTGCGGCGGGGCCGTGAACCGGGTGCCGGCCGGCGCCACCGCCTTCGTCCACCGCGACAGCGCCTTCCTGGCCCAGTACCTCGCGTACTGGCCGCCGTCCGCGACCGCCGCCGAGGCGGCCCGGCACCAGGACTGGCTCGACGGGCTGTGGCGGGCCCTGCGCCCGTGGGCGGGCGGCCGGGCCTACCAGAACTACGCCGACCCGAAGCTGACCGGCTGGCGCGAGGCCTACTACGGGCCGAACCTCCCCCGCCTGGAGCGGGTCCGGCGCGCCTACGACCCGGACCGGCTGCTGCGTTTCCCCCAGGCCGTCTGAAACCCCGGCCCACCCGTGCGACCGCCGGGCCCGCCGGGCCGTCACGAACAGGAACGAGACATGCTGCGTACGTTCACCCTGGCGGCGGCGACCGCCGCCCTGCTGCTGCCGGGCGGGCCGCTGCCCGCTGTGGAGACCGGGACCGCCGAGGCCTCGGCCGGGCACTGGACCGCGCGGGAGGCCGCCGCGTTCTGGACCCCGGAACGGATGGCCGCCGCGGTCCCCGTCCCCGACCCGCCGGCGCCCGGCACGCCGGCCCCGGCCCCGGCGCCCGTCCAGGGCACCGCCCCGGCCCCGGCCGCCCCGCCCTCTGCCGCCCCCTCCACCCCCTCCGCCGCTTCCGCCCCCTCCGCCGCTTCCGCCCCCTCCGCCGCTTCCGCCCCTTCCGCTCCTTCCGCTCCTTCCGCCGCGGCGGGGCCCGCCACCTCCGCGGCTGCCGTGTCGGCGGTCCCGCTGCCCGTGCCGGCGGCGAGCACCCTGCCCGCCCCGGTGCCCGCGGTCCCCGCGCCGACGACGGCCCCCTCCCCGCTGCCCGCGCCGGTGATCCCGTCCGCCGCGCCGGGGGTGGGGCAGGACTTCGACGGGATCCCCGTCGTCGGCAGGATGTTCGTCATGCAGGGGGCCGGCGCCTACTTCTGCACGGCCAGCGTGGTCTCCTCCCCCGGACGGAACCTGGTGCTCAGCGCCGCGCACTGCCTGCTCGGCACCGACACCCGCCAGGTGGCCTTCGTACCGCAGTACACGCGCGCCAACCCCCGCCCGTACGGCATGTTCCCGGTCCTGCGGGACGCGGCGGGGAAGTCCAAGGTGTGGATCGCCTCCCGCTACCGCGCCGAGGGCGCCGCGAAGGCCGCCACCCTCGACGTGGCCTTCGCCCAGGTCGGCCCGGACGCCGACGGCGAGGACGTCGAGGACGTGGTCGGCGGGAACCGGCTCGTCACCGGGGCCACCTTCAACCACCCCAAGGTCCTGCTGATCGGCCACCCCGCGCCCGCGCCGCGCCCCCGCGCCTGCGTCAACAAGACGACCAAGTTCACCAGCACCGACCCGGGGAGCCCCGGATCGTTCCTGCGGATCGACTGCACGGGCTACCCGGGCGGAACCAGCGGCGGGCCGTTCATCACCCGCTTCGACGAGGACACCTCGACCGGGGACGTGGTGGGGGTGATCGGCGGCTGGGAGACCGGTGGCCCCACGGCCGACACCTCGTACAGCGCCTACTTCGGCGCGGAGATCAGGAAGCTGTACCAGTCGGCGGTCGCCGGGGTGCGGGCGGAGTGAGCACCCGCACCCATCGGGTCCGGCGCGGGTTGCCGACCGTCCGGGGGGTCACCGGGACCCCCTCGACGCTCAGCGGGTCGGCCGGGGGCAGTTCGAGCTGACGGCGCAGATCGGCGAGGGCCGCGTGCACCGGCGCCAGGATGACCTCGGCCCGCGGGTGGACGTGCGCGAGGGCGTGGGCGGTGGTCTCGATCGTCTCGGCGGCGTCCTCGGCGGCGGTCCGGCTCCACCCGCCCGGCCCCCCGGCGCTCCAGGGGGCGACGGCGTCGTAGAGGTGGCAGGCGGCATCGGCCGCGGCGTCGGCCCGTTCGCCGACCCCCGGCGCCGCGATCATCGGCAGCAGCTCCATACCGGCACAACGAGCGGAGCCCCCGGGGGGAACGAGTCTCGGACGCCACTAGGAAGCGACCGTCTGGAGCCAGAGGGGCAGGAGCAGGAGGGAGACCACCGAGCTCTTGATCACGACCGAGGCGGAGAGGCCGACCCCGACGTCGTAGCGCTGGGCGAAGATGAAGAGGTTCTGCGGGGTCGGCATCGCGGCGATCAGGACGAGGTAGGCCAGCCACGGCCCCCGGACCCCGAAGAGCCCCGCGCACACCGCCCAGGCCAGCAGGGGGAAGGCCAGGCACTTGAAGGCGATCAGGGCGGCCTCCTCGCGGGTGGTGCCCCGGACGTCCAGGCCCGCTCCGCCGAGGTGCAGTCCGAGGGCGAACAGGGCCACCGGGGAGGCGCTGTCGCCGACGAACGAGGCGCCGTCGAGGAGCACCTTGGGGACGTGCACCGACAGCAGGTTGAGCACGATGCCCGCGTTGCAGGCCAGGACGAGCGGGGTGGCCAGGGAGGCGGCCAGGGCCCGGGAGAGGCGGGCCGCGGGTCCGCCCCCGTCGGCACGGCCCAGTTCCATCAGGGCGATCACCACGAGGGAGAGCACGCACACCTGGAACAGCAGCACCGGGAAGATCGGGGCGGCCGTGCCGAAGAAGGTGATGAAGACGGGGACGGCGAAGTAGGCGGTGTTGACCTGGACCCCGGCCATCACGCGCAGCGCCACCGCCCGGGGCTCCCGCACGCCGAAGGCGGAGGCGCCGAGGACCACGAGGAGCACGGCGAGCGCGGCGGCGGCCGCGTAAGCGCCGATGGCCCGCCAGTCGAACAGGGCGCCCAGGTCGGCGGCGTAGATGTTGCCGAAGAGGTAGCAGGGGACCGCGAAGAGGAAGGCGTAGTCGGAGAAGGCCTTGGAGGCCTCCGCCGGGACGGTCTTGCGGCGGGCGAGCAGGACCCCGCCGCCGAAGGCCAGCAGGACCGGCACCAGTTTCTCGAGTGCGGCTGCCCCGCCCATGTGTACGGCTCCCCCGGTCGTGCCGGACGACGTTGTCCGACGGTGTGCAGCCTATCCACCCCCGCCCTCGCCCCTTCCGGGCGTCCCGGCGCATAGGCTGGCGGATCATGAGGTTCACACCGCGCGTCCCCGGCCGCGCCCGCACGACCCCGGCGGCGGCAGGCAGGGGCCAGGGCAACGGCAGGAGCAAGGGCAAGGGCAAGGGCAGGGAGAAGGCTGAGGGCGCGGGCCGGTTCGGGCAGCTGGCCGCGGCGCTGCGGACGCCGGCCCGGCCGGGCGAGCCGCTGCTGGCGCGGGCGCCGCGCCGCTGGCAGCGGCTGCTGCCCTTTACCGGCGCGGGCGTCTTCGTGGTGGTGCTGCTCCCCGTGACCGTCGCGGTGCTGACCAACGACTACCGGCTGGGCGGCGGGTGGGCGGGGGCCCTGGGCGTGGCGCAGACGGTGCCGCTGCTGCTCGCGGTGACCCGGCCGGTGCCCGCCTGGGCGGCGGTGCTGGCCGCCGACCTGGCCGGGGCGGTGCTGCTGGGCTTCACCGACGGGGTGGCGGGGCGTCCCTGGCCGTGGCCGCCGATGGAGATCGTCGGGTACCTGGTGCTGATGGCCTGCCTGGGGCTGCGGGAGTCGGTCCGGACGCTGGTCGGGGTGTGGCTGGCGACGGGGGCGGCCGGAGTGGTGCTCGGGTTCGCCGCGCCGGACGGGGTGACGAACACGGGGGCCCTGCTGTTCGTGCTCGGCGGCGTCGTGCTGGCGCTGACCGGTGCGCTGCGCGGGCTGGGCGACGCCCGGCAACGGATCGCGGAGCAGGAGAGCATCAGCGGGGCCGAGCGGGCGCGGCGCACGCTGCTGGAGGAACGGGCGCGCATCGCACGGGAGTTGCACGACGTGGTGGCCCACCACATGTCGGTGATCACGGTGCAGGCCGACTCCGCGCCGTACCGGCTGCCGGGGATGGAGGAGCCGGTGCGCGAGGAGTTCGCTGCGATCGCGGCGAGCGCCCGCGAGTCGCTGGGCGAGATGCGGCGGCTGCTGACGGTGCTGCGCGGGGACGGGAGCGACGGCGGCGCGGACGCAGCGGGGGCGGCCGGCGGGGAGCGGGCGCCGCAGCCCGGGGTCGGGCGGATCCAGCAGCTGGTGGAGGCGACCGTGCGGGCCGGGCAGCCGGTGGAGCTGTCCCTGGCGCCGGGCGTGGCGGAGGCGGCGCGGGCGGACCCGGCCGTGGACCTGTCGGCGTACCGGATCGTGCAGGAGGCCCTGGCGAACGTGGTGCGGCACGCGCCGGGGGCGCGGACCCGGGTGTCGGTGACGCACTCCGCCGGGGAGGGGGAGGTGCTCGTGCTGGTGGTCAACGGCCCGGCGCCGGAGCCGCTGGTGGCGCTGGAGGGGGCGGGTACGGGGACGGGGCACGGCCTGGTGGGGATGCGCGAGCGCGTACGGTTGACCGGCGGGACCCTGGACACGGGCCCGCTGCCCGAGGGCGGTTTCCGGGTCGCCGCCCGGCTGCCGCTGACCTCCCGGACCGAGGACTCCAGTTGACCATCCGAGTGATCATCGTCGACGACCAGGCCATGGTGCGCGCGGGGTTCGCCGCGCTCTTGTCGGCGCAGGCCGACATCGACGTCGTGGGCGAGGCCGCCGACGGCCGGGAGGGCGTGCGGCTCGCGAGGACCGTGCACCCGGACGTGGTGCTGATGGACGTACGGATGCCGGAGCTGGACGGGCTCTCGGCGGCCCGGGAGGTCCTGGACCCGCCGCCGGGGGTGACGCACCGTCCGAAGGTGCTGATGCTGACCACCTTCGACATCGACGACTACGTGTACGAGGCGCTGCGCGCGGGCGCGTCCGGGTTCCTGCTGAAGGACGCCCCGCCCGCCGACCTGATCGCGGCCGTCCGGGTGGTGGCCTCGGGCGAGGCGCTGCTGGCGCCCTCGGTGACGCGCCGGCTGATCGCGGACTTCGTGCGGCAGCGGCCGGCGCCGCGCAAGGATCCGGCGCTGCGGCTGAACGGTCTGACCCCGCGCGAGACGGAGGTGCTGGAGCTGATCGCGCGGGGGCTGTCGAACCAGGAGATCGCCGCGCATCTGGTCCTGGCGGAGCAGACGGTCAAGACCCATATCGGGCGGGTGCTGGGCAAGCTGGACCTGCGCGACCGGGCGCAGGCGGTGATCTTCGCGTACGAGGCGGGGCTGGTGCGTCCCGGCGACGCGGGGTAGGGCCTGTCTGACCGTTCGCGCCGGCCCCGGCGGGAACGGTCAGACAGGCCCTGGCACTCCTCCACCCCCTACCGGGGTATGAGGCACCGCTTGGCTCCCCGGTCCGACGCGCGGCCGGGTACCTGCTTCCTACCTTCCTCTCCGTCACGAGGAGAAAGGGGACGGGTCATGCGCCGCTTCGGGAGGACGACCGGCACGGCCGGGCCGGCCGCGATCGCGCGGGGAGAGGTCCGATGAGCGCGCCGGCCGCCCTGCGGCGGGCCGCCGGGCGGATCGACCGGCGGACTCCGGTCCACCGGGACCGGGCGGTCGACGGGCTGCGGGCGCTCGCGCTGCTGGCGGTGCCGACCGGGCACTGGCTGCTCGGCGGTTTCACCCTGGACCCGGAGGGCGGGCTGCACAACGCCAGCCCGCTGTCGGCCGTCGGCGCCCTCGCCCCGGCGAGCTGGGTGCTCCAGATGCTCGGCATCTTCTTCCTGGTCGGCGGTTACGCCTCGGTGCTCTCGTTCCGCCGTCGGCCGGGCTCGACCCGGGCCTGGCTGAAGGGGCGGATGGTGCGGCTGGGGCGGCCGGTGCTGGGGGTGACGGCGGTGTGGGCGCTGGCCGCGCCGGTGCTGTACGCGGCCGGGGTTCCGGAGGCCACGCTGCGGACGGGGGCGACCCTGGTGGTCCAGCCGTTGTGGTTCGTGGGGGTGTACGCGGTGGTGACGGCGCTGACCCCGTACTGCGTCCGGGCGGCGGGCCGGCTGGGCGGCTGGGCGGCGGCCCCGCTGCTGGTGTCGGTGGCGGTGGTGGACTTCCTGCGCTACGGGCCGCTCGCCGGGTCGGTGCCGTCCTGGCTGTCCCTGCTGAACGTGCTGCCGGGCTGGCTGTTCGCCTATCAGCTGGGCGTCTCGTGGGGTGAGCGGCGGATCGGCCGGCGCGGGGCGTGGCTGCTGCTGGCGGGCGGGGCGGCGCTGTTCGCGGTGCTGCTGGCGGTGTTCCACTACCCGGCCTCGATGGTGGGCGTGCCGGGTGCGGCGCGGACCAACTCGCATCCGCCGTCGCTGCTGGTCCTGGCGCTGGCCTCGGCGCAGTCGGGGGCGGCGATCCTGCTGCGGGACCGGCTGGCGCGGCTGCTGGCCCGGCCGGCGCTGTGGGCGCCGGTGGTGGTGGTCAACCTGTCGGCGATGACGATCCTGTGCTGGCACCAGACGGCGATGCTGGCGGCGGCCGTGCCGGCCTCCTTGTCCGGCGGGCCGGTGGCCGGGCTGACGACGGCGCCCGACGGTCCGGGGTGGATCGCGGCGCGGATGGTGTGGCTGCCGGTGTTCGCGGTGCTGCTGGTGGGGATCGCCCGGTATGCGCGCCGGTTCGAGGTGGCGTCGGCGCCGGGACGGCGGGGGTCGGCGGCCCGGGCGGCCGTGGCGGGGGTGCTGGCGGCGGGGTTCGGGGTGTTCGCGTTGGGGCTGGCGTAGCCGGCCGGGTCCCGGGGGTGGTCGTCGCGGAGCACCCGTACGCGAAGAGAGCGCCGTTCCCGGTGGGGAGCGGCGCTCTCTCGTCGTGTGAACGCGGCGGCCGCCGCCGGGGGTCAGGCGATGGAGGCGGCCACGATCGCGGCGACGGCGAGGTTGCAGCAGGCGGTGACCCAGACGGCCGGGTGCGGCTCGGGGTCGACCACGATGGCGCCGAGCTTGCCCGGGGTCACCAGGTCCAGCACCAGGAAGGCCACGGCCATCAGGACCAGGCCGAGCAGGCCGAAGGCCGCCGTGGACAGCAGGCCCTTGCCGAAGTCCTCGTACGTCGTCCAGATCGAGGTGAAGACGATGCCGCCGATGCCCAGGAGCGCGGAGCTGAGCAGCAGGGCCGCGTTGCGGTTGCGCTCCTCCCAGATCTGCCTGGGGAGCTTCCCGGGGGTCAGCACGTCCACCAGCACGATACCGAGGATCAGCAGGACCAGTCCGAGGGCGCCGTAGGCGGTCGTACGGCCGAGTCCGTTGACGATGTCGCTCATGGAGAAGCCTGTCTGACGCGGGGGTGGACAAGGATGTGCCAAGGACGAGCCGAGGGGAGGCCGAATCTATCGCACGGCCCAGCCCCGGACCATGGGGAGGTCAGGAGATGGCAAAGGTCAGGCCCGCGCGGCCCGGAGAGGCGGCGGCGCTGACCGCGCTGATCAGGCGGTCCAAGGCGCACTGGGGCTACGGCGCGCGGTTCCTCGCGGCGTGCGCGCAGGAACTGCGGGTCGGGGAGGAGGAGCTCACGGTCCGGCGGATCGTGGTGGCCGAGAGCGCACGCGGGGAACTGCTGGGCGTCGCCTCCCTCGAGGACGTCGACGCGGGCGCGGGGGGCGAGGCCGGTGACGGGCCCCGGACGGCGCGGCTGGGGCTGCTGTTCGTGGAGCCGTCCGTGATCGGCCGGGGTGTGGGGCGGCTGCTGTACCTGGACGCCGTGCGGCGGGCCGCCGCGCTGGGGTCGCGGCGGCTGCTGATCGACGCCGACCCCCATGCGGCGGGCTTCTACCGGGCGATGGGCGCGGTCCCGGCGGCGGGCTCACCGCCGGGGCTGGTCCGGTTCACGGTGGCGCCCGCCCCGCTCGCGCGGTGGGCGCGGGCCTGGACGGGCGGGGGCGCGGCGGTGCACGTGGGCAACGTCGCCGAGTTCAATGCCCAGTTCGCCGACGCCTCCCTCGGCCGCGGACAGCGGGCCGCGCACGACTACTCCTGCCTGGCCGCCTTCTACAGCCCCCGTCCGGCCGCGCTGGTCCTGCCGCGGCCGGTGCCCCGCTGGTGGGCCGGTGCGGTCGGGCGCGCACTGGGCTGGGGGCCGGAGGTGGAGGTGTACGACGCTCTGGCCGGGCCGGGCCCGGGCCTGTCGGAGGCGGTGCTGGCCCGGCCGGCGCTGGCCGGGCGGGTCAGGGGAGCCGGGCTGCCGCTCGTACCGTGGGGGCTGACGGAGCCGTACGCGCGGCTCGCCGGTCTGCCGTGGCGGCCGGACGCGCTGCGGTACGAGTCGAAGTCCGCGGCCCACGCCCTGTTCGCCCGGATCCTGGCGGACGGGGGCCATCCGGAGGTCACCCTGCCCGCGCAGTGGCGGACGGGATCGCGCCGGGCGGCGGTGCGCCGGGCGGCGGCTCGGGCCCGGGCGGGCGAGAGCACCGTTCTCAAATCGGAGCACGGTGTGGGGGGTTCGGGCACCACCCTGGTGACGCCCGGGCTGCTCCGGGCGGCCGGCGGGGCCCGGGCGCTGCGGGGGCGGCTGCCGCGCGGCCCGCTGCTGGTGGAGGAGTACGTGCACGGCCCGGCGGACGCGGGCGCGGACGCGGACGCGGACGCACCACGGGATCTGACCTACGACGGGTTCGTGGACGGCGAGGGCCACCCGCACCGGGTCGGGGCGGCGCTGATGGACGTGGCCGGCGGGGGCTACCGCGGTGCCACGGTGGGCCCGGGGGTGGTGCCCGCGCACCTGGAGGGGCCGCTGCTGGGGTTCGGGGCGGCGGTGGGCCGGGAGCTGGCCGCGGCCGGCCACCGGGGCTGGTTCGACGTGGACTTCGTGGTGGACACGGCGGGGCGGCTCGCGCCGACCGAGGCGAACCTGCGGCTCACCGGCCCGTCGGTGGCGTTCATGGTGGCTGCCCGGCTCGACGCGCTGCGCGGTGCGGGGCACCTGGTGCGGATCGCGGACCGGGTGGAGCTGGGCGCCCGGCTGCCGGAGGCCCAGCTGGAGGAGGTGTGCGGCGCCCTGGCGCGGGACTGCGCCGCTCTCGGGGCCGTGTTCGTGCCGGCGATCCCGACGGGGGCGTTCGACCCGGCGCCGTGGCTGGGCGTGCTGGTGGCTGCGCACAGCCGGGAGGTGCTGGACGCGGCCGGGGCGCTGGTCCGGGAGCGGGCCCGGGCGGTGGGCGAGGACTTCGCCGCCGGGGAGCGGGGTCAGCCGTCGGAGCCGGAAGGCGGGGCGGCGGGCCGACGGGTGAGGTAGACGGCCACGATCAGAGCGGCGATCATCAGCGGGATGTTGAAGGAGTAGACGAGGGCGGCCTGCCGCGGCCAGTCGTGCTTGGCCGCGAGCCGGTAGAGGTTGTCCTGCGGCCACCAGGCCAGCAGCAGGTAGGCCACGGCCAGGTGGGCGGCGGCCGTCAGGCGCCGGCCCGGTCCCGGGCGCGACATCCGCCGGCGGCCCGCGAACAGGAACAGCAGGCCCGCGGCGAAGGCCGAGCACTCGAAGAGGTACAGGACGGAGAAAAGGAACGACCACGGGCCGGGCACCCCGGTGAGGTCGGTGGAGCCGGGCCAGATCAGGTCGGTGGCGAACAGGGCGACCACGGTCAGCGGCACCGCCGCGCAGCCGAAGCCGAAGCAGCCGGGCAGCTCCCCGCCCGCCGACGCCCCGTACTTGCCGCCGCCCACGGGCCGGGCCCCCGGCTGCGGGGGCTGCGGGACCGCCGCCCGGTCCTCCTGGCCCGCCCGGGTGCGGGGCAGGGTGGGCAGACGCACGACGCGGACCGGGATCGCGGCGGACGGCACCCGGCCCGCGAGGTGTTCGCGGAGCCCGTCGGCGTCCACGGGGGCGCCGTTGCCGTCCCGGCCGGAGCCGTCGGGGGGCGGGGCGACGTACGCGACGAGCCGGGTGTTGCCGCGACTGCCGACGGGGGTCAGGACGGCGGCGCCGACGCCGGGGTGGGTGCGCAGGGCGGACTCGGCCGGATGCGGGTCGAGGGGGCTGCCGTCGGCGAGGGTGATCCGGTCGCGCAGGCGTCCGGCGAACTCCAGCAGCCCGTCCGGGCGGAGCACGGCCAGGTCCCCGGTGGCCAGGGCCTCGCCGCCGCCCGGCGGAGTCAGGAGCAGCTCCCCGGCCCGCAGTTCGACGCGGCTGCCGGGGAACGGGGTGCCCAGCAGGGAGAGCCGTTCGGGTTCGTCCAGGAGGCGGGGCAGCTGCGGCAGTTCGAACCAGGTGCCGGCGCCGGCCGCCTCGGTGGGGCCGTAGACGCCGAGGACGCGGGCGCCCGGGCGGAGCCGGTCCTGGAGGGCGGTCTGCTGGTCGAGGTAGAGCCGGTCGCCGGTGACGGTGAGCAGACGCAGGGCCGACAGCCGCGGCGCGGGTTCGCGCCGGCCCCGGCGGGCGGCGCCGGCCGGGTCGAGGCTGCGGTCGAGGAGGCGCAGGGCACCCCCGGGGTCGGTGTGCAGTGCGCTGACCTCGTACTCCGAGACGGCTTCCGGTATCTCGGCGGGCGTCCAGGCCGGGCCCTGGGGCAGGACGAGGGCGCCTCCGGCGCACAGGGCGCGGGTCCAGCCGGCGGCGAAGGCCGTGAGGTCCGGGCCGCCGGTGAACAGGTGGCGGTCCTCGGGGGTCAGGCGGGCGAGCTGGGCCCAGGCCTCGTGGGCGGCGAGGAGCAGGGCGTGGCCGACGGGGACGGGGCGGGGCACGGCGGTCGCGGTGAACAGGATTGCCGCCGGGGCGGGCTGCGCGGCGCGGGCCGGAGGGTGGCCCGGCCCGGCCGCGATCGCCTCGGCCTCCGCGTCCGCGAGGAGGGCCGGCAAGCCCTTGCCCAGGTCCAGGCGGGCCGCGCCCGCGGCGTCGGTGAGCAGCAGGTCGGGCGCCAGGGCGAGGAGCTGGTCGCGCGCGGTGCGGGTGTCGGCGGGGTCGACCAGGGCGTAGGCGGCGCCCGCCTTGAGGGAGGCCAGGAGGGCGAGGACGGTCTCCTCGCGGCGGGTGGGGGCGATGGCGATGCGGGCGCCGCCGGGCAGTCGCCGGGCGAGGAGGTGGTGGGCGAGCCGGTTGGCGGCCGTGTCGAGTCCGGCGTAGGAGAGGGGACCGCCCGGTGTGATGACGGCGGGGGCCCCGGGGGTGTCGCGGGCCCACTGCTCGAAGCGCTCCAGGACGGTGTCGGCGGCGGGCCGGCCGGGGCCGGCGGAGGACGATGCCTGCGTCATTCCCCCGATGATGCCACCGGGCCCGCGGCGTGCCGGGCGTTCCCGGAAATCCCTCCCGTCAGCGGGAGTTGACCGGGGGCGGACCCCGGCGGGTGGTCCTGCGCCGGTCCCTTGACCTGAAGTTTGGTCGAGGTTCTACCGTGGGGGTCATGGACATGGAAGTCACCGCCTGGCATTCGCTGCACAGCGCGATCAACGCCCAGCAGGGCGACCGGCCCCCGTTCTCCCCGGCGAGCCTGCGCAGGATCGCCGCCTTCGCCCGCCCGCACCGGCGCGGGCTGACCTTCTTCCTGCTGCTCAGCGTGGTGGGCGCGCTGCTGGCGGTGGCCACCCCGCTGCTGGCCAGCCGGATCGTGGACGCGATCGTCCAGGGGGCGAAGGCGGGCGGCGACGGCGACACCGGGGAGGTGACCCGGCTCGCGCTGCTGATCGCGGTGATCGCGGTGGCCGAGGCGGGGCTGGGCCTGCTGACCCGCAAGCTCTCCGCGACGCTCGGGGAGGGCCTGATCCTCGACCTGCGCCGGGCGGTCTTCGACCACGTCCAGCGGATGCCGGTGGCCTTCTTCACCCGGACCCGGACGGGCGCCCTGGTCAGCCGGCTCAACAACGACGTGATCGGTGCCCAGCGGGCGTTCAGCAACACCCTGTCCGGGGTGGTGTCCAACGTGGTGACCCTGCTGCTGACCCTGGGGGTGATGCTGAGCATCTCGTGGCAGATCACCCTGCTGGCACTGGCGCTGCTGCCGGTGTTCGTCCTGCCGGCCCGCCGGATGGGCACCCGGATGGCCGGGATGCAGCGGGAGGCCTCGGCGCTGAACGCGGCGATGGGCACGCAGATGACGGAACGGTTCTCCGCGCCCGGCGCCACCCTCGTCAAGCTGTTCGGGCGGCCCGCCGACGAGTCGGCCGAGTTCGCGGCCCGCGCGGCCCGGGTCCGGGACATCGGCATCCGTACGGCGATGGCCCAGTCGGCGTTCATCACGGCCCTCACCCTGGTCTCGGCGCTGGCCCTGGCCCTGGTCTACGGCCTGGGCGGCTACTACGCCCTGCGCGGCGGCCTGGAGGCGGGCTCGGTCGTCGCCCTGGCCCTGCTCCTGACCCGGCTGTACGCCCCGCTGACCGCGCTGGCCGGGGCCCGCGTCGAGGTGATGAGCGCGATGGTCAGCTTCGAGCGGGTCTTCGAGATCCTGGACCTGAAGCCGCTGATCGCCGAGAAGCCGGACGCCCGCCGGGTGCCCGAGGGCCCCGTGGCGGTGGAGTTCGACCGGGTCTCCTTCGGCTACCCCTCCCCCGACAAGGTCTCGCTGGCCTCCCTGGAGGAGGTGGCCGTCCTCGACGCCCGCGGCGGCACGCAGGTGCTGCACGAGGTGTCCTTCCGTGCCGAACCCGGCCAGATGATCGCCCTGGTCGGCTCCTCCGGCGCCGGCAAGTCCACCATCGCCCAGCTGCTCCCCCGCCTCTACGACGCCGACGCGGGCGCGGTGCGCCTGGGCGGGATCGACGTGCGCGACCTCACGGCGGACTCGATCCGCGACACCCTGGGCATGGTCACCCAGGACGGGCACCTGTTCCACGAGTCGGTACGGGCCAACCTGCTGCTGGCCCGGCCCGGTGCGGCCGAGGAGGACCTGTGGGAGGCCCTGCGCCGCTCGCGCCTCGACGGCCTGGTCGCCTCCCTCCCGGACGGCCTGGACACCGTGGTCGGCGAGCGCGGCTACCGGCTGTCGGGCGGGGAGCGGCAGCGGCTGACCATCGCCCGGCTGCTGCTGGCCCGGCAGCGGGTGGTGATCCTGGACGAGGCCACCGCCCATCTGGACTCCACCTCCGAGGCGGCCGTCCAGGAGGCGCTGGCCGAGGCGCTGGCGGGGCGGACGGCGGTGGTGATCGCGCACCGGCTGTCCACCGTGCAGGCCGCCGATCTGATCCTGGTGGTGGAGGAGGGCCGCATCGTGGAACGCGGCACCCACGCCGAGCTGCTGGCGTCGGGCGGGCGCTACGAGGAGCTGTACCGCACCCAGTTCGCGACGCGGGGCACGGCCGCGACGGGCTGAGCCACGGCCGCCCCGGCGCCGGGACGCGGCCGGGGGTGCGCTTGAGTGGTACCCGGCGAAGACGGTGCGACGGCGAGGACGGTGAGGACGGCGAGGTACGGCATGGACCCCCGGGGCGTCATCGTGGTGATGGGCGTGGCCGGGACGGGCAAGTCGACGGTTGGCCGGCTGCTCGCGGACGCCCTCGGCGTCCCGTACGCCGAGGGGGACTCCTTCCACCCGGCGGCCAACGTGGCCCGGATGTCGGCGGGGATCCCGCTGGAGGACGCCGACCGGTGGCCGTGGCTGGACGCCGTGGGCGCGTGGGTCCGGGACCGGGGCGGGGAGGGCGGGGTGGTGGCCGCCTCCTGCCTCAAGCGGGCGCACCGCGACCGGCTGCGGGCCGCCGCACCGGGGGTGGGCGTGGTGTTCGTCCACCTCACGGGAGGGCGGCCGCTGATCGGGGCGCGGATGGCCGCCCGGACGGGGCACTTCATGCCCGTCTCCCTGCTGGACTCCCAGTTCGCCGCGCTCGAACCGCTCGGCGCGGACGAGCCGGGATTCGCCGTCGAGGTGTCGGGCACCCCCGAGGAGATCACCGGACGGGCGCTCGCCGCCCTGCGCGCGCCGGGGAGCGGGGGAACCGCGCCGTGACGGGCCTCCCGGCCGGAGCCGGCGTTCCGGCGGGCGGGACCCCGCGGCCCGTCTTCACGTGCACGTCCTCCACGTGCACGTGAAGACGGCCCCGAGGCCGGGCAGCCGCTCGATCCGCGCCCCGAGCCGCTCACGCGCCCCGGCGGCCCCGTCGCCCTCGGGGAGCTCGACGGTCAGGTAGCCGGCCCGCCCCCTCCGAGGCCCCCTCACCCGGGTCAAGACCGCCGGGGATCCGGTCCGTCGAGCTGGGCCGCCGCGAGGGCGAAGCCGTCGGCCGCCCGGGCGCAGCGGTCGGCCAGCGCCGCCACCTCCGCGCGGAGGGCGTCGGCCTGCGGTCCGCGCCACTCCAGCGCCGCCGCACCCGCGCGCAGCCGCCGGGCGTGGCTGCGCAGGACGGTGCAGTGGCCGCGCAGGCCGTCGGCGGGTGCGGACGGGGCGGGGCGCGGGGGGCGGCAGGTCACGGGGTGCTCCAGGGGGACGGGGAGGTGCGGCCGTGGTCGGCGGGGGTGCCGGGCGTGCCGGGTTCCCCGGAGGCGACCCGGCCGGGGTCCCGGCCGCCGCCGCCCGGTTCGCGTGCGCAGAAGGCCCGTACGGCGGCGCCGAGGCCCAGCAGCGGTTCGGCGGTGACGGCCCGTCCGGTGGCGACCTGCCAGCCGGCGTGGTCGTTGAAGGGGTTCTCGTCCGTCAGCGCGTGCCAGGCGAGGATGTCCGCGAAGGCCGGGGCGAGCAGGGTGAACGCCGGCCCGGTGCCCCGCTCGCGCAGGATGCGCCGGAAGGCGCGGGCGGCGTCGGCCTGCCGCCCGCCGTCCACCGCCCGCAGCACGGCGGCGCAGCCGGGGTCCGCGAGGAGTTCGGGCCGGCCCGCGGTCGCCACCCGGATCCGGGCCTTCAGTCCGCAGACGGCCGCGCTGACGGCCAGGTTCTCCCGCCGGGCCAGGATCCCGGCGAACCATCCGGCCCGGGCCACCCCCCGGCCGCGCGGGGCCCAGCCGAGGCCGGCCGGGTCGGTGAGGGTGCGCAGCAGGGTCCGCCAGGCGCGGCGCCGGCGGCTGCTGCGGGCCACGAGGGCCCCGGCGGGCAGGCGCGCGCCGAACGCGAGCCCGGAGGCGTACCGGGCGGCTTCGCCCACGGCGTCGGCGGCCTCGGCCAGTTCCCGGCACAGGGCGTCGAGCGTGTCGACGTCCGGGTCGGCGGCCGGCGCGGTCACGGCGTCGGACATGGGCTCCTCGCGGGGGCTCGGTACGGCGGCTGCGGACGGCTGACGCCCTCACCGTACGACGGCCCCGCGAGCGGCGCGCTCCGACTGCGCTACGAGGGTGGGCCGCCGGTCAGGGCCGGTTCGGTCAGGGCCGGTTCGGTCAGGCTCGCGCGGGTGAAGGCCGCCTCCCGGAAGGCGGTGCGCAGCCGGGAGGCGGATCCGGCGGCGGGGCCCGGGATCAGGACGGCCCAGCGGTCCTGGCGCGGGGCGACCCACAGGGCGGGGCCGGGGCCGGACGGGGGGTGGTGGGACCAGACGCCGGCGGGCGCGGGGTGCCAGAGCAGGCCGCGGGCGGGGGTGAGCTCCCCGGTGCGGATGCGCAGGGACTCGGCGGTCCAGGCGCGCGGGACGGGGTGGCCGGCCGGGGACAGCAGGTGGCGCAGGAACCGGGCGAGGTCGGCCAGGGTGGTGTGCAGGGCGCCTTCGGCGAGGCGGGTGCGGGTCATGCCGAGCGGCTGCCAGATCCGGGTCGCGGCGCAGTCGCCGAGGGGGGCGCCGGCGAGCCGTTCGGCGAGGGCGGTGAGGGCGGCGGGGGCGGCCGGGCCCTCGCCGCGCGTGAGCAGCTGGTGGGTGGTCGTGCCGGCGGGCGCTCCGGTGGCGGGCGGCTGCCCGTAGGCCGTGAGGGGGGTGTGCAGGGCCAGCTCCCCCTGGGCCACGAGGGTGCCGAGGACGGGCCAGAGGGCGAGGGCCGGGGTGAGGGCGTCGGCGGTGAGGGGGGTGTCCCAGTCGCCCGGCGGGCCGGGACGGGCGGCGTGGACGGTGTCCGCCGAGCCCACCGCCCAGACCGCCTCCGGGTCGGCGGTGCGCATGAATGCCTCGATCTGCGGCGTCATGCCCGGCACGGTACGTCGGCCCGCTCGGCCCCCCGGGCAGGTCGCGGGGAACGCGCGGACGCGTTGCCGCCCGCCACCCGAATGCCGGGGGCGGCGCCCGCCGTGCCGGCGCCGGGTCCGAGGCCGCCGCAGTGGCCCGCTGGACCTTCGGGGGCGGGCGGGTCAGCCTGGAGGGATGAGCGCCCTACCCGGTGAACCCGTGCCCCGCCCCGGTACGTCACCGCCGCCGCCGGCCTCCCCCGTCTCCCCCGTCTCCGGTGCGGAGCCGGGGGTGGTGCTGCGGTCCGCGCGGGGGCGGTGGGTGCTGCTGGCCACCGTGCTCGGGTCCGCGATGGCCCTGCTGGACTCGACCGTGGTCAACGTCGCCCTCCCCCGCATCGGGCGCGACCTCGGCGCCGATCTCGCGGTGCTCCAGTGGACCGTGAACGCCTACCTGCTGACCCTGGCCGGGCTGATCCTGGTCGGCGGGGCGCTCGGCGACCGGTTCGGGCGGCGCCGGATCTTCGTCGTCGGGGTGGTGTGGTTCGCGGTCGGCTCCCTGCTGTGCGGTATCGCCCCGGGCGCCGGGGTGCTGATCGGTGCCCGGGCCCTCCAGGGCGTCGGCGGGGCCCTGCTGACCCCCGGGTCGCTCGCGCTGATCCAGGGCTCGATCCGGTCCGACGACCGGGCCCGGGCGGTGGGCCTGTGGTCGGGGTTCGGGGGCGTGGGCGCGGCCGTAGGGCCCTTCCTCGGCGGCTGGCTGGTGGACGGGCCGGGCTGGCGGTGGGTGTTCCTGCTCAACGTGCCGGTGGCCGCGCTGTGCGTGCCGGTGGCGCTGCGGCACGTTCCGGAGTCACGGGATCCGCAGGCCGGGGGGCGGTTCGACGTGCTCGGCGCGGTGCTCGGGGCGGCGGCCCTGGCCCTGATCACGTACGCGCTGATCGAGGCCCGTTCCGCGACCGGGGCCGTGATCGGGGCGGGGGTGGCCGGGGTGCTGCTGGCGGCCGCGTTCGTGTACGTGGAGCGGCGGCGGCCGCATCCGATGGTGCCGCCGGACGTGTTCGCCTCCCGCCAGTTCACGGCCGTCAACCTGGTCACCCTGTGCGTGTACGCGGCCTTCGGCGGGTTCTTCTTCCTCATCGTGCTCCAGCTCCAGGTGGTGTCCGGGTACTCGGCCCTCGGCGCGGGGGCCGCGCTGCTGCCGACCACCGTTCTGATGCTGCTGCTGTCGGCCCGCGCGGGGGCGCTGGGCGAGCGGATCGGGCCGCGGATCCCGCTGACGGTGGGACCGCTGCTGTGCGCCGCCGGGATGTTGCTGAGCCTGCGGGTGGGGCCGCACGCCTCGTACGCCGGGGACGTGCTGCCCGCCATGGTGGTGCTCGGCGCGGGCATGGCCGCCCTGGTCGCGCCGCTGACCGCGACCGTGCTGGCCTCGCTGGATCCCGGCCGGGCGGGCCTGGCCAGCGGCATCAACAACGCCGCCGCACGGGCGGCGGGGCTGTTGGCGGTGGCCGCGCTGCCGCTGCTGGCCGGGATGGGCCCGGACGCCTACCTGTCGGCCGGCGCCTTCGATGCGGCCTACGGGCGGGCGATGGCCTGGTGCGCGGGGCTGCTGGTGGCCGGCGCGGCCCTGGCGTGGGCGACCGTGCGCTCCCCCTCACCCGGGGCCTGCCATCCGGAGTGCCGGACCTCCTGCGCGGTCGGCTCCCCTCCGCTGGAGCACCCGCACGCGGCGGAGCACCCCCAGGAGCCCGCCCCCTGAGCGGTCCCGGAGGCCTTCGGTGTGCTGGAGCGCGTCGGCGGACCTGGCGGCGGGCGGGGCCGTGGCCACCGCCGGGGTGGTGTGCCTGGTGCGGGTGCGGCGGGTCCGGGACCTGCCTGTGGCCGCGCTGCCGCTGCTGCTGGGCGCGCACCAGCTGGTCGAGGCCGCCGTCTGGGACGCGGGCGGCGGCTGCGGTCCGGCCACCACGGCCTGGGCGGTGATCGCCCTGCCCGTGCCGGCGGTGTGGGTGCCGTTCGGGGTGCTGCTCGCCGTAGCGCCCGGGGGCCGGCGCCGGCTGTGGGGGCCGGCGGCCGTCGGTCTGGCCACCGCCGCGGTGCTGGCGTACTGCCTGGCCGTGCGGCCGGTGTCCGCCGAGGTGCGGGGGCGGGTGCTGGGCTACGCGGTGGACGTGCCGTACGCGCCGCTGGTCCTGGCCGGGTACCTGTACGCCGTCCTGGGCTCCCTGCTGCTCTCCGGGGACCGCGCGCTGCGGGTGCTGGGCGCGGTGCTGGCCGCGGGGGCGGCGGTGTGCGCGGCGCTGTGGCGGCTGGAGTTCGCCTCCACCTGGTGCGCCTTCGCGGCGGTGGCGTCGCTGCTGGTGCTGGGCTGGGTCCGGCGGGCGGCGCCCGCTACTGGTTCCGGCCGCCCAGGACGAAGAGCAGGTAGACGAAGAACGCGAAGAGGTGACCCACGAAGAGGTACGCGATCAGCCTGATGACCAGGCCGCGCGGGAACTTGGACTCGAAGCGCCGGAAGACGCCGAGCGGGGCCTTCTGTTCGGGCGTGGTGGACATGTTCTCTCCTCGGGACGGCATGACGGCTGGCTCCTCGGCTGATCAGCGGTGGCGGCTATGACGGCTAGGGGTGGTGCTTGGCGGTGCCGCCGAGGCACATCCCGGCGAGGCTGCTCTGCAACAGCGTGTGGACGAACAGCAGCTCCGCCCCGCCGGGACCGGCCGCGCCGATCCGGTGCGGGGTCAGCGAGTCGAAGTGGGCGCTGTCCCCCGGCTCCAGCAGGTGCTCGGCCTCCCCCAGGTGCAGCCGCAGCCGCCCGCCGAGCACGTACAGCCACTCCTCTCCGGGATGGACGCGCACCAGCTCGCCCTGGCTGCGTCCCGGAGGGACGTGCACGCGCAGCGCCTGCATGCCCCGCCCGGAGCCCCCGGCCTGCCAGTACGTCCACCCGTCGGCCTCGCGGGCCCCGGGACCGCCGGCCCGTACGATGGGATCGGCGACTCCCTGGGTCTCGCCGAGCAGTTCGGAGACGGTCGTACCGTAGGTGCGGGCGAGTCCGAGCAGCAGCGGCAGCGAGGGCTGGCGCCGACCGGTCTCCAGCCGCGACAGGTGCGCGGGCGACAGCCGGGCCCTGGCTGCGGCCGCCTCCAGGGTGAGCCCGGCGCGCCGGCGCAGTTCGCGCAGCTGCGGGGCCACGGCGGGCAGCTCTTCGGCGCCGCCGGGGGCCTGTGGGGCCTCGGTGTCCGGGGGGTCCTCGGGACGGGGGGTCATGTCCCGATTGAGCCAGAATCTTGCCCCGCTGGCAATCTTCCTTGCCTCTGAGGCAAATTCCCCCGTCCCCAGGTCAGCCGCGGCGCTGCTCCAGCACCGTCTCCACCGTGTCGGCCTCCCCCGGCGCCTTGTCGGGGCGGTGCCTCAGGACCCGGGCGAAGCGCAGGGCCACCCCGGCCGGGTAGCGCGGGGAGCGCTGGAGGCCGTCGTAGGCGATCTCCACGACCAGCTCCGGCCTGACCCGGACGGTGAACCCGTCGTCCTCCACGGCGAGCTCGCGCAGCCGCTCGGTCTGCCAGCGCAGCATCTCGTCGGTGAGGCCCTTGAACGTCTTGCCGAGCATGGCGAAGCTCCCGTCGGCGGCGCGGGCGCCCAGGTGCAGGTTCGACAGCAGGCCGGTGCGGCGGCCGTGGCCCCATTCGGCGGCGAGCACCACCAGGTCGAGGGTGTGCACGGGTTTGACCTTCAGCCACTGTTTGCCGCGCCGGCCCGCCGCGTACGGGGAGCCGAGACCCTTGGCCATGACCCCTTCGTGCCCCCGGCCCAGGGTCTCGGCCAGGAACTCCCGGGCCCGCTCCTCCTGGGCGGCCGGGTCCTCCACCACCAGCCGGCGGACCCGCGCGGCCTGCGGGACGAGGCCGGCCAGGGCGGCGTACCGGTCACGGACCGGCAGGTCCAGCAGGACCCGTTCGCCGAGGGCCAGCACGTCGAAGAAGAACGCGCCGACGGGGAGGGTCCGCCGTGCGGCGTCCACGTCCACGCGGGAGCCGACGCGGCTCGCGATCTCCTGGAACGGGACCGGCCGCCCGGCGGCGTCGTGCCCGATGACCTCCCCGTCCAGGATGAACCGCTCCCCGGGCAGGCTCAGGGCGAGCTCGACGACCTCGGGCAGCCGGGCGGTGATCTCGTCCAGGGAGCGGGTGTAGACGTGGACCTCCCCGCCCTCCCGGTGGACCTGGACCCGGATCCCGTCGAGCTTCTCCTCCACCGCGCACGGCCCGAGCGCGCGCAGGGCGTCCTCCAGCGAGCGGGCGGTCCCGGCCAGCATCGGCTGGACGGGCTGCCCGATGCGCAGGGCCACCCCGCTCAGCGCCGCGGCCCCTTCGGCCAGTACCGCGGCCGCCACCCGGGGCAGCGAGCCGTCCAGCATCACCGCCCTGCGCAGGTCGGCCGCCGGCACCCCGGCGGCGGCCGCGACCCCCTCCAGGGCCACCGCGTCCAGCGCGCCCTGGCGCACCTCCCCGGAGAGCAGGCTGCGCAGGAACCGTTGCTCGGGCGCGGTGGCGGCGCCCAGCAGGGCGGCCACGATCCGGCGGCGCTCGGCCTGCGCCCCCGGGCCGGAGACGGCGGCCAGCTCGGCCACGGCCGCGTCGACGGCCCGTACGGTCAAGGTGGGCTCCGCCGCCGGCCCGGTGTCCTCGGCCAGGGTGCGCCAGCCGATGCCCGGGCGGCCCTGCGGCAGGCGGCCGGAGAGGTAGGCGATGACCAGGCCGGCCTCGTCGGCGGGCGCGGCCGCGAAGAGCTCCGCGAGCAGGGCGGTCTTGCGCGACCGGGCGGAGGTCTCGGCGACCTCCCGGGACACGCGCGCGACCTCGGCCAGCAGCATGCGCCCCATCCTGCCGCCGCCGGGGCCGCCCCGCAGCCCGGCGCCTACCGCGGGTGCGGTACGCGGGGCCGCGCGGGTACTCCTGGAGAAGGGGCGGGGCTCCCCCTGAGGGAGCTCGGGGAAGGAGATCACGGCCCTTAGGGTTCCCCTATGAAGCTCCGACTCCCCCGGCGGCCCCGGGACCGCCTGCTCGCCGGTGCCGCCGCCCTCGCGGTGCTCGCGGGCGCCGGCACCTGGACGGCCGCGGCCGCTTCCGGGGAAGGGCCGGCCGTGCACCGCCAGGACCAGGTCCTGCGGATGCCCGGTACGGACGCAGGCGGTCCCACCGGCATCGACACCTCCTTCTTCACGGCCGGCGACACCACGCAACGCCGTCCGGCCGTCCTCCTGGGCCACGGCTTCGGCGGCAGCAAGGACGACGTCCGCGCCCAGGCCGAACGCCTGGCCCGCGACGGGTACGCGGTCATGACCTGGTCGGCGCGCGGTTTCGGCCGCTCCGGCGGGAAGATCGGGCTGAACGACCCCGAGCACGAGGTCAAGGACGTCTCGGCGCTCGTCGACTGGCTGGCCCGCCGGCCCGAGGTCCGGCTGGACGCGGCCGGCGACCCGCGCGTGGGCGTGGCCGGCGCCTCCTACGGCGGGGCCGTGGCGCTGCTGGCCGCCGGGTACGACCGGCGGGTGGACGCGATCGCCCCGCAGATCACGTACTGGAACCTCGCGGACGCCCTGTTCCCGCAGGGCGTGTTCAAGAAGCTCTGGGCCGGGATCTTCTTCACCAGCGGTGCGGCTGACGGCCTCCAGCAGGCCGGCGGCCCGGCAGTCGCGGCGGGACCCCCGGCGGCCCCGGGCTGCGGACGGTTCGAGCCGCAGCTGTGCGCCATGTACGAGCGGGTCGCGGTGGTGGGGAAGCCCGACGCCGAGGCGCGCGCCCTGCTGGAGCGGCGCAGCCCCTCGGCCGTGGGCGACCGGATCAGGGTTCCGGCGCTGATCGTGCAGGGGCAGGACGACTCCCTGTTCCCGCTGGACCAGGCCGACGCCATGGCCAGGGCCATCTCCGCGAACGGCGCGCCGGTGGCCGTGGACTGGGCGGCCGGCGGGCACGACGGCGGCATGGGCGAGTCCGGCCGGGTCGAGTCCCGGGTGGAGGCCTGGTTCGACCGCTATCTCAAGGATGACGCGGGCGCGGACACCGGCCCGGCCTTCCGTGTCTCGCGCACCGGCGGCGTCGACTCCACCGACGGGCGGATCATGGTGCGCGGCGCGAGCGGCGACCGCTATCCCGGGTTGGTACCGGAGCCACGGCCGTATCACCTTGCCGGGCCCGAGCAGACCTTCCAGAACCCGGCGGGCGGGGCCCCGCCGGCGCTGTCGGCGCTGCCCGGGATCGGCGGGCAGCTGGCCTCCCTCGGGACCGGGTTCTCCCTGGACTTCCCCGGGCAGAACGCCCGTTTCGAGTCGGAGCCGCTGGCCGAGGAGGTCCGGGTCACCGGCACCCCGACCATCACCCTGAACCTGAGGTCGACGGCTGCGGACGGTTCGGCCGTGCTGTTCGGCAAGCTGTACGACGTGGGGCCCGACGGGCGCCAGCAGGTGCTGCCGAGCCAGCTGGTGGCCCCCGTCCGGGTGACGGACGCCGGGCAGGGCCGCAGCGTGCAGCTGCGGCTGCCCGCCGTCGACCACGCCTTCCAGGCCGGGCACCGGCTGCGGCTGGTGGTCGCGGCCACCGACCTGGGCTACGCGTCCCCGGCAGAGCCCGCCTCGTACACCGTCTCGGTGCACGAACCGCTCCAGGTGCCCGTCGCCGCCGGAGTGCGGACCGCCACCGCCGGTCTGCCCGGCTGGATCTGGTGGCTGCCGCTGGGCGCGGTGGCGCTGGCCGCCGCGCTGCTCGGGATCCGCCGCACCGGCGGGAGCCGGGCCGGTGCGGCGGCGCCGGAACCGGAACTGGCCGGCGTACCGCTCGACATCACCGGTCTGACGAAGCGCTACGCGAAGTCCCAGGACCGGTACGCCGTGCGGGACCTGTCCTTCCGGGTGGAGCGGGGCCAGGTGCTGGGTCTGCTGGGGCCCAACGGGGCCGGGAAGACCACCACGCTGCGGATGCTGATGGGCCTGATCACGCCGGACGCCGGGGAGATCCGGGTGTTCGGGCACGCGATCCGCCCCGGGGCGCCGGTGCTGTCGCGGGTCGGCGCGTTCGTGGAGGGCGCCGGGTTCCTGCCGCACCTGAGCGGCCGGGCCAACCTGGAGCTGTACTGGCAGGCCACCGGCCGCCCCGCCGAGGACGCTCACCTGGCCGAGGCCCTGGAGATCGCCGGCCTCGGCGACGCCCTGGAGCGCGCGGTGCGCACGTACTCGCAGGGCATGCGCCAGCGGCTCGCGATCGCCCAGGCGATGCTGGGGCTGCCGGACCTGCTGATCCTGGACGAGCCGACGAACGGTCTGGACCCGCCGCAGATCCGGGAGATGCGCGACGTGATGATCCGCTACGCCGCGGGCGGGCGGACGGTCATCGTCTCCAGCCACCTGCTGTCGGAGGTGGAGCAGTCCTGCACCCATCTGGTGGTCATGGACCGCGGGCGGCTGGTGCAGGCCGGTCCGGTCGCCGAGATCACCGGCGGCGGGGACACCCTGCTGGTCGCGCTCGGTGGACCGGTGGACGAGGCGGCCGTGGGCAAGGTCGCGGCGCTGGAGGGCGTCGCCTCCGTGGTGCCCGCCGACGAGGGGCTCCTCGTACGGCTCGACGGTGCGACGCCCGCCGCCCTGATCGCCGAACTCGTACGGCTGGAGCTGCCGGTGACGGCGGTGGGGCCGCACCGCCGGCTGGAGGACGCCTTCCTGACCCTGATCGGAGGTGCGGCATGAGCGCCGTACGGACTTCGGCACCCGCCGGGGAGACCGCCCCCGGCTACCGGCCGGGGCGGACGCTGCCGCTGCGGGTGGAGGCGCTGCGGCAGTGGCGCCGGCGGCGGACGCTGGTGATGGGCGGGGTGCTGGCCGCACTGCCGTTCGTCATGATCATCGCCTTCGCGGTGGGCGGGGCGGACAACGGGCGGGGCGGCAGCGACGGCCGGGTCAGCTTCATCGACACCGCCACGGCCTCCGGTGCGAACTTCGCCGCGACCTGCCTGTTCGTGTCGGCCGGGTTCCTGCTGGTGGTGCCGGTGGCCCTGTTCTGCGGGGACACCGTGGCCTCGGAGGCGAGCTGGTCCTCGCTGCGCTATCTGCTGGCCTCGCCGGTGCCCCGGGCCCGGCTGCTGTGGAGCAAGCTGGTGGTGGCGCTGGGGTTCAGCCTCGCCGCGATCGTGCTGCTGCCGGTGGTGGCCCTGGCGGCGGGCACGGCCGCGTACGGGTGGGGGCCGCTGAAGCTGCCCGCGGGCGGGGCCCTCGCGGCCGCGGACACGGTGCCCCGGCTGGCGCTGGCGGTGGCCTTCGTGTTCGTGTCGCAACTGGTCACGGCCGGGCTGGCGTTCTGGCTGTCGACGCGGACGGACGCGCCGCTGGGCGCGGTCGGCGGGGCGGTCGGGCTGACGATCGTGGGGAACGTGCTGGACGCGGTGACCGCGCTCGGGTCGTGGCGGGAGTTCCTGCCCGCGCACTGGCAGTTCGCCTGGGCGGACGCCCTGCAGCCGCAGCTGGAATGGGGCGGGATGGCCAAGGGGGCGGTGGTGTCGGTCTCGTACGCGCTGGTGCTGTTCGCCCTCGCGTTCCGCGGCTTCTCCCGCAAGGACATCGTGTCCTGAGGACCGCCGCGCACCCGGGCCGGGGGCCCTCCCGGCCGTGGCGGGGAGGGCCCTCGGTGCGTCCGGTGCCAGGGCCTGTCGTCAAATTCCCGTCTGCCCCGCGACGGGCGACGACGGGACTTTGACGACAGGCCCTAGGTCAGGACGCGGACGGGTGCGCCGTCGAGGAAGGCGAGGACGTCCTCGACCGCCTCCCCGTAGTACGTGGTGTAGTTGGCCCGGGTGACGTAGCCGAGGTGCGGGGTCGCCAGCAGGTTCGGTGCGGTGCGCAGCGGGTCGTCCGCGGGCAGCGGCTCGGTGTCGAAGACGTCCAGGCCGGCTCCCGCGAGCCGCCCGGCGCGCAGGGCCTGGGCCAGCGCCTCCTGGTCCACGATCGCGGACCGGGAGGTGTTCACCAGGTAGGCGGTTGGCCGCATCAGGGCCAGCTCGGCCGCGCCGATCAGCCCCCGGGTGCGTTCGCCGAGGGCGAGGTGGACCGAGACGAAGTCACTGTCCGCCAGCAGCGCCTCCTTCGACGGGGCCAGGGAGACCCCTTCGGCGTCGGCCCGCTCCTTGGTGAGGTTCTGGCTCCAGGCCGTGACCTCCATGCCGAAGGCGAGCCCGATCCGGGCCACGCGGCTGCCCGTCTTGCCCAGGCCCAGCAGGCCGAGGCGGCGGCCGTGGAGGTCGGCGCCCACGGTCTGCTGCCAGGGGCCGCCCTCGCGCAGGGCGGTGTTCTCCGTGACGATCCCGCGCGCGAGGCCGAGGAGCAGGGCCCAGGTGAGCTCGACGGGCGGGGTGGAGGAGCTGGCGGTGCCGCACACCGTGACGCCGGCCCGTTCGGCGGCGGCGTGGTCGATGACGGAGTTGCGCATGCCGCTGGCCACGAGCAGCTTGAGGCGGGGCAGCCGCTCCAGCAGGCTCGCGGGGAACGGGACGCGTTCGCGCAGGGTGACGAGGATGTCGTAACCGGCCAGGCGGGCGGCGAGTTCGTCCTCGTCGGCGAGGTGGTCGCGGTAGGTGACCACCTCGACGCCCCGCGCGGTGACGGGCGACCAGTCCGCGAGGGTGGTGGCCACCCCCTGGAAGTCGTCCAGCACCGCGCAGCGCAGGGGGGCGGTCATCCGGCGTGGGCCTGGGCGACGGCGTCGATCTCGCCCAGCAGCTGCGCGTCCAGCGGGCGGTCGGCGACGGCCGCGTTGGCGCGTACCTGCTCGGCGGAGGTGGCGCCGGCGATGACGGAGGCGCAGCCGGGCTGGGCGGAGAGCCAGCCGATGGCGAGCTCCAGCACCGTACGGCCGTGCTTCTCAGCGATCGCGGCCAGGGCTTCGACGGTGTCGAGGCGTTCCTCGGTGAGGTAGGAGTCGCGGCCGTCGAGGCGGGAGCCGGGCGGGACCGGCGCGCCGCGGCGGATCTTGCCCGTGAGCAGGCCGTTGGCGAGGGGGAAGTAGGGCAGGACGCCCAGGCCGTAGTGGCGGGCGGCGGGGACCAGTTCGCGTTCGGCCGACCGCTGCAGGAGCGACCATTCGTTCTGGGCCGAGACGAAGGGCACCGCGCCGGTCTCGCGGGCGGTGTGGGCGGCTTCGGCGAGCTGCCAGCCGCTGAAGTTGGAGTGGCCGATGTAGCGGACCTTGCCCTCGGCGACGAGTTCGGTGAGCGCCGCGAGGGTTTCCGCGATGGGCGTGGCCGGGTCGGGGCTGTGCAGCTGGAGCAGGTCGATGTGGTCGGTCTCCAGGCGGCGCAGGGACTCCTCGACGGCGCGCCGGATGTAGCCGCGGCCGCCGCGGGCGCCGGCGGCGGGCCCGTAGCCCATGTCGACGCCGTCGTAGCCGAACTTGGTGGCGAGGACCACCTGGTCGCGGCGGCCCTTGAGGGCCTGGCCGAGGTGGCGCTCGGAGCCGCCCTGGCCGCCGTAGATGTCGGCGGTGTCGAGCAGGGTGATGCCGGAGTCGAGGGCGGCGTCGACGACGGCCCGGGTGGCCTGGAGGTCGAGGCGGCCGCCGAAGTTGTTGCAGCCGAGGCCTACCGCGGAGACCAGGAGACCTGAACTGCCCAGGGGGAGATAGCGCATGACGGACCGTCCTCCACACTCATCGGTTGCATGATCGACGAGCGGCCAGTCTAGGCATACCGTCCGGTCGGCGGACCCGGCCTGCGGCTCCGGGACGTGAACACCGTGTGTCAGC
This sequence comes from Streptomyces katrae, assembly GCF_002028425.1. Classification (GTDB taxonomy): domain Bacteria; phylum Actinomycetota; class Actinomycetes; order Streptomycetales; family Streptomycetaceae; genus Streptomyces; species Streptomyces katrae_A. The sequence continues at coordinate 6,975,435 of NZ_CP020042.1, read as the reverse complement.
GCGGAGGGGCGCCGCCGGCCCAGTGCCCGGCGACGCCCCTCCCCCGTGTTGCGGATCAGCCGTTGGCGGCGGCCAGCAGCACGTCCACGAGCCGCTCGGCGGCGTCCGGCCGTCCGTACGCCCGGGCCCGCTCGGCCATCTGGGCGCGCCGGCCGGGGTCGGTGAGGAGCGGGCCGACGGCCTCGGCGAGGCCGTGCGCGGTGACCTCGCCGAGCAGGGCGACGGCGGCGCCCGCGTCCGCCAGGTACTGGGCGTTGTGCGCCTGCTCGTTGCCGGCCGAGGTGGCCAGCGGGACGAACACCGCCGGCTTGCCCAGCGCGGTCAGCTCGGCCAGGGTGCCCGCGCCGGAGCGGGAGATCACGATGTCGGCGAGCGCCAGCACGTCGGGCAGCTCCGGCCCGACGAACCCGGTCACGTGGTAGCGGCCCGCGAGCACGGGGTCCAGCCCGGCGGCCGCGAAACGGAGCTCGTCGACGTTGGCCGGACCGCACTGGTGGATCACGTTCGCGTGGCTCAGCAGCCACGGGAGCACCTCGCGCACCACGCCGTTGATCTGCTGGGCGCCCTGCGCGCCACCGGTGACGTAGACGGTGGGGAGGCGGCGGTCGAACCCGACGAGGTTCAGCGCGTGCACGGCCTTGTCGGGGTGCCCGGACAGCACCTCGGGGCGGACCGGGTTGCCGGTGACGACCGCGCGGTCGCGGACCTCGGCGGGGAGCAGCGGGAGCGAGGACTCCGAGGACACGGCGATGCGCGTCGCGGACCCGGCGAGCTTGCGGTTGGCGAGGCCGAGGCGCACGGTCTGCTCGTGCAGCACGAGCGGCCGCTTGCACAGCCGCGCCGCCAGCCCGGCGGGCACCGCGACGTAGCCGCCGGTGGCCAGGACCACGTCGGGCTCGAACTCGGACACGATGGCCCGGGCCTGGGCCACGCCGAGCGGGACCCGTGCCATGTCCTTCATGTTCGCGGCCGACAGCATCTTCAGCGGGTTCGCCGAGCGGCGGATCTTGCCGGTGGCGACGGTCTTGAACGCGATCCCCTCGGCCGGTGCGACCCGCGCCTCCAGACCGTCGGCGGTGCCGATCCACAGCACGTCGAGCGTGCCGCCGGCGGCCGCGAGTCGGCCCTGGAGGGTACGGATCGCGGTCAGGGCGGGGTACGTGTGTCCACCGGTCCCCCCACCCGTGACGAGCAGCCGGAAGGAACGCGGAAGCGCGGAAGAAAGGTTCACCCGGCCCACCCTACTGTCCCTACGGGAACACCTCCCTCCGGGGCCACCCGCCCGGTGGTGGCCCGTGCCCCCGCTCCGAAGCCGCACACGAGGTCGGCCCGGCGGCGCGGTGCCCCAGGGGCGCGGTACGCCTGGCTGCCCGGGCCGAACCGGGCCCGGACCCGGCGGCCCCAGCGGCCGTCGGACCCGGGGACGGCCGGCCCGGCCTCAGGATGCGGCCGCCGCCCGGTTCGCCGTCCGAGTCGGTACGCGTCACGCGGTGACCGAGGTCCGCGTGTCAGGATGCTCGGCATGTCCGATCGCGCACTGAGCTTCGGGACGAGGGCGGCGGCCTACGAACGGTTCCGCCCCGGCTATCCCGACGCGCTGGCCGACCTGGTCGTCGCCTACGCCGGCCGGCCGGTCCGGACCGCCCTGGAGATCGGCGCCGGAACGGGCAAGGCGACCCGCGTGTTCGCCGCGCGGGGCATCTCCGTCACCGCGACGGAACCCGACCGGGCCATGCTCGCCGAGCTGCGCCGGCACGCGCCGCCGACGGTCCGCACGGTCCGGGCCGCCTTCGAGGAGCTGCGCCCCGGCGAGCGGTACGACGCCGTGTACGCGGCGGCGGCGCTGCACTGGACGCGGCCGGAGGGCCGGTGGCCGCGCGTGGCCGCCCTGCTGCGGCCGGACGGGGTCTTCGCCTGCTTCGGCGGGCCGGTCCACTTGGCGGACCCGGACGTGGAGGAGGCCGTCCGCGCGGCCCGGGCACCGTTCCTGGAGAGCGACGAGGCCCCGTCCCCGGACGGCGCGCCCGCTGGGTACGACCCGCGGTGGCCGGGTACGGAACTCCGGCGGTCCGAATGGTTCACCGACGTCCGGCAGTCGGCCGTCGAACGCCGCCTGACCATGACCGCCCACGACTACCTGGGGCATCTGTCGACCGTCTCCGCCTATCTGATGCTGCCGGCCCCGGAACAGGAGCTGGTCTTCGCCCGGATCGCACGGGCCCTCCCGCCGACGGTCGGGATCGTCGCCGACATCACCGTCCACCTCGCCCGGCGGCGCGCCGCGGCATGACGCCCCGGCTCCGCCGCGCCCAGCTACCTAGGCCATGATCACTGCATGAACTCCCCTCGTCTCCCGACGACCGAGTCGGCCGTCCGCGCGATCCGCGAGATCGCGGAGGAGTACCGGCGGACGGCGACGGTCACCGACGACATCGGCGCCGACCGGACCTCGCGCCGCACCGCCGCCGACCCCTTCGCCACCCTCGACCCCGACGGCTCCCTGCCGCACGAGGCGTTCGTCGAAGTCGACGGCACGCCCGCGGTCAGCGTCCGCCTGCACCCCGAGGGCGATGCGAAGATCACGGTGGACCACGTCGAGTTCCACGACGTCCCCCGCGACGCGGTCCCCGCCTTCCTCCGCTCGGTCTACGGAGGCCTCGCCCACACCAGGGGCCGTTTCTTCCCGCCCGGCCTGTGGCTGGTCGTCCCGCTGCCCGGGGACGAGGTCTACAAGGAACCCGTCACCTCCCTCCACCCCACACCCTGGCTCCTGCGCAACTCCCGCGCCACGTAACGCTCGTCGCGCAGCGGTCCGGACGAAAGACCCTCGGACGCCTCCCTCAACCGGTCCACCTCGACGCGTGGTGACCGCTACCGGCCGGAGCCGGCGGCGGTGGCCCTCGCAGGCCGAGCAGGGCGGCCGCTGGCCCTAGGCTGGGAGCACGGTCACGGTGGCGGGCCGGAAGGAGATGGCGGTATGACGGAGGCCGGGGAGGGGCTCGCCGAGGGCCAGCGGGAGCACTGGGAGCGGACCTACGGCGCACATCCCGGTATGTACGGCGAGCGGCCCTCGGAGGCGGCGGTCCGCGCCGCCGGGGTCTTCCGGACCGAGGGTGCCCGTCAGGTGCTCGAGCTGGGTGCGGGGCACGGCCGTGACGCCCTGTACTTCGCCCGCGCCGGCTTCGAGGTGCTGGCCACCGACTTCAGCCCGGCCGGCCTGGAGCAGCTGCGCCGGGGGGCCGCCGCCCAGGGGCTGGCCGGGCGGGTCGCCACCGCGGTCCACGACGTGCGCGAGCCCCTGCCCTTGGACGATGCCTCGGTGGACGGCGTGTTCGCCCACATGCTCCTGTGCATGGCTCTGTCCACGCGCGAGATCCACGCTCTGGTCGGCGAGGTCCGCCGGGTGCTGAGGCCAGGCGGCACCTTCCTCTACACCGTCCGCCACACCGGCGACGCGCACTACCGGGCCGGGACCTTCCACGGGGACGGCATCTGGGAGCACGGCGGGTTCGCCGTCCACTTCTTCCCGCGCGGACTCGTCGACGCCCTCGCCGAGGGCTGGACCCTCCGGGAGGTCCACCCCTTCGAGGAGGGCGCTCTGCCGCGCCGGCTGTGGTGCGTCACCCAGACCACCCCGGAGTGAGCGCCGGCCGGAGCCCCCGGCCCAGCTCCCGCCCCCGTAGGCCGGGGGCCGACCCGATCGGGTAGCCACGCGGCGCCGCTGACGGGGCCCGGCCTGATCGGGCCTGCGGGTGAACCACGGCGCCCCGTGCCCCGTGTCGCCGCTCCTGGGCCGCCCGGCTCTGTGAGCATCGTCCTGCTCCCTCCCCGTTCACGGCCTGCGGCCTCCAGCGCCTCCGGCGTCCGGGTTCCACCGCAGGAGAGGACCGATTGACCAGATCCGCCGTCTCCGCCCGGCCCGCCACCGTGCTCGCGATGAGTCCGGACACCCGGGCGGCCGTTCTCCGCGGCCGGGCTCTGGCCGAGCTGGTCCGGGTCGCCGATGTGGAGCCCGAGCTCCTGCTCACCGACTTCGCGCGGCCCGGCCCCGTACTCGGGGCCCGGCTCGCCCACGCCGAGGTGCTGTTCACCGGATGGGGCTGTCCGGTCCTCGACGCGGACGCGCTGCGCCGGATGCCGCGGCTGCGGGCCGTCGTGCACGCCGCCGGAAGCGTCAAGGGGCATGTGACCGACGCCTGCTGGGAGCGCGGTCTGCTGGTCTCCAGCGCGGCCGCCGCGAACGCCCTGCCGGTCGCGGAGTACACGCTCGCCGCGATCCTGTTCTCCAACAAGCGGGTCCTGGAGGCCGCCCGCGCCTACCGGACCGCGCGCGGCCCGGTCGGCCCCCTGGTCCGCTTCCCGGAGGCCGGCAACTACCGGCGGACCGTCGGGCTCGTCGGCGCCTCCCGCACCGGCCGCCGGGTGCTGGAGCTGCTGCGGCCGTTCGACCTGTGGGTCCTGGTGCACGACCCGTACGCCGATCCCGCCGAACTCGCCGCCCTCGGCGGCGAGGCCTGCGGCCTGGACGCCCTGCTCCGCCGCAGTGACGTGGTGAGCCTGCACGCCCCCGAACTCCCCCGCACCCGTGGTCTGCTGGACGCCTCCCGGCTGGCCCTGATGCAGGACGGCGCCACGCTGATCAACACCGCGCGGGGCTCCCTGGTCGACACGGCGGCGCTGACGCGGGAGCTGGTCACCGGCCGGCTCCACGCCGTCCTCGACCACACCGAACCGGAGGTGCTGCCCGCCGGGTCCCCCCTGTACGACCTGCCGAACGTCCTGCTCACCCCCCATGTGGCGGGTTCGCTGGGCGGAGAGCTGGACCGTCTGGCGGTGGTGGCGGTCGAGGAGCTGGAGCGCTACGCGCGGGGAGTCGGCTTCCGCTACCCGGTGGACCCGGGCCGGCTCTCCTACTCGGCCTGAGCGGCATGGGCCACCAGCCCCTCGAGGTGTTCACGGCCCCGGGTGAGCCGGGGGCCGGCCAGCTCGGCCGCCTCGGGGTACCAGCGTCTCTCGTACTCCCAGCACAGCCACCCGTCGGCCGGTGCCGCGGCCACCGCCCCGGCGAGCGGCAGCACACCCGCACCCAGCCCGACCGGGGTCAGGTCCTCGGCCGACGCCACGTCCTTGACCTGGACGTAGCCCAGATGCGGCCCGAGCCTGCGTCTCGACTCGGCCGGCCCCTCGCCTCCCAGCCAGGTGTGCAGCACGTCCCACAGGGCGCCTGCCGCCGGGTGGCCGACCGCGTCGAGCACGCGGGCGGCTGCCGCCGCCGTGCGGTGCGAGTCGTGGGTCTCCAGCAGGATCCGTACGCCGTTCCGCTCGGCGTAGGGAGCGGCTTCCCGCAGGCGGCGTACGGCGTTGGTGTCGGCCTGCGGTCCGGGCAGGCCTTCCCCGCCGGGGAAGACCCGGACGTAGGGGGCTTCGAGGTCGGCGGCGAGCCGGACCAGGGACCTCAGCTCGCCGAGGACCGGCTCGTCGCCGCCCGGCGCCGCCACCCTGGTGTAGCCCGCCACCCCGAGGACGCGTACGCCGGCGCGCGTGAGGGTCCGCAGCCCGGCTGCCCGGTCCCCGGGCGGGCTCTGGGGGTGCAGTGGTTCCTCGGGGTGGGCCCGCAGTTCGAGGCCGTCGTAGCCGTGGCCGGCTGCCAGTGCGGCGCTGCGGGCGAGCGGGGTCCCCGGCAGGCCGAGGGTGGAGAAGGCGTACCTCACGGCGTCCTCCGTGCCGGTGGTGGTGGCGCGGTCGAACCGCGCACCATGAGTTCGGTGGGCAGGGTGGTGATGCCTCCCGGCGGCAGGGGCCGGCGGCCGGTCACCAGTTGGGCGGCGAGCACGCCCGCCTCGCGCAGCGGCACCCGGACGGTGGTGAGGGCGGGGGCGGTGTCCTGGCTGAACGGCAGGTCGTCGAAGCCGGTGACCGAGACGTCCTCGGGTATGCGCAGGCCCGCTTCGCGCAGGGCTGCGGCGACGCCCGCGGCGGCCGTGTCGTTGGCTGCCGCGACGGCGGTGAAGGGCTCTCCCCTGCGCAGGAGTTCGCGGGTGGCGTCATAGCCGGCGGAGCGCTCGGACCCGGCGTGGACGGTGAGGGCGGCGCAGGCTCGGGGCAGGGCCGGGTCGTGGCGCTGGAGGGCTTCCTGGTGTCCGGCGAGGCGCTCGCGGGTGGTGCTCTGCCCCGACGGGCCGGCGATGTAGGCGATGCGCCGGTGGCCCAGTGTCAGGAGGTGTTCGGCGAGGCGGAAGGCGCCCCCTCGGTCGTCGAACTCGACGGTGGCGACGGGCAGTGCGGAGGGCACCGGCACCGGCGGGCGCCCGCAGAGGACCACACGGGTCCCGGCGGCGGCCATGCGGGCCAGGCGCTGGGTGAGGGCGTCGCTGTGTTCGGGGTCCTCGGTGGCCGCGCCGGTGAGGACGACGCCTCCGGCGCGCTGGCCTTCGAGCAGGGTGAGGTAGGCGGTCTCGGTGGCGGGAACGCCCTGGGTGTTGCAGACGACGGCCAGCCGGCGCGGCTCGACCCCGCCGGCGGGGTCGAGGGCGCTCTGCAGGGATCCCGCGAGGATGCCGAAGTAGCTGTCGGCGATGTCGTGCACGAGGATCCCGACGAGGTCCGAGGTGGCGGCCGCGAGGGCGCGGGCGGGGGCGTTGGCGATGTAGCCGAGCTCTTCGACGGCCCGCTCCACCCGGGTCCGGGTGCCTCCGGCCACCGGATAGCCGCCGTTCAGTACCCGCGAGACCGTGGCGGGCGAGACCCCCGCGCGCACCGCGACCTCCGCAAGCGTCACTGCCATCGGGATCCCCTCCCCTGGTGGCCCGCCGCTGCCGCGGGCCGTCGTCCGATCTGCTCCGTCCTCCTCATGATGCCCGAATCAGAAAGCGCTTTCCATCACTCGATCGGGTAATTGAAGAGACTCGATTTCCAGGCCTACCGTGAAACGCAGAAAGCGCTTTCCATCGCTTTCACACACGAGCCGACGGACCGGAGGAAGGTCATCATGGAACGCAGGACGATCAGGATCGCGATGAACGGCGTGACGGGCCGGATGGGGTACCGCCAGCACCTGGTGCGGTCCGTCCTCGCGCTGCGCGAGCAGGGCGGGCTGGACCTCGGCGACGGCACGCTGCTGTGGCCGGAACCGGTACTGGTCGGGCGCCGCGAGGCCGCCCTGCGGGCCATCGCCGAACGGCACGGCCTGGAGCACGTGAGCACGGACCTGGAGGCGGTCCTGGCCGATCCGGGGGTGGAGGTCTATTTCGACGCCCAGGTGACCGGCGCCCGGGAGGCGGCTCTGCGCCGGGCTCTGGCGGCCGGGAAGCACGTGTACTGCGAGAAGCCGACGGCATCGGACTTCCCCACGGCACTGGAGCTGGCCCGGCTGGCGGCGGCGGCCGGGGTCAAACACGGCGTGGTGCAGGACAAGCTGTTCCTGCCGGGCCTGCTCAAACTGAGGCGGCTGGTCGAGGACGGCTTCTTCGGCGAGGTCCTCTCCGTCCGGGGGGAGTTCGGCTACTGGGTCTTCGAAGGGGACGGGCGGCCAGCCCAGCGCCCCTCCTGGAACTACCGGGCGCAGGACGGCGGGGGCATCGTCGCCGACATGTTCCCGCACTGGGAGTACCTGCTGCACGAGCTGTTCGGCCGGGTCCGGACGGTGCAGGCCCTGACCCGCACGCACATCGGCCGCCGCTGGGACGAGGAGGGCAAGCCGTACGAGGCCACGGCCGAGGACGCCGCGTACGGGATCTTCGAGCTGGAGGGCGGCGCCGTGGCGCAGATCAACTCCTCCTGGGCGGTGCGGGTGCACCGCGACGAGCTGGTGGAGTTCCAGGTGGACGGGACGCACGGTTCGGCGGTGGCCGGGCTCAGGAGCTGCCGGACCCAGCACCGCGCGACCACCCCGAGGCCGGTGTGGGATCCGGACCTGCCGTCGGCCGAGCCCTTCCGGGCGCAGTGGCAGGAGGTGCCGGACGACGGCCCGCCGGACAACGGGTTCAAAACCCAGTGGGAGCTGTTCCTGCGGCATGTCGTCCGCGACGAGCCCTGGCGGTGGGACCTGCTCTCCGGGGCCCGGGGAGTACAACTGGCCTCGCTCGGCCTGCGTTCCTGCGCGGAGGGGCGGCGGCTGCCGGTGCCGGAGGTGACACTGTGACCGGGATCCGGCTCCCCTCGGCGGACGGGGGATCGCGCCTGTACCGGTCCTCGGCAGCTCCGCTCGGCCCGTTCGACGGCAGGCCGGCCCGCAGTCGTGTCCTCTACGCCGCCGCCCATGTGGCCGCCGCCCCGCAGGCGGCGCCGGGCGGGGGCGGGCCGGTGGTGGACTGGGAGGCCACCCTGGGCTTCCGGCACCGGCTGTGGGGGCTGGGGCTCGGGGTCGCGGAGGCCATGGACACCGCGCAGCGGGGCATGGGCCTGGGCTGGCCGGAGGCGGCGGAGCTCATCCGCCGTTCGTCGGACGAGGCCCGGGCGGTGGGCGGCCGGATCGTCTGCGGCGCGGGAACCGATCAGCTGGCCGCCGACCGGAGGCACTCGCTCGCCGCGGTCACGGCCGCCTACGAGGACCAGCTCGCGCACGTCGAGGGCTGCGGGGCCGGAGCCGTCCTGATGGCCTCCCGCGCCCTGGCCGGGGCGGCCCGGGGCCCCGAGGACTACCTGGAGGTGTACGGAGCACTGCTGAGGCAGAGCTCCCGGCCGGTGGTACTGCACTGGCTGGGCCCGGTCTTCGATCCGGGGCTCGCGGGGTACTGGGGCCATGACGGCCTGGACGAGGCCGCGGACCTGCTCGTGAAGATCGTCGCCGGGCATCCGCGGAAGGTGGACGGCGTCAAGATCTCGCTGCTGGACCCGGAGCGGGAGAAGGACCTGCGGCGCCGGCTCCCGGCGGGCGTGCGCTGCTACACCGGCGACGACCACCACTATCCGGAGCTGATCGCCGGGGACGGGGAGCTGGCCAGCGACGCGCTCCTGGGGATCTTCGGCCCCATCGCCCCCCTCGCCGCCCGGGCGGCGCTCGCCCTGGACCGGGGGGATCCCGGCGGCTTCCGGGCACTGCTGGACCCGACGGTCGAGCTGGCCCGGCACCTGTTCGCACCGCCGACTCCGCTCTACAAGACCGGTGTGGCGCTGCTGGCCTGGCTGGCGGGCCACCAGGAGCACTTCGCGATGCTGGCCGGCCTGGAGTCGGCCCGTTCGCTCCCCCATCTGGCGCGGGCCTACGAACTGGCCGACCTGCTGGGCCTGTTCCCCGATCCGGAACGCGCCGAGCGCCGGATGCGCCGGCTCCTGTCGGAGCGGGGGGTGGCGGAGTGACCGGGGTGGTGGCGGCCCCGGCCCGGTTCAGTCTGAACCAGGAGACCGTGCGGCAGTGGTCGCTGCCGGAGCTGGTGGCCGGGTGCGGTGCGGCCGGGGTGACGACGGTGGGTCTGTGGCGGGACCCGGTGCGCGGGTTCGGGCTGCGGGAGACGGCGAGGCTGGTCGCGGCGGCCGGACTGCGCGTCAGTTCCCTGTGCCGGGGCGGGTTCTTCACCGCGTCGGACCCCGCGGGGCGGGCGGTCGCGCTGGAGGAGAACCGCCGCGCCGTCGAGGAGGCGGCCGAACTGGGTGCGGACGTCCTGGTCCTGGTCGCGGGCGGGCTGCCGGAGGGCGAGCGGGATCTCGCGGAGGCGCGGCGGCGGATCGCCGGGTTCCTGGGCGAGCTCGTTCCGTGGGCCGCGGGGCACGGGGTGCGGCTGGGGATCGAGCCGCTGCACCCGATGTTCGCGGCGGACCGGTGCGTGGTCTCCACACTGGGGCAGGCGCTGGACATCGCCGAGCAGTTCCCGGCGGAGCGGGTCGGGGTGGTGGCCGATTCCTACCACCTGTGGTGGGACGAGCGGCTGGCCGCCGATCTGGACCGGGCCGGTGCGGGCGGGCGGATCGTGTCGGTCCAGGTGGCCGACTGGGTGACTCCGCTGCCCGAGGGCGTCCTGCTGGGCCGGGGGCAGCTCGGTGACGGGTGTGTCGATCTGCGGGCGTTCCGGCAGCTGGCCGACCGGGCGGGATACGGGGGGCCGGTGGAGGTGGAGATCTTCCATCCGGGCCTGTGGGCGCGGGACGGCCGGGAGGTGCTGCGGGAGGTGATCGCCCGCTACCGCGAGCACGTCGAGTGAACCGGGCCGCGGGACCGGCACGGCCGGCCCGGGGCGCTGTACGGATCGGACCAAGGAGCATGTGATGACACGAGTGTGGAGCCGGCGCGCCTTCCTCTCGGCCGCGGGCGGCGGCGCGGTGCGGGCGGGGCTCCGGCGGGGCGGGCGGGCGCCCGGGAGGGGGCGACGTCCACGCGGCGATGCGTGAGGTCTGGCGCGGACTGGTGCTGGGCGGCGGGTTCTCCGAGGCCGCCGAGCCGTTCCGCTCGCGGCTGGCCGAGCTCGGTGCGGAAGCGGGCCGGTGGGCCGCCACGATGGCTCCGGCGCCCGGTCCGCTCTGGCCGGACCAGCGGTTCGCCTCGGATCCCGAGGCGATGGTGGGCAGCTGCCGCCGGCTGCGGGCCATGGCGGAGGCCCAGGTACGGCCGGGCACCGGGCTCACCGGGGACCCGGCGCTGCTGCGGACCGTGCTGGACGGCGTGGAGCGGTTGCACGCGCAGGTCTACCACGCGGGCCGGGAGCCGTTCGGCAACTGGTGGTGCTGGCAGATCGGCGCACCGCAGGCGCTGCTGGACGTCTGCGTCCTGCTGTACGGGAAGCTGCCGGAGGGCCTGCGGACCGGGCTCTGTGCGGCGGTGGACCATTTCGTCCCGGACTCGGCGGTGGCCGTGTACGGCGGGACGAGTACGGGCGCCAACCGGGTCGACCTGTGCCGGGTGCTGGCTCTGCGCGGTGCCGTGGGCGACGGTTCCGCGAAGGTCGCCCTGGCCCGGGACGCGCTCGGGCCGGTCTTCCCGTACGTCACCGCCGGGGACGGGCTCTACCGGGACGGGTCCTTCGTGCAGCACCTGTCGGTCGCGTACACCGGGACGTACGGAGCGGTGTTCCTGGAGGGGCTCGGCCTGCTGTTCGCGCTGCTGAAGGGGACTCCGTGGCAGATCACCGATCCCGGGCGGCAGTTGGTCTTCGATGGCGTGGAGCGGGGCTGGGCGCCCTTCCTGTTCAACGGCCTGGTCATGGACTCGGTGTCGGGGCGGGCGGTCAGCCGGGGGCTCGCCGCCTCGGACGTGCGGGCGGTCCAGCAGGACGACCACACCCGTGGCCATGCGGTGCTGGCCGCGCTCCTGCTCCTCGCCGAAGGGGCCGGCGGCGGCGAGCGGGCCCGTTGGCGCGGCCTGGTCAAGGGCTGGGCGGCGCGGGCGCACCACAGCCCTCCCCTGGCCGACCGGACGCTGGGGCTCGCCGCCCTGTCCCGGCTGGCCGCGCTCGAAGCCGACCGTTCGGTGGCGCCGCTGCCCGAGCCGGTGGGGCACCGGCTGTTCGCCTCGATGGACCGGGCCACCCATCGGAGACCGGGCTGGGCCGCCTCGCTGTCCATGGCGTCGCGCCGCATCGCCCACTACGAGACGGGCAACGGCGAGAACCTCCGGGGCTGGCACACCGGCAGCGGGATGCTCTGCTGGTGGGGGTCCACGTTCGGCAACGACCAGTACTCGGACGCGTTCTGGCCCACGGTGGACCCGTACCGGCTGCCGGGCACCACCGTGGCACGCAGGGTGCTGGCCGACGGGGCGGGCGGTCCCTGGGGTCAGGCGCGGCCGGACACGGCGTGGGCGGGCGGGTCGAGCGACGGGGAGTTCGCGTCGGTGGGCCAGCACCTGCGCGGTCTGGGGAGCACCCTGGAGGCCCGTAAGTCCTGGTTCTTCCTCGCCGACGCGGTGGTCTGCCTGGGGGCGGGGATCCGCGCCTCGGACGGGGTCCCGGTGGAGTCGGTGGTGGACAACCGCAACCTCGGTGCGGCCGGGACGCACAGGCTGACGGTCGGCGGCCGTGCGCAGCCGCCGGACCTGGGATGGTCGGCGGAGTTCGCTTCCCCCGACTGGGCGCATGTGGCGGGATTCGGCGGGTACGTCCTCCAGGGCCCGGGCACCTTCAGGGCCCTGAGGCAGGCGCGCACCGGCAGGTGGCGCGACGTGAACCTGGGCGGGTCAGCCGCCGGGCTCACCCGGCGCTACCTCACCCTCTGGTACGACCACGGCACGGACCCGGTGGACGCGGGATACGTGTACCAGCTGCTCCCCGGGGCGTCGGCGGCCCGGACCGCGGCGCGGGCGGCGATGCCGCGATGGCCCGTCGTGCTCGCCAACAGCGCGCAGGCGCAGGGAGTGGCCGTCGGCCCGCTCGGTTTCACGGGGGTCAACTTCTGGCGGGCCGGGGCGGCCGGTCCGCTGGAGGCCAGCGCCCCGTGTTCGGTCACGGTACGGGAGCGGGCCGACGGGACGGCCGGGGTGTACATCGCGGATCCGGCCCGGGAGGCCGGGGAGCTGGAGCTGGTGTGGGACCGGCCCGTCTCGGCGGTGCTGTCCGGGCCGCCGGGCCTGGTCTCGGCGGGGACGGGGACGCGGCTGCGGCTCCGCTTCGGGGACCTCAAGGCCACGGCGGGGGTGAGTCATGAGGTGGTGGTGCGGCTGCGGTGAGGGCTGGGCGGGGGTGGGGAGGCCCCTGCTCCCCGGGTGCGGAGGGGTACGGGGTGTCATACCGTGCCCCGCATGGATCAGGAGCACATACCCGGGGGCGCCGGGGGCGCGGGCAGGCGGCGGTTCCTCGCCATCGCGACGGGCGCGGCCACCGCCGCCGGCCTCGGCTCGGCCGCCGGCTGCGCGAACGGCGAGAGCGGGGCCACGCTGAAGGGCAAGAGTGCGGGCAAGCCGTCGCCGGCAACATCCGGCGGTCCGGCCGGTTTCGACGTCAAGGCGGAGAACGCCCGGCCCGGCCACGCCGACTGGCGCGTGACCAAGGCCGGATCCGCGCGCGCCATCGAGGGCTTCACGGACAAGGTGAGCGTGCTTCCCGGTGAGTCGTTCGGTCTGCACGTGTCCACCACCGCCCCGCGGTTCACAGTCTCCGCCTACCGGATGGGCTGGTACGGCGGGGCCCGCGCCCGGCTGGTGTGGCGTTCCGAGGCCCTGCCCGGGGTCCGCCAGCCGGAGCACACGGTGGAGGCGGGCACCCGTATGGTCCGCACCCGGTGGCCGCGCACCGCCACGGTGGACACCAAGGGCTGGCCGGAGGGCTGCTACCTGCTGCGGCTGGACGCACAGGGCGGCGAGGGGCAGCGGTTCGTTCCGGTGACCGTCCGCTCGGCGGCCGCCGCGGGCCGGACGGTGATCGTCAACGCGGTGGCGACCTGGCAGGCGTACAACCGCTGGGGCGGCTACGGCAGCTACGATGGGCCGAGCGGCGCATACGCCTCGCGTTCGCTGTCCGTGACCTTCGACCGGCCCTACGACTACGACGACGGGGCGGGGCTGTTCCTCGTCTACGAGGCCCCGCTGGTCGCGCTCGCCGAGCGGCTCGGGATACCCCTCGCGTACGCCACGACCACCGATGTGGCACGCGAGCGGCGCCTGCTGGAAGGGGCGGCGGCCGTGCTGTCGCCGGGCCACGACGAGTACTGGTCGCCGGAGCAGCGCGCGCACGTCACCGCGGCCCGGGACGCGGGCAGCAACATCGCGATACTGGGCGCCAACTGCTGCTTCCGGCGCATCCGGCTGGAGCCCTCCGAGCTGGGCCCGGACCGTACGGTGGTCTGCTACAAGTCCTCGTACGAGCAGGACCCCGGCTTCAAGCGGGGGCATCCCGCGACCGTCGACTTCCGCTCCGCGCCGGGGGCCGACCCGGAGAGCTCGCTGCTCGGGGTGATCTACGACGGCTACCCGGTGGACGCCCCGTACGTGGTCACGAACCCGGGCCACTGGCTCTTCGAGGGGACGGGCGTGAAGGCCGGCGACAGCTTCGCGCACCTGGTCGGCGTGGAGTACGACAAGGTCGACACGGGCTTTCCGACACCGCGCCCGATCGAGATACTGGCCCACTCGCCGGTGGTGTGCGAGGGCCGGCCGAGCCATCAGGACACGGCCTACTACACCGTGCCGAGCGGGGCGGGAGTCTTCGCCACCGGCACGATGCGCTGGGTCGAGGCCCTGGACGCGACCGGTGACGGCCGCAACGGCGCCAACCACGGCCTGGACGCCCGTTCCGGCGCGCTGACCACCCGGGTGACGGAGAACCTGCTGCGCGCCTTCGCCGCCGGCCCGGCCGGGCGGACGCACCCGGCGCAGGACAACGTCAAGGCGGTGTACGGGGGTTCCTGATCCCGGCGGGGGCAGAGATGCGGTGGACCGGACGCGGACCGAGTGCTTAGGATCAACGTGACGGCATCGCGTGCCGGTCACCGGCCGGGTGAGGCATGGAGGTGCCGTGAGATGCCTTGTGGAGGCATTCACACATGTCCGTCCAGTTGAACCACACGATCGTCCACTCCCGTGACAACCGGGAGTCCGCCGAATTCCTGGCGCACATCCTCGGTCTCGAAGTGGGCCCGGAGTGGGGACCGTTCATCCCCGTGGAGACCGGGAACGGCGTGACCTTGGACTTCGCGACGATCCCCGCCGAGTCCATCACCCCGCAGCACTACGCCTTCCTCATCTCGGAGGAGGAGTTCGACTCCGCCTTCGAGAAGATCCGGGCGGCCGGCGTCGAGTACTTCGCCGATCCGCACCGCAAGCACCCGGGCGAGATCAACCACAACGACGGCGGGCGCGGGGTCTACTTCCTGGACCCCGTCGGACACGCCATGGAGATCATCACCCGCCCGTACGGCGGCTGACACACCCCTGAGGGGCCCGCGGCACACCACGCCGCGGGCCCTGCGCACGTCCTCCTCCGCCCCGCCGGACACCGCCCCGCATCCCTCGTCGCGGAGCCCCGCGGCGGTACCCTGGACAGATAGTCTCTGCACAGATAATCTCTGAACAGAACGAATGAGGGCGACAGAGGAGAACGCGCATGTGGACGTACGAGCACACCATCGAGACCGCCGCCACCCCCGCCGCGATCTGGCGCCTGTGGGCCGACGTCGAGCACTGGGGTGACTGGAACCCCGGAATCGAGCGGATCGAGATCGACGGCCCGTTCGCGGCCGGCGCCCGCATCACGATGACCCCGCCCGGCGAGGACCCGGTGCCGCTGGTCGTCGCCGAGGCCGTCCGGGACGAGCTCTTCGTCGACGAGGCCCGGTTCGACGGGCTGCTGCTGCGCACGGTGCACCGGATCGACCCCGCCGGGGACGGCCTGGTCCGCATCACCTACCGGATGGAGATCTCCGGCCCCGGCGCCGAGGAGGCCGGACCCGCGATCGGCCCCGGCATCACCGCCGACTGGCCCGAGACCCTGGCCGCGCTGGCGAAGTCGGCGGCGCGCTGATGGCCCTCAGCCCCGGCGAGAGCCCCGGGTTCCTGCTCTGGCACGCCACCCTGCGCTGGCAGCGGGAGGTCTCCGCGGCACTGACCCCGCTGGACCTCACGCACGTGCAGTTCGTGCTCCTCGCCTGCGCGTGGTGGCTCAACGGCCAGGGCGAGCACCCCAACCAGCTCACCCTGGCCCGCCAGGCCGGCACCGACGTCAAGATGACCTCCCAGGTGCTGCGCGCCCTGGAGCAGAAGGGCCTCGTCGAGCGCGAGGTCGACCCGGCCGACACCCGCGCGAAGCGCCTGCGCGTCACCGCCGCCGGGGCCGAGCTGGCGCCCCGGGCCGTGGCCGCCGTGGAGGAGGCCGACGCGCACTTCTTCCGCACGGTCCCCCTCGACGACGCGATGCCCCTGCTCAGGCGGCTGGCCCGGCCGCAGGAGTGAAACCGGCGGGCCGCTCCGGGAGGTAGACGCTGCTCGGAGCGCCCGTCCCCGGATGGACGGCGATCCGGGTGCCGACCCCGTGGACCTCCGCCAGCAGCTCCTCCGCGAGCACCTCGCCGGGCGGGCCCTGGGCCACCACCCGGCCGCCCGCCGGACGTACAGCCGGCCGCAGAAGGACACAGTGGCGGGAGCGGCCCGTACGGAGGATCGTGGGCGGCGAGGGGAGGTGGAGGAGGTCGCCCCATGCGTCACGGCAGCCACACGGGCCACCGCCGTCCCGCGCACGCGGCCAGGGCCGCCCGGCTCCTCATGGCCCCCCTCCTCGCGGCGCTGCTGCTCGGCGCCGGCCCCGACGGCTCCGGCGAGACCGTCTCCCTCGACGGCGACAGCCCCGGGGAGCGCCTCGACGTCACCCTGACCCGGTTCGTCGATCCCGCCGGCCCGGCGCCGGCGGGCGGTGCGGACCGGCTGGTGGCCGTCGGGCTGCGCCTGGAGAACACCGGCACGGTCCCGTACGAGGACTCCCCCGCCCCGGCCGCGCACCTGCTCGACACCACGGGCGGCCGCTTCACCGGCCTGAGCGTCCCGACGGACGCCGGACCCTCCCTCCCCGGCACGGTCACCCTCGAACCCGGCCGGTCGGCCGAGGGCTTCGTCACCTTCCGGCTGCCGGAGGGGTCGGCCCCGGCGGCGGTCCAGTTCGCCCTGGAGTCCGGGGCCGGGGACGACGTCGCCCAGTGGAGCCTTTCCTGAACCACGCCCGGAGACAGAGCCGAAACCGGCCGGAAATTACCTCGACGTATCTAGTGACTTAGCGGGCGGTCGACAGTAGAACTTGTTCCCACTCCGTCGAGAGTGAGGAACGCCACATGCGTGACAAATCCCTGCACAGCAAGGTATCCACGGGCGTATCGCGACGCGGATTCATCGCTGGAACCGGTTCTCTTCTGGGAGCCATGGCCCTCGCGGTCAACACCACCCCGGCCCGCGCCAATCCCGCCACCGGCTCCGCCTTCGCCCCCGCTCCCATCGCGTCCGGGGCCCATGTCCCGGCCCTCGTCATCGGCACCGGCTACGGCGGCTCCGTGGCCGCGCTGCGGCTCGCCCAGGCCGGTGTCGACGTGCACATGATCGAGATGGGCATGGCCTGGGACACCCCCGGCACCGACGGCAAGATCTTCGCCAACACCACCAGGCCCGACTACCGCTCCTTCTGGCTGCGCACCCGCACCAAGGCACCCCTGAGCAACTTCCTCGGCTTCCCCATCGACAAGGACGTCCCCAAGTACACGGGCATCCTCGACGCCGAGGAGATGGGCGGGATCACCGTCTACCAGGGCCGCGGCGTCGGCGGCGGCTCGCTCGTCAACGGCGGCATGGCGGTGACCCCCAAGCGGCAGAACTTCGCCGCCATCCTCCCCACGGTGGACGCCGACGAGATGTACTCCACCTACTACCCGCGGGCCAACGCCGGCCTCGGGGTGGGCCTCATCGACCCCGACTGGTTCGAGACGGTGGACTGTTACCAGTTCGCCCGCGTCGGCCGCAAGCACGCCCAGCGCTCCGGCTTCCCCTTCGTCTTCGTGCCGGACGTCTACGACTGGGACTACATGAAGCAGGAGGTGGCCGGCACCGTCCCCAAGTCCGCCGTGGACGGGGAGATCCTCTACGGCAACAACGCCGGCAAGAAGTCCCTCCAGAAGACCTACCTCGCCGCCGCCCGGGCGACCGGCAAGGTGGCCATCTCCCCCCTGCACCGGGTCACCACCGTCTCCCCCTCGGACGGTGGCGGCTACACGGTCGCCATGGAGGAGCTGAACACCACCGGCGACGTCGTCGCCGTCAAGACCGTCACCGCCGACCGGGTCTTCTTCGCCGCCGGCAGCGTCGGCACCAGCAAGCTCCTGGTCCGCCTGAAGGCCACCGGAGCCCTGCCGCTGCTCAACGACGAGATCGGCAAGGGCTGGGGCGACAACGGCAACGTCATGTGCGGCCGGGCGAACCACATGTGGGACCCGACCGGCAAGGTCCAGGCGTCCATCCCCTGCGGGGGCATCGACAACTGGGACGCGGGCGGCGCCTTCGCCGAGGTGGCCCCGCTGCCGACCGGCATCGAGACGTACGCCTCGTTCTACCTGTCCATCACCAAGAACCCCAACCGCGCCCAGTTCTCCTGGAACGCGGCGACGGGCAAGGTCGAGCTGAACTGGCAGACGGCCTGGAAGCAGCCGTCCATCGACATGGCGAAGACCATCTTCGACAAGATCAACGCGAAGGAGGGGACGATCTACCGCAGCGACCTCTTCGGCACCAACAAGGTCTGGGGCGACCACCTCACGTACCACCCGCTCGGCGGTGCGGTACTGGGCAAGGCCACCGACAACTACGGCCGCCTGCACGGCCACCCGGGCCTGTACGTCATCGACGGAGCGCTGATCCCCGGCAACACCAGCGTCAACCCGTTCGTGACGATCACGGCCCTGGCCGAGCGGAACATCGAGAAGATCATCGCCACGGACCTCTGACGCGGGACGGTCACGGTCACCGGGGCCGGCCGGGCGCAGCGCGCGCCCCGGCCGGCCCCGGCACCGTTCAGCTGCCCGGCAGCACACAGACGCTGTCGAGGCCCAGGACGTGGTTGAGCCGGCCGAAGGCGAGCCAGGAGCCGATGCTCATGCTGAGCTCCACGATCTCCACCTGGCTGTAGTGCGCCGTCATCCGCTCCCAGAACTCCTCGTCGAGGTTGTGGTGGTCCAGGGCGTAGCGCTCGGCGTATTCGGCGGCCAGCCGGGTGCGGTCGTCGAAGGCCTTGGTGGTGCGCCATTCGGTCACCGCGACGGCGAAGTCCTCCTCGACCTTCTCGCCGTCCCGGTCGGTGCGCCAGTCCAGGCAGAAGACGCATCCGTTGATCTGCGCGATGCGCAGCCGCGCCGCCTCGAACTCGCGCAGGCCCAGGGTGGTGTGGGCGTAGACGGACAGGGAGAAGTTGGCGGCCGCCATGCCGATGCCGGGGACCAGGTCGCCCCATACGTACTCGATGGGGTGCTGGCCGTCGGGGACGTCGATCCTCATGGCTGTTTCCTTCCGAGTTTGCCGACTGCGGGGCGCAGCGGGACGTCGAGGGCGTCGTAGAGCCCGGGTTCCGCTTCCACCAGCCAGTCGATGGCGCCGACCAGCCGTCCGACGGCGGTGGCGTTGCCCCCCGCCGAACGGTTCTCGCCCTCGTCGGTGGCCTCGACGGTGACCTCGATGCGGGGGCGGCCCTCGATCACGACGCGGTGGGCGCCGGCGCCGCCGTCGGGCGGGGCGGGCCAGTCGGGGGCGCAGGAGGCGTGGATGCGGGTGACGTGTTCGATGACGAGCCGGGGTTCGCCCCCGACGATGCCCTGGACCTCGAAGCGGATGGCGCCCTGGGTGCCGGCCTCGAACTCGCCCATGGTGGGGGTGGTGACGGTGGTGTCGAGGGCGCGCCGGTCGCAGGTCTCGCGGATGTCCTCTAGTTCGACGCCGAGGGCGCGGGCCATCATCCGGATCTGCCCTCCCCACACCATCGTCGGCACGGAGGGCATCAGCATCATCGGCTGGTAGTCCATGGGCTGGCCCATGCCGACGAGGTAGCGGACGGAGTCGGGCTGGTCGTAGGTGGAGTAGTCGAAGATCTCCTGGCAGCGGATCGCGTCCACCGTGGTGCCCAGGCCGCTCAGCAGGAGCGGGAGCACGTCGTTGCCCCAGCCGGGGTCGACACCGGAGGCGAAGAGGGAGCCGCCGCCCTCGGCTACCGCCGCGAGCACCGGGTCGCGGAACTCCGGCGGGGCGCTGCGGTGGTCGTAGAGCGGGTAGAGGGCGGGGCTGACGACGGCCGCGCCGGCGGCGACGGCCCGGGTGATGTCGGCGAGGGCGTCGTCGGGGCGGACGTCGCCGGAGGCCGCGTAGACGACGGCGGCCGGGCGGGCGGCGAGCACCGCCGCGATGTCGTCGGTCGCCGCCACCCCCAGCCTGCGGTCGAGGCCGGCGAGTTCGCCCGCGTCGCGGCCGACCTTGGCGGGGTTGTGGACGATCACTGCCGTGAGTTCGAGCGCCGGGTGGGCCTCGACGGCGCGGATCGCCGCACGTCCTACGTTGCCCGTGCCCCAGACCACCGTGGGAATCATGCGCGGAGGGTAGCGACGGGGCGCGGAGGAACCCAGGGGCGTGGACGATGTTTTTCGGACCGGGCCGCACCCCGGACTCCGGCTGCGCAGAAAGGATTCGGCAGGGCCCCTTCCCACCCCGTACCCTCCCCCGCCATGAGCATGAAGAACTCGACGGTACGGGCGGTCAACCGGCTCACGGCGCGCTGGGCCGAAGCCCACGGAGGTGACGCCGGTACGGTCTTCACCGCGGCCGGGGTCTGGCCGCTGCTCGCCCCGCTCGCGGACGGGGCGGCGGGCCCGGCCCGGACAGAGCTGGCGGAGGCCCTGGGCATGCCCGCCGAGCGGGCGGCCGGGGCCGCGCGGGAGCTGCTGGCCGCGCTGGACGGCGTACGGGGGCTGCGAGCGGCGACGGGCCTGTGGACCCGGGCGGACCTGCCGCTGGAGGCCGCCTGGCTGGAGCGGCTGGCGCCGGGCGGCCACGGCACCCTCAGCGGCGACGCGGCGGCCGGCCACAAGGCACTGGACGCGTGGGCCGACCGGCGGACGGGCGGGATGGTCAAGCACATGCCGGTCACGCTGACCGAAGGGCCGCACGGCACGAAGCTGGTGCTGGCTTCGGCCCTCACCCTGAAGACGAAGTGGATCCGGCCGTTCCTGGAATGGCCCGGCAAGGCGGCCGAAGGCCCCTGGGCCGGGCTGCCCCTGCGGATGCTGTACCGCAGCACGGCCCTGCTCGAACGGGCCGCGGTGGCGCAGGGACCCAAGGGGGCGGTGACCCTGCTGGAGGTGGTCGGGGACACGGGCGTGGACGTCCACCTGGTGCTGGGCGAACCCGGCGCCGGGACCGGCGGGGTCCTCACCACCGGCATCGAGGCCGTCACCGGCGCCCGCCCGCTCACCCCCGCGAGCCTGCTCCCGGAGGGCCGCCCCGGTCCCGGCCTCACCATCGCCCGGGAGCTCGCGCTGACGCCCGAGCCCCGGCTCGTGGTCGAGACCCCCGCTTTCGAGGTACGGGCCGAGCACGACCTCCTGGAGCGGGCCCGGCTGTTCGGCCTGGAGCAGGCGCGCGACGACAGCCGCGGCCACTTCCCCGGGGTGAGCTCCGAGCCCCTGGCCATCGGTTCGGCCCGGCAGTCGGCGGTGGCGCGGTTCCAGGCGGAGGGCTTCGAGGCCGCCGCAGTCACGGCCGTCGCCGCGGCGCCGGGCTGCGCGGCGCCCCCTCGGCTGCGCTACCGCACCCGCCGGGCCGAGGTCCGCTTCGACCGCCCCTTCGGCTTCCTGGCCGTGCACCGCACCTCGCGGCTGGTCCTGGCGGCGGGCTGGGTCACCGATCCGCTCCCGTACGCGCGGCCGGCGGAGAAGAGCCTGGAGGAGAAGCTGCGGGAGGAAGCGGAGGCCTGGGCGGAAGAGGAGGTGTGGGCGGAAGGGGAGGCCCGGGCGGGAGGGGAGTAGGCGGCGGGAGCGTCGCGGCCAGCGCCGCCGTCTGCGCGAAGGAGGGGACCCTGCCGGTGCCCCCGCGCCCCGACACCGACAGGGAGGCCGCCGCGACGCCGTGGGCCACCGCCTCCGCGAGGGGGTCCCCGAGGGCGAGCCGGGCGGTGACGGTGCCGGTGAAGCAGTCCCCGGCGCCGGTGGCGTCGACGGGAGCGGGGTTCACCGGGACGGGGTGGTACGCCGCGCGGGCGCCCTCGTCCAGGAGCAGCCGGCCTGCCCCGGCGGTGACCGCGACGGCGCGGGCGCCCAGCTCCCGGTAGCGCGCGGCGGCCGTGCGGGGGTCGGCGGTGTCGACGAGGGCGAGGGAGTCGGCGGGGCAGGAGGCCTTGAGCAGCCCGGTCAGCGGGGCCACCGCCGCCAGCAGGGAGCGGGCCTCGCCGCGTCCGGTCAGCCGGGGGCGGAAGTTGGGGTCGTACGTGACGTGGCCGCCGGCCCCGTGGACGGTCCGGGCGGCGGCGAGCACCGCCTCGCGGCTGGCCGGGGAGAGCGCACCGGCGATCCCGCCGGTGATGAGCGCCCCGGCGCCGGTCAACAGCCCCTGCCAGGCCTCGACATGGGACGGGGAGAGGGTGGACCCGGCGCTGCGGGTGCGCCAGTAGACGAACTCGCGCTCCCCGTCGGTGTCCGCGCTGAGCAGGTAGGCGCCGTTGGGGTACGGGGCGCGGTGGACGTGGGAGACGTCCACGCCCACCTCGGCGGCCCGGCGCAGCAGCGGAACGCTCAGCTCGTCCTCCCCGACGACCGCGAGCAGGGCGGTGCGCGCTCCGGCCGCCGCTGCGGCAGCGGCGGCGTTGAGGGCGTCGCCGGAGTAGGAGATCCGGGCGGCGGTCCCGTCGGCGGCCTCGCGCAGCGGGGCTTCGGCATGGACCTCGACGAGCACCTCGCCGAGCACGAGGACGTCGTACGGCCCGGCGTCCGGGGAAGCGGCCACGACTACCCTTCCCCGCCCGGGCCGGCCGGCCCCTCGACCGGAACGGACAGCTCCGCGCCCGGCCCGGCCGGTCCCCCGGACAGTACGGAGGCCCCCTCGGGCGGTACGGCCCGGCTGGCAGCGTGCGCGGAGGCCCGCCGGGCGCCCGGCCCGGCCGGGTACGCCGCCAGGGAGGCGAACAGGGCCGCCAGTTCGGCCGGGTCCGTCGGCAGGCCGCCGCCGATGCCGACGGCCGTCGCGCCCGCCGCGAGCCAGGTGCGGACCTCGCCCGGTGCGATGCCGCCGGTCGGGATCAGCAGGGCGCCGGGGAGGACGGCGCGCAGGGAGCGGAGGAACTCCGGGCCTCCCACGTGGGCCGGGAAGACCTTCGCGGCGCCCGAGCGGCGGACGGCGGCGGCGATCTCGCCGGGGGTGTAGCCGCCCTCCACGAAGGCCGCCCCGCGCCGCGCGGCGGTCTCGCGGACCTCGGGGGCGGGGTACGGGGAGACCAGGAAGCCCGCCCCGGCGTCGAGGGCCGCCTCGGCGTCGGCCGCGGTGGTGACGGTGCCCACGCCGATGAGCGCCGGGCGGCCCAGCGCGTCGCGGAGGGCGGCGGCGCGGGCGACGGCCCCGGGCCAGCCGGGTATGGAGGTGGTGAGCTCCACGGCGCGACAGCCGGCGGCGAGCAGGGTCCGCGTGGTGCGGACGGCCTCGTCGGCGCCGCCGCTGCGCAGCACCGGGAGCAGGCGCTGGGCGGCTATGACTTCGTACGGACGCAGGGACACGGGCGGGCCCTCCCGGACGTTCCCCGCAGGGAACTCGGCATCGTGCACGGGGATTTATTGGTCCAGACCTTACACATCCGGGGCCCGGCTGGCGCCGGAGATCCTCCTCCGGATAAAAAGTTCTTCCGGATAAGTGTTATCGGGGTCCCTCTCGACGGTCTCCCAGTTGTCGGACATCATCGACCGCCGGTACGGACAGGGAAGTTCACATGAGTACACAGCACACGGCAGAGCTGGTGGCAGCGGCCCGCGCGGGCGACCCCCGTGCGCAGGACGAGCTGGTCGGCGTCCACCTGCCGCTCGTCTACAACATCGTCGGCCGGGCCCTGAACGGTTCCGTGGACGTGGACGACGTGGTGCAGGACACCATGCTGCGGGCGCTCGACGGCCTGGGCACCCTGCGTGCGGACGAGAACTTCCGGTCCTGGCTGGTGGCCATCGCCATGAACCGCATACGGGCGCACTGGCAGTCCCGCAGTGGCGTCCCGGGCGCCAGTGGTCTGGAAGCGGCCCAGGACATCGCCGACCCCGGCGCCGACTTCGCCGACCTGACGGTGGTCAGGCTCCAGCTGTCGGGGCAGCGCCGGGAGACGGCCCGCGCCACGCGCTGGCTGGAGCCCGACGACCGGGCGCTGCTGTCGCTGTGGTGGCTGGAGTGCGCCGGTGAGCTGACCCGGGCCGACGTGGCGGCGGCCCTGGAGCTGACCCCGCAGCACACGGCGGTGCGGGTGCAGCGGATGAAGGCACAGCTGGAATCGGCGCGGGTGGTGGAGCGGGCCCTGGAGGCGCAGCCGCCGTGTGAGCAGATACGGGCGATGACGGGCACCTGGGACGGCCGGCCCTCGCCGCTGTGGCGCAAGCGCATCGCCCGGCACGCCCGGGAGTGCCTGCGCTGCTCCGGGCTGTGGAACGGTCTGATGCCGGCGGAGGGGCTGCTGGCCGGGCTGGCGCTGGTCCCGGTGGCGGCGGCGCTCATGACGGGCGTACGTGCCGCGGTGACGGCGAACGCCGCCCCGGTGGCCTTCGCCGACGCGGCGACGCAGCTGAACCCGGTGGTGTCCGGTCCGGGCAGGGCGGCCCGGCGCAAGGGCGGGGACACCGGTGCGGGTGACCCGTCCGGCGGCCGGGGGGCGCAGCGCAAGCGGCGTCAGAACCGCCGCCGGGCGATCGGCGGGGCGGTGATCGCCGCGTGCGTGGCGGGCGGCGGTCTGGTCTACCTGACGACGACGCCCGGCGAGAAGGGCGTCGAGGCGGGCGGTGCGACCTCCGCCTCGCCCCTGGCCGCGCTCTCCGCGCCCGACACGGCCTCCGCGCAGCCCTCCGGCTCCCCTTCGGCCTCGCCTTCCGGTTCGGCCTCGCCCTCCCCCTCGGCCTCGCCCTCCCCCTCGGCCTCGCCGTCGCCGTCCGAGGGCAGCCCGAAGTCCTCGGCCCCGGCGCCCGGGCCGACCCGCAGCAACCCGCCCAAGCCCGCGCCGCCCGCGCCCGCGCCCGCCCCGGCGGGGGTGGTCGGGCAGGTGATCGCCCTGGTCAACTCCGAGCGCGCGGCGGCCGGCTGCGGTCCGGTCAAGGAGGACGCGCAGCTGGACAGGGCCGCGCAGGGCCACTCCGACGACATGGCGCGGCGGGGCTTCTTCGACCACACCAACCCCGACGGCGCGGACCCGGGCGACCGGACGACGGCCGCCGGGTACCGCTGGTCCACCTACGGCGAGAACATCGCCAGGGGGCAGCAGACGGCGCAGGACGTGATGGACTCGTGGATGAAGAGCCCGGGCCACCGGGCGAACATCCTCAACTGCTCCTTCAAGGACATCGGTGTCGGCATGCACCCGGGGGCCGGCGGCCCGTGGTGGACGCAGAACTTCGGCGCGCGCGGCTGAGGGGTCCCGTCCCACATCCTCCTCTTTGACTCAGAATGCAGGCAAGATAGAGCCTGGAGGCCGAGGAGCAGATCAGCGAGCGGGCGGGGTGAGGTGCGTGCCGAGGAAGGAGCTGCGGCCCCATCAGCGCGAGGCAGTCGACGCCGTCGTGCGCGCCCTCCAGCTGCCCGCCGACGGCCGGGTGCCCGCGCAGGGGCTGCGGACCCAGGTGATCATGGCCACCGGGTCCGGGAAGTCCCTGGTAGCCGTGCGCTCCTCCGAGGAGCTGCGGGCCGGCCGGGTCCTGGTCCTGGTGCCCTCCCTCGACCTGCTCGTGCAGACCGTCGCCGCCTGGCGGGAGGGCGGCCGCACCGGGCGGGCACTGGCGGTGTGCTCGCTGCGCGGCGAGGACGTGGGGGTGCCCACCACCACCGATCCGCGCGTCCTGGCCCGCTGGAGCGCCCGGCCGCTGGAGCGGGTGACGGTGTTCGCCACGTACGCCTCGCTGGGCCTGGGCACCATCGAGCGGGCGCACCTGGCCGGGCTGCCGTCCTGGGACCTGGTCGTGGTGGACGAGGCGCACCGGACCTCGGGCCGGATCGGCAAGCCCTGGGCGGTGGTGCACGACAACGCGCGGATCCCCTCCCTGCGCCGGCTGTACATGACCGCCACGCCCCGGGTGTGGCGCGACGGCGAAGAGGCCGACGAGGAGGAAGAGGAGCAGGGCGGCGGCCGGGAGCCGCGGGGGCGGGGCGAGCTGGTCGCCTCGATGGAGGACGATCCCGAGGGGCCGTTCGGCTCCCGCTGCCACACCCTGTCGCTGTCCGAGGCCATCGACCGGGGCATCTGCGCCCCGTACCGGGTGGTGTGCGTGGACGTCAGCGATCCCGGGTTCCAGTCGGCCGTGCTGCTGGGGGCGGACGGGCGGTCGGACCGGGTGCGCGGGATGCGGCTCGCGGCGCTCCAGGCGGCGCTGGTGAAGGCCGCGGCGGACCAGGGCTTCCGGCGGACGCTGGTGTTCCACCACCTGACGAAGGAGGCGGAGGCCTTCGCCGCGGGGCTGCCGGCGGTCGCGGCGCGGATGCGGGCGGCGAGCCGGAGCCCGCGGCCGGTGTACCCGCGGACGGTGTGGGCGGACTGGCTGTGCGGGCAGCACACGGCGGCGCACCGGCGGCGGGTGCTGGACGCGTTCGCCGCGGACCGGGTGGCGGACAAGGCCTTCCTCGGCAGCGTCCGGGTGCTCGGCGAGGGGGTGGACACCAAGGAGTGCGACTCCGTCTTCTGGGCGGACGTCCGCGGTTCCATGCCGGATCT
This sequence comes from Streptomyces katrae, assembly GCF_002028425.1. Classification (GTDB taxonomy): domain Bacteria; phylum Actinomycetota; class Actinomycetes; order Streptomycetales; family Streptomycetaceae; genus Streptomyces; species Streptomyces katrae_A. The sequence continues at coordinate 6,949,132 of NZ_CP020042.1, read as the reverse complement.
GGTGCAGGCGGTCGGGCGGGCGCTGCGGATCCGGCCGGGTGAGGGCAAGGTGGCCTCGCTGGTGGTGCCCGTGCTGCTGGGGCCGGGCGAGTCGCCGGAGTCGATGCTGACCTCGCGGGCGTACGGGGACCTCGCACGGCTCCTGGAGGCCCTGCGGGCGCACGATTCCCGGCTGGTGGAGGCCCTGGCCCAGCCGCAGGCCCCGAGCGCGGCGGCGAAGGCCCCGGCGGCGGCCGAGACCTCGGCCGGGCCCGGTGCGGGGGCGCGGGCCCTGCTGAGCTTTTCCACGCCGCGCGATCCTGCGCTGCTGGCGGCCTTCATCCGGCTGCGGGTGCTCAACCCCGAGCACACCCGGTGGCGGCGCGGGGCGGAGGCGGCCCGGGTCTACGCGGCGACGGCCGGGGACCTGAAGGTGCCGTTCGCGTTCAGGGTTCCGGCGGACCGGGAGGAGTGGCCGTCCGCCCTGGCGGGGTTCCCGCTCGGCCAGTGGATCGCGGACGCGCGGCGCACCTACCGGCGCGGCGCGCTGGGGCGGGAGCGGATGCGGGAGCTGGACGAACTCGGCATGGTGTGGAGCCATTTCGACGTGGCCTTCGAGGAAGGGCTCGCGGCGGCCCGTGCCTGGGCTGCGGAGCACGGGCACCTGCTGCCGCCGGTGGACGCCACCTGGCACGGGGTGCCGGTCGGGGTGTGGATGAAGAACAACCGGGCCGCCGCGCGCCGCGAGGGCCCGGGCGCGCTCTCGCAGGAGCGCCGGGACGCGCTGGAGGCCATCGACCCGGCCTGGTGTCCGGCCTGGGACATCGGCTGGCAGCGCGGCTTCCAGCTGACCCGGGCCCATCTGGACGCGGGCGGCACCGTTCCGTCCGGACCGGGGCAGGTGGTGGTGCAGGGCGAGGACCTGGGGCTGTGGGTGCGGGCCCAGCGGCTGGGCTGGGAGCGGCTTGCCTTTGCGCAGCGGTGGCTGCTGGAGCACACACTGGGGCTGGCCCCGGCCGCGGAGGAGGAACGGCCGCCGCCGCGGCTCAGCCACGCCGAGGCCTGGGCCGCGCACCTGGAGGCGGCCCGCCGCTTCCACGCCCGCGAGGGACACCTGCGGGTGCCGCGGCCCCATGTGGAGCGGGTGGGCGGGCAGGAGCTGCGGCTGGGCTCGTGGATCGCCAACCAGCGCTCCCGGGCGGCGCGCCTGGCGCCGGAGCGGGTGGCCGCGCTGACGGCCCTGGGGATGCGCTGGCAGGCCTCGTCGGGCTGAGGGGGCGCGGCCGGGTCAGTGGTGGAAGCCCGAGCGGCTGGGGGTGGCCGGGGTGAGCTGCGGGACCGCGCGCAGGTGGGCCACGGCCCGGCGGATGTCCTCGACCAGCAGGGCGATCTGGTCGCGGGTCACCCCGTGCCGGATCAGGACGCGCTGGATGACGGTCTCCTCGCGGTCGGCGGGGAGCGGGTACGAGGGCACCTGCCAGCCGCGCATCCGCAGCCGGTCGGAGAGGTCGTAGAGGCTGAACCCGGCCCCGCCCGGATCGGCGAGGGTGTAGGAGACGGCGGGCAGGGCGCCCCGGCCGTCGTAGAGCAGGGTGAAGGGGCCCAGCCCGGCGATCTCGCCGGCCAGGTACTGCGCCGTGTCGGCGCAGGCCTGCTGGACACGGCGGTAGCCGGCCCGGCCCAGGCGCAGGAAGAGGTAGTACTGGGCGATGACCTCGCCGCCGGGGCGGGAGAAGTTGAGGGCGAAGGTGGGCATGTCGCCGCCGAGGTAGTCCACGTCGAAGACCAGCTCGGCGGGGAGCAGGTCGGCGGTGCGCCACACGATCCAGCCGACGCCCAGCGGCGCGAGCCCGTACTTGTGGCCGGAGGTGTTGACCGAGGCCACGCGCGGCAGCCGGAAGTCCCAGACCACGTCGGGGTGGAGGAAGGGGGCGACGAAGCCCCCGCTGGCGGCGTCGACGTGGACGGGGACGTCCCAGCCGTGCTCCTCCTGGATCCGGTCGAGGGCGGCGGCGAGCTCGGCGACGGGTTCGTAGTCGCAGGTGTAGGTGACGCCGAGGATGGCGACGACGCCGATGGTGTTCTCGTCCACGTGGGCGGCGAGCTGGTGGGGTCGCAGGCCGGTGGCGCCGGGTTCCAGGGGGACCTGGCGGAGTTCGACGTCGAAATAGCGGGCGAACTTCTCCCAGCAGATCTGGACCGGCCCGCAGACCAGGTTGGGGCGGTCCGCGGGTTCGCCCTCGGCCTTGCGGCGGGCCCGCCAGCGCCATTTGAGGGCGAGTCCGCCGAGCATGGCGGCCTCGCTGGAGCCGGTGGTGGAGCAGCCGGTGCCGGTGGTGCCGGCCGGGGCGTTCCAGAGGTCGGCCAGGATGTTGACGCAGCGGGCCTCGATCTCGGCGGTCTGCGGGTACTCGTCCTTGTCGATCATGTTCTTGTCGAGGCACTCGTTCATCAGCCGGTGCACGCCGTCGTCCGACCAGGTGGTGCAGAAGGTGGCGAGGTTCTGGGCGGCGTTGCCGTCGAGCAGGAGCTCGTTGCGCAGGAGCGAGTAGACCACTTCGGAGGACGCGTGGTCCTCGGGCATCCGGTACTTGGGGAGGACCTGGCCGCTCAGGGCGGACGCGAAGACGTCCGTGTCGGTGTCCTCGGTGCGCGTGTCCTTCGTCTGATGAAGAGCCATATCGGGACTATAGGGCGTGAGTCGCTGCAAATAGGACTTCAAGGGCGCTTGAGGACTGATCGGGAATGGCGGATTCCGGCACCGCTTCCGGCCGACTCCAGAGCGTGACCCCGTCCACATGCGTACCATCGGACCGGAAAACTTACCGCCGGATGACATTTCCGCCGTCAATCTTCCCGTCCGGATCACTGGAGCCGATCCGGACAGGAAGATCATTTAATTTGTTCTACATAGAACTTATCCGCCGATGTCCGGATTCCGGCCAACTGCCCTCCGGCCGCTGATAGTTCTTCGGCCATGAACAAGATCACCCGCCGGCAGGCCCTGGGCACCACCGCCGGCGCTCTCACCGTCCTCGGCATCGCAGGCGCCACCGCGCACGCCGCCGCCACCGACTCCCGCGCCGCGGCCACCACCCCGGCCGGCACGGTCGACGAGGTGTACATGGGCCGGCGCATCCAGATATCGCCCGCCTCGGGCGGCGGACACCACGGCGGCCACCACGGCGGCGCCGGAACGCCCAGCGTCCGGATAGACGGCCGCGAGCTGCACGTCATGCAGAACGCCGACGGGACCTGGATCAGCGTGGTCAACCACTACGAGACCTTCGCCGACCCGACCTCGCTGGCCCGTGCCGCCGTACGCGAGCTCCAGGGCTCCCAGCTGGCCCCGATGCAGATGGGCGGCATGTGATGACCGTGCGCAAGAACCAGGCCACGCTGACCGCCGAGGAGAAGCGCGCCTTCACCAACGCGCTGCTCGAACTCAAGCGCACCGGCCGCTACGACCGCTTCGTGACGACCCACAACGGGTTCATCATGAGCGACACGGACTCGGGCGACCGCGTCGGCCACCGCTCCCCCTCCTTTCTCCCCTGGCACCGCCGCTTCCTCCTCGAGTTCGAGGCGGCTCTTCAGGCGGTGGACAAGAGCGTTTCGATCCCGTACTGGGACTGGACCGCCGACCGCACCACCCGTTCCTCCCTCTGGGCCGCCGACTTCCTCGGCGGCACCGGCCGGGCCCGCGACGGACAGGTGATGGACGGCCCGTTCGCGTACGCGACCGGCAAGTGGGAGGTGTCGGTCCGCGTCGACGGCCGCTCCTACCTGCGCCGTGCGCTCGGCGAGGGCGTGGCGCAGCTGCCGACGCGCGCCGAGGTGGACGCGGTGCTCGCGATGCCGGTCTACGACATGGCCCCGTGGAACAGCGCCTCGAACGGCTTCCGCAACAACCTGGAGGGCTGGCGCGGCGCCAACCTGCACAACCGGGTGCACGTGTGGGTCGGCGGCCAGATGGCCACCGGGGTCTCGCCGAACGACCCGGTGTTCTGGATGCACCACGCCTTCATCGACAAGCTGTGGTCCGACTGGCAGGCGAAGCACCCCGACTCGCCGTACCTGCCGGCCGCCGGCACCCCGAACGTCGTCGACCTGCGCGACACCATGCGCCCCTGGAACGACGTGACCCCGGCCGACATGCTCGACCACCGGAAGTTCTACGCCTTCGACACCGAGCCCGCCTCCGCCGCCCGCCAGCGGTAGTGCAGCTCGGGGCGGCCGACCTGGCCGTACCGGGGGGCGCGGTCCGCACGGCCGGTGTCCACCAGGTGCTCCAGGTACCGGCGGGCGGTGATCCGCGAGATCCCGGCCGCCCCGGCCGCCCCCGCGGCGGTCAGCCCCTCGGGGGCCTCCCGCAGCAGCGCCGCGACCCGGTCCAGGGTCGGGGCGCTGAGCCCTTTGGGCAGCTGGGCGGCGGCGGGCGCGCGCAGGGCGGCGAGCGCCCGGTCCACGTCGTCCTGTCCCACGGCCTCGCCGGCGGCCGCCCGGAACTCGGCGTAGCGCAGCAGGCGTTCGCGCAGGGTGGGGAAGGCGAAGGGCTTCAGCACGTACTGGACGACACCCAGGGAGACGCTCTCGCGGACCACGGCCAGGTCCCGCGCCGAGGTCACCGCGATCACGTCGGCCGGATGCCCGGAGGCGCGCAGCGCCCGGGCGAAGCGCAGACCGTTGCCGTCCGGCAGGGTGAGGTCGAGCAGCAGCAGGTCGACCCGGGTGCGCTCCAGGACCCGGCCGGCCTCCGCGAGGGTGTGGACGGCCGCCACGGCGGTGAACCCGGGCACCCGGCCGACGTAGAGCGCGTGCGCGTCGGCGGCGACGGGGTCGTCCTCGACGACGAGGACCCGCACGGGCGCGCTCATACGGCACCGCCCCCGACGGGCGGACGGGCAACGCGGTAGGCCGCCGGAACGCCCTCGGCCCCGGCACGGCCGGGCGGGCCGTCGGGCGGGGCCGGGCGGTCCGCCGGAGGCAGCGGCAGGCGGGCCGTGAAGGCCGCCCCGCCCGCGGGGGCGTCGCCGGCCTCCACCGAGCCCCCGTGCCGGTGGGCCACCTGGCGCACCAGGGCCAGGCCCAGGCCCCGGCCCTCCCCCTTGCCGGACCAGCCCCGCCGGAACACGTCCACGCCCTCCGGCAGCCCGGGCCCGTTGTCCGCGACCCGCAGCAGCAGCCCGTCGGCGTCCCGGCGGACCGTGACGGCGATCCGGCCGCCCGGTACCCCGGTGAGGGCGTCGAGGGCGTTGTCGACGAGGTTGCCGAGGACGGTGACCAGGTCCCGGGCGGGCGGCAGCCCCGGCCCGGCCTCGATCGCGCCGCTGTCCGGGGTGACGTGCAGCTCGATGCCCCGCTCGTGCGCCTGGGCGGCCTTGCCGAGCAGCAGCGCGACCAGCACCGGCTCGCCGACGGCGGTGACCACCTCGTCGGTCAGGGCCTGGGCCAGCTCCAGTTCGGCGGTGGCGAACTCCACCGCCTCCTCGCTGCGGCCCAGTTCGATGAGGGAGACCACGGTGTGCAGCCGGTTGGCCGCCTCGTGGGCCTGGGAGCGCAGCGCCTGGGTGAAGCCCCGTTCGTGGTCCAGCTCCCCGGTGAGGGCCTGGAGTTCGGTGTGGTCCCGCAGGGTGACCACCGTCCCGCGGCGGCCGCCGCCCGCCACCGGCGCGCTGTTGACCACCAGCACCCGCTCCGCCGTCAGGTGCACCTCGTCCACCCGGGGCCGGTCGGCGAGCAGGGCACCGGTGAGCGGGGCGGGCAGCCCGAGGGCGTCCACGCCGGCGCCGGTGACCTCCCCGGACAGGCCCAGGAGTTCCCGGCCCGCGTCGTTGATCAGGGTGATCCTGCGGTGGCCGTCGAGCAGCAGCAGCCCCTCCCGCACCCCGTGCAGGGCCGCCTGGTGGTAGTCGTACATCCGGCTCAGCCCGGCGGCGTCCAGCCCGTGGGTGTGGCGGCGCAGCCGGGCGTTGACCACGTACGTGCCGACGCCGCCGAGTGCCAGCGCCCCCGCCGCCACCCAGGCGAGGGCGGTCAGCTGCTGGGCGAGCCTGGCGCTGATGGCCCGGACCGTGATCCCGGCGCTGACCAGGCCGACGACGTCACCGCCCGGCCCGGTCAGCGGGGTGATCACGCGGATGGACGGGCCGAGGGTGCCGGTGTAGGTCTCGCTGAAGGTCTCGCCGCGCAGTGCCCGGGCGGTGTTGCCGAGGTAGCGCTCGCCGATGCGCCGCGGGTCGGGGTGGGTCCAGCGCCGCCCGTCGGGGGCCATGATCGTCACGAAGTCCACCCCGGCGTCCGCACGCACCTGCTCGGCGTACGGCTGGAGCGCGCCCGTGGGGTCCGTTCCCGCGCGCGCCGCGTCCCGTACGGCCGTCCGCACGGACGGTGAGTCGGCGACGGCCCGGGCCACGGCCCCGGCCTGGCGCCGGGCGGCGTCCTCGGCCTGGCCGCGGGCGGTCGCGTAAGCGAAGACCGCGCAGCCGGCGACGACGAGGGCGACGAGCAGCACCTGCATGGCGAAGAGCTGGCCGGCGAGGCTACGGGGCGGACGGGCGAAGCGGAACATGGCGCTCAGTGTGCACCGGGCCGTGAACTCAATGAACGCAAGGGTGACCGGGGTCACAGCGTGGGCGATGGTCTCCCGGAACGCATTCACCTCCAGGAGGCGCACGTGGCCGCCAGACGCGACAGAACCCATTACCTCTACATCGCGGTGATCGCCGCGGTGCTGCTCGGCATCGTCGTCGGCTTCGCCGCGCCCGGTACCGCGGTCGAGCTGAAGCCGCTGGGCACCGGCTTCGTCAACCTCATCAAGATGATGATCTCGCCGGTGATCTTCTGCACGATCGTGCTGGGGATCGGCTCGGTCCGCAAGGCCGCCAAGGTGGGCGCCGTCGGCGGTCTCGCCCTCGGCTATTTCATGGTGATGTCCACGGTGGCCCTGGCCATCGGGCTCGTCGTCGGGAACCTGCTGGAGCCCGGCAGCGGGCTGCACCTGACGGAGGCGGCCCGGCACGCGGGCGAGGCCCAGGCCAAGGCGGGCGGGGCGCAGAGCACGCCGGAGTTCCTGCTGGGGATCATCCCGACCACCCTGGTCTCGGCCTTCACCGGCGGCCAGGTGCTCCAGACGCTGCTGGTGGCGCTGCTGTGCGGGTTCGCGCTCCAGGCGATGGGACCGGCGGGAGAGCCGGTGCTGCGCGGGATCGGGCACGTGCAGAAGCTGGTGTTCCGGGTGCTGGCGATGATCATGTGGGCGGCGCCGGTGGGTGCGTTCGGGGCGATCGCGGCGGTGGTCGGGGCGACCGGTGTCGACGCGCTGAAGTCCCTGGCCGTGATCATGATCGGCTTCTACACCACCTGCCTGATCTTCGTGGTCGTGGTCCTGGGCACGCTGCTGCGGCTGTGCACGGGCGTCAGCATCTTCGCGCTGCTGCGCTACCTGGGACGGGAGTTCCTGCTGATCCTGTCCACCTCCTCCTCGGAGTCGGCGCTGCCGCGGCTGATCGCGAAGATGGAGCACCTGGGCGTCTCCCGACCGGTCACCGGGATCACCGTGCCCACGGGCTACTCCTTCAACCTGGACGGCACGGCCATCTACCTGACGATGTCCTCGCTGTTCGTCGCGGAGGCCATGGGCAAGCCCCTGGCCCTGGGCGAGCAGGTCTCGCTGCTGCTCTTCATGATCGTGGCCTCCAAGGGCGCGGCCGGGGTCACCGGGGCGGGACTGGCCACCCTCGCCGGGGGGCTCCAGTCGCACCGGCCGGAACTGGTCGACGGGGTGGGCCTGATCGTGGGCATCGACCGCTTCATGAGCGAGGCGCGGGCCCTGACGAACTTCGCGGGCAACGCGGTCGCCACGGTCCTCATCGGCACGTGGACCAAGGAGTTCGACCGGGAACGGGCCGCGGAAGTCCTCGCGGGGCGGCTGCCCTTCGACGAGTCCGTGCTCGTGGACGACGGCCACGCCCCCGCCCCCACGGATCCCCCGGCCGCCCTCCCCGGCCCCGCGGCGGGCCCCAAGGACGGTGTGCCGGTCTGAACCGGCACACCCCGCAGGCCGGCCGGGCAGGGCTCGCCCCCACGGTGCCCAGCCCGGCCGGTGCACGGCCCGGCGCCGCCCCCTCCTCCCGGCGCCGGGCCGGATCCGGACCCTCCGCGCCCGGCGGGCCGCACGAGGGCGCAAGTCCGGCGAAGGGGAGCGGAACGCCCACACCGGCCGCGGACCATCGGGTTTCGGCCACGGCGTCTCAAGTCGAGCGCTGCAAAAGGTACTTCCCTACCGGGCCGCGCGTCTGACATCTTGCGTCCACCACTCGTTTCGTACGGCCCCGCAGGTGCCACCCGCACCAGCGCCGGGTCATCGGAGGACGCTTTGATACCCCACATATCCAGTCGACCTCGACGTGCCCTGGTGGTGGCTGCCGCCCTGGGCGCCGCCCTCACCTTCGGAGCTCCCGCCGCGCTCGCCGGCACCGCTCCCGTCGGCCCCTCGGGCTCCCCCGTCGCGGTGGCCCCCAAGGCCCCCAAGGCCTCGGCCCCGGCTTCTTCCCAGAGTGCGACCTGGGTTGCCGGCACCCGTGCCTACCTCGTGATCACCGCCCCCGGCGACAGCTCGGCGGTGCGTTCGGCCGTCACCGCCAACGGCGGCACGGTCTTCTCCTACTTCGACCAGATCGGCGTCATCGTCGCCCACTCCTCCTCGGCCTCCTTCGCCGCCACGATGCGCGGCGTCAGCGGGGTCCAGCAGGTCGGCGCGACGCGTACCTCGGACGTGCCCGCCGACGCCTACAACCCGGCGCTGCCCGCCAACCCGGCGCAGGCCACCACCCCGGCGGGCGAGCCGGCGCGGGCCGACATGACGCAGATCAAGGCGGACCAGGCCTGGGCCGTCAACCCCGGCTCCGCCTCGGTCAAGGTCGGCATCCTCGACACCGGTGTGGACGACCAGCACCAGGACCTGGCGCCGAACTTCAACGCGGCGGACTCGGTGTCCTGCGCCTACGGCAAGCCCGACACCCGCACCGGCGCCTGGCGTGACGTCGACACGCACGGCACCCACGTCGCGGGCACCATCGCCGCCGCCAAGAACGGCAAGGGCGTCGTCGGCGTGGCTCCGGGCGTGAAGATCTCGGCCGTCCGCGTCGCGGAGCCGGGCAACTCGTTCTTCTTCGCCGAGAACACCATCTGCGGGTTCGTGTGGGCCGGTGACCACGGCTTCAAGGTCACCAACAACAGCTACTACACCGACCCGTGGCAGTTCAACTGCCCGGACAACATCGACCAGGCCGCCATCATCGAGGGCGTCAAGCGCGCCCAGGAGTACGCCGAGGGCAAGGGCTCGCTCCAGGTCGCCGCTGCGGGCAACGAGAACTACGACCTCGCCCACAAGACGACCGACACCGCGAGCCCCAACGACTCGACGCCGGTCACCCGCACCATCACCAACGCCTGCCTGGACATCCCGACCGAGCTGCCGGGCGTGGTCACGGTCGCGGCGAACGGCACCGGCACCACCAAGGCCTCGTTCTCCAACTTCGGCCAGGGCGTCATCGACGTCGCGGCCCCCGGCCAGGACGTCTACTCCACGCTGCCGGGCGGCAAGTACGGCACCAAGAGCGGCACCTCGATGGCCACCCCGCACGTGGTGGGCGTCGCCGCGCTGATCGCCAGCGCCAACCCGGGCATCACCCCGGCGCAGATCCGCGACAAGCTGGCCACCCAGGCCAACGACATCGCCTGCCCGGCGGACGGCCGCTGCACCGGTACGACGGCCAGCAACTCCTTCTTCGGCGAGGGCCAGGTCGACGCCCTGAAGGCGGTCGGCGCCACCCCGCCCGCGGGCAAGTACTTCGAGAACACCGCGGACTTCGCGATCGGCGACAACACCACGGTGGAGAGCCCGATCACCGTCAGCGGTGTGACCGGCAACGCCCCGGCCACCCTCAAGGTCGGAGTGAACATCGTCCACACCTACATCGGTGACCTGAAGGTCGACCTGGTCGCCCCCGACGGCACCGTCTACACGGTCCACAACCGGGCCGGCGGCAGCACGGACAACATCAACCAGACCTACACCGTCGACGCCTCCTCGGAGGTCGCCAACGGCACCTGGAAGCTGCGGGTGAACGACAACGCCGGCGGCGACACCGGCAAGATCGACTCCTGGAACCTGACCTTCTAGCAGGGACCGCGAGCGGGGCCGTCGGGAGGCAACTGCCCGACGGCCTCTTCGCGCTACCTGGTCCGCAGGACGCAGTCCCCGCACAGCCCGCCGCCGGGCACCTTGTAGTAGAGGCAGCAGCTGCGGCGCACGAAGGCCACCCCGAGGCCCTCCTCGTGGACGAACTCCCCGGTGCCCGCCAGCGCCCCGCCGTCGGCCAGCAGGGCGGCGGCCAGTTGCACGGCGGTGTCCCCCGGCACCCGGTCGAGCAGCACCCGCAGGGAGCCGACGAGCCCGGAGGCGGCGTTGCCGCGCAGGACCCGCTCCGAGACCCCGTACGCCCGCCGCAGCGCGGAATCCAGCACGGCCAGGTTGCCCAGCACGGTCTCCCCCAGCGCCTCCGCGGGCAGGACGGCGGCCGGGGCCGGCAGCCACAGCTGGAGCGGACCGGCGTCGGGCAGCCGCCACCACACCCGGTCCGGGGCCAGGTCCGGCACCCGCCCGCCCAGGGCCGCGCAGCCGAGGCCCAGCGACCAGAGCCGGGAGACGATCCCGAACTGCGCGGTCGAGGCCGCCACCCGGTCCGGCCCGCAGCGGATCCGCCGGCCCACCTCGGCGACGTACGGGCCGAGCTGCTTCCCGTACAGCTCCGTCAGCGGCCGGAAGCCCGGTCCGGGCGGCTCCTCGCCGTACGGAACGGTGAAGAAGGGGCCGACGGCGGCCAGCCCGCCCAGTACGTCCTCGAAGTCCATCCCCGCATGATCGCAGGGGCCCGCGCGGCCCGGGGGCGCCGGGAGGGGATCAGGAGAGCCCGGGCGAGGCCGCGCCGGCGCGCGTCCGGCCGCTGTCGCCCGCGGCCTTGGCCCCGGCCCGGCGGGCCGCCGGGCCCATGGCGAACGAGGCCGCCAGCAGCAGGCCGCCGAGCAGCAGCCAGCCGGGGATCCCCCACAGCAGGAGCAGCGCGGTCAGCAGCAGCGGGCCCAGGGTGCGGGCGACGGGGACGCCGGTGCCGAAGAAGCCCTGGTACTGCCCGATCCGCTCGGCGGGGGCCAGCGAGAAGCCGATCTGCCAGGACCCGGCCGACTGCCGCATCTCGGCGTCGGACAGCAGCACCGCGCCGGCCACGAGCAGCCCCGCGGCCGCCCACCCCGAGGAGGGCAGTGCCGAGACGGCGAACACCGCACAGGACAGGGCCATGACCACGCCGGAGGTGCGCAGGGCCCGCCCGGCGCTGTCCAGGCCGGTGACGGGCCGGGCCAGGCGCACCTGGAACAGCATCACCGCGAGGGTGTTGAGCACGAACAGCGCCGACACCAGCCAGCCCGGCGCCTGGGTGCGCTCGGCGATCCACAGCGGGATCGCCAGGCTCAGCAGCGGCATCCGCAGCAGCAGGACCGCGTTCAACAGCGTGACCAGGGCGTACGGCCGGTCGCGCAGCACCGCCAGCCGTGGCTCCCCCGCCGCCCGGCCGGGGGCGGGCCCGACCGGGGGCAGGCCGCGCAGCACGGCGGCGCAGGCCAGGAAGCTCGCCGCGTCGAGGGCGAACACCACGAGGTAGGCCCGCTCGGTGCCGGCGCCGAGGGCGAGGCCGCCCAGGGCCGCGCCCAGCGCCAGTCCCGCGTTGAGGGTGGACTGGAGGTGGGCGAGCACGCCGGTGCGCTCCTGCGGGGCCACCAGGCCGGCGAGGAGGGCCTGGCGGGCGGCGGCGAGCCCGCACTGGGAGACGGCGTAGAGGACCACGGCGCACAGGAAGGCCGGGAAGGAGCGGATGAACAGGAAGGAGGCCACCGAGGCGGCGGTGGCCAGCGCCAGCAGCACCGAGGTGCCGCGCGGCCCCCGCCGGTCCGCGAGGGCGCCGAGCGGCACCCCGGCGACCGAGCCGACCGCCCAGGCGACGGTCAGGCCGAGGCCGATCTGGGCGGGCGAGAGGCCCACCACGCGCGTGAAGTAGAGGGCGGAGCACACGTAGTAGGCGCCGTCGCCGACGGAGTTGCTCAACTGGGCGGCGGCCAGGCGGCGGGGCGCACCGGGCGCGGGCAGGAACCGTATCGTCACCGGTCCATTGGATCACCGCAGCGGCCCGCCGGAGTGGGCCGGTCGGCGGTCTGCCAGATGGGCCAATCGGGGTCCGCCGGCCCGGGCCGCACCGGGCCGCCCCCGAAGCCCCGGGCGGCCCCCGGCAGGACACCAGGGCCCCGGGCGGCCCGGTGCGGAGCGCTTCAGAGGCCGCCCAGGAACTCCAGCAGGGCCCGGTTGAAGGCCTCCGGCTGCTCCACGCCCGGCAGGTGCCCGGCCCGCTCGATCACGGCGAGCCGGGCGTGCGGGACGAGGGCGCACAGGGCCTCGGCCTCCGCGACCGGGGTGTAGACGTCGTCGGCGCCCACCAGCACCAGGCAGGGCACCTCCGGGGGCAGGGCGGCGAGCACGGGCTGGTAGTCGGGCCGCTCGGCCCGGCCGCGCAGCGCGGCGGCGGCGCCCCGCGGGTCGGTGGCCCGCATCATGGCGCTGACCCGGGCGGCCGCCTCCGGCTGGCCGGTGACGTTGTAGGGCGCCAGCATCTTGTCAATGACTTCTTCGGCATACGGATCCATCCCCTCCGCAAGAAGCCGCTCGGCGGTCCTCCGGCGGAGCTCCGCCCCTTCCTCCGTCTCCGGAACCGGGGAGGTGTCGGAGAGGACCAGGGCCCTCACCAGACCCGGGTGGCGCAACCTGAGCTCCATCGCGATCTGCCCGCCCATGGACACTCCTCCGACGACCGCCTGTTCGATACCCAGGTCCCGGAGGAGCGCCGCCAGGTCGTCGGCGAAGACGGAGAGCGGGGTCTTCTCCTCCGTCGCCGGATTCTCCCCGTATCCTCGCAGGTCAGGGGCGATGACGCGGTACCCGGCCGCGGTCAGCGCCGCCGTCTGCGGGGCCCACATCGAGCGGTTGAACGGGTGTCCGTGGACCAGGATCACGGGCGCTGCGGCCGTCGGACCAAAGTCATCGAAAACACACTTTGCGCCATTGCCAAATAGGGGGTTCATGAGAGGACCCTAAGGGGCTACATTGAGCCACCCGCGTTCACCTGACAGCCCGTTGCCTTTCACCCGCGTTTTGCGCGGGGGGTGACGTCAGTGACGCAGACTGTGCAACCACCCCACCGCCCAGAAGGACCGAAGGCTCCGTGCCCGTACCCGTACTCCTCGCCGGCCGCTCCGTGCGGCTCGAGCCCCTCGCCCCCCACCACACCGAGGCACTGGCCGAGGCCGGGGCCGAGGATCGTACGACTTACGCCTTCACTCCCGTGCCGCACGGGTTGCAGGCGTCCCACGAGTACATCGACCGTGCCCTCGCCGATCAGGCAGCGGGTCGATCCCTTGCGTTCGCCGTGGTCAGAGCCTCTGACGGGCGGGTGGTCGGGTCGACCCGGTTCCTGGAACTCGACTACTGGCAGGGGCCCCTCGTCTGGCCCGCCGTGCCCGGGGTGCCCTTCGGGGATCCGGCGACGGCGATCCCGGACGCGGCCGAGATCGGGAACACCTGGCTCTCCCCGGCCGCGCAGGGGACCGGCATCAACACCGAGGCCAAGCTGCTCATGCTGCGCCACGCCTTCGAGACCTGGGGCGTGCGCCGCATCTCGCTGCGGGCGGACGCCCGCAACGGGCGCTCGCGGGCCGCCATGGAACGTCTCGGTTTCACCTGCGAGGGGGTCCGCCGGGCCCATTCGCGGGGGCTGGACGGGGCGGTGCGCAGCACGGCCTTCTATTCGATCCTCGACGAGGAATGGCCCACGGTCCGCTCGATCATCGAGCTGCGCCTGCCGGCGGCCGCGCCGCGCCGGCGCAGGCGCAGGACGCTGATTCCGGCGTAACGGTCCTGCGGGCTCACGCCCGCCCGGATCCGCCCTCCCGCGGCGCCCTGCGCCGCGGGACTCCCCGGCCCTCGTTCCCGCCCCTGCCCCGGCCGCTCAGCCGAGGAAGGCCGGGGCGAGGGCCGAGGCCGTCACCCGGGCCGGGGCGCCGCTGCCGTCGGCCGGCACGGAGTACAGGTCCGCGCCGAAGTCGCCGGGCAGGGAGTAGACGACGGTCCTGTCGTCGGTCCACACCACCTGGTCGTCCACGCTGCGCTCCTCGGCGAGCGGGGTCTCCTTCATGGAGGCCAGGTCCAGGACGTAGAGCCGCCAGGGGGCGTCCTCGGGCAGGCCGGGCACCCGCTTCTTGAAGACCAGCCGGGTCCCGTCCGGGGAGAGCGAGGGGCACTCCAGGTTCTCGCGCAGGACGGTCACCGTGCGCTCGCCCAGGTCGCCGCGGACCAGGTGGGTGCGGCCGCCGGTGGCGAGGGTCGCGTAGAAGGTCTTCTCGTCGGCGGCGAAGGTGACCCCCCAGAAGTTGACGTCGGCGTTGCGGTAGGCCTTGCCGTCCATGAGGACGGTGAAGTCCTCCAGGGAGGCGTCGTACTTCCCGGTGCGCAGGTCGAGCAGGGAGGTCCGGGTGGAGAAGTTCGTCCCGGCGTAGGAGTCCCCGCCGACGAAGACCGTCCAGGCCACCAGGTGCCCGCCCGGCGAGACACGGGCCCGGGTGGGGATCCCGGCGAGGGGGCGGGAGGTGACCTCGCGCAGGCCGGCGTCGAGGACGACCGCCCGGTAGCTCTCCTGGACCCCGCCCTTGTCGGAGCGCAGGCAGATCCCGGTTCCGGCGGCCGCGTGGAAGCGCAGGCACTTCACCCCGGAGGCGGTGCGCGGGCCGTCGGGGGCCCCGGCCGGGACGGAGGCCAGCTCGTCGCGGTGCGGGCCCCAGGCCATGTTCCGGAAGACCATCCGCCGGCCACCGTCGCCGGGAGCGAGGGAGACCGTGCCCTGGGTGACCTGCGGGCCGCCGGGCCGGGCCTGGTCCTTCTCGTCGGCCCGCGACCCGGCGCGGACCACGGCGATCACGCCGACGGCGGCGAGCAGGACGACGGCGGTGACCAGGATCAGGATCCGGCGCTGGAGGGTCATGGGGGGCCTTCGGTCTTTCTCGTGTGGGGATGCGGTGGTGCGGGCGGCGGCCGGGGTCAGGTCCCGTCGGGCCTCAGCCGGGCGCAGCCGGCGACGGCGACGGCGAGCAGGACGGCGGCCACGGCGAGCGCGGGCCGGGCCCCCCAGACGGTCCAGGCGGCGCCGAAGCCGAGGGAGGCGGCGAACCGGGCGAGGGCCTGGCCGGTCTGGACGAGGGCGAGCCCGCCGCCCCGGTGTTCCTCGGGGACGGCTCCGGCGGCCTCGGCCATCAGCACGCCGTCGGTGGCGGCGTAGAAGGCGCCGTGCAGCAGGAGGACCGCGTAGGGCAGGGCCGGGTGCTGCGCTCCGGTCAGGAGCAGCGCGTACGCGAGCAGCAGCGCGAGGTGCCCGCCGAGGAAGACCCGGCGGCGGCCGGCGCGGTCGGCGAGGCGGCCCAGCGGCATCGCGAGCAGGAAGAAGGCTGCGGCGGTGCCGAGCGGCAGCAGCGCGAACCAGCGGTCGGCGATCCCGGTGGCCTTCTGGAGCAGCAGGAAGACGAAGGCGTCGCTGACGGTGCACAGCCCCAGGAGCAGTGCGCACAGGGCGGTGCGGCGCAGGTCCCGGCGGCGCAGCAGCCCGAGGGAGGCCCGCAGGGAGACCGGGGCGGCGTCCGGGGCGGGCTCGGTGCGCCGGCCGGGGACGAAGAGCATGAGCACCAGGACGCCGAGCGCGGCCACGCAGGCGCTGACGGTGAAGACGGCGTCGTAGCCGTCGGCGGCACCGCGCAGGATGAGGAAGGCCAGGAGCGGCCCGACGAGCGCGCCGGCGGTGTCCATGGCCCGGTGCACGCCGAAGGCCCGGCCGCGGTCCTCGGGGGCTGCGGCCAGGGAGATGAGCGCGTCGCGCGGGGCGGTGCGCAGCCCCTTGCCGGTGCGGTCCAGGGCGAGGACGGCGCCGATGGCGGGCAGGGTGTGGGCGAGCAGCAGCAGCGGCTTGCACAGGGCGGAGAGGCCGTAGCCGATGCCGGCGAGCGCCTTGTGCCGGCCGAGCCGGTCGCCGAGGTGGCCGCCGGTGAGGCGGACCAGGGCGCTGACGCCGTTGTAGACCCCGTCGAGGAGGCCGAAGCCGAGCGGGGTGAGCCCGAGTCCGGCGACGAGGTAGAGCGGGAGCACGGCCGTGACCATCTCCGAGGAGACGTCGGTGATCAGGCTGACCGTGCCCAGGGCGAGGACCGTGGGGGCGAGGGCGGCGCGCCGCCCCGGGCTGGTGCCCGGGGCGACGGCCTGCGTCTCGGGGGCCACGGCGGGCGCGGGGGTACCGCGACTGTCCGCGACGTACATGGTCAGGAAGCCCAGATCCCCGTGATGTCCTTGGCGGTGGCGGCGTTCCCGGCGTGGGTGGTCAGCCCGGCCAGGCCCTCCAGGGTCCGCAGCATGTCGTAGTGGTTGTAGGTGGTGGCCGAGGTGGATCCCGGGGTCACGGGCTGGCCGTAGAGCACGGTCGGGATCTGGTTGCCGGCGAGCCGGTTGTCCTCGTCGAAGGTGACGACGAGGAGGCTGTTGTGGGTCGTGGCCCAGTCCGCGTAGGCCTTGAGGTTGTTCTTGAGCCAGGTGTCGCCGGTGCCGACGGAGCAGTCGTGCATGTCGCTGCAGAGGTTCGGGACGACGAAGGACACCTTGGGCAGGGTGGTGAAGTCCGTCGGGAACTGGGTCATCGTCTTCGCGGTGCTGGTGGGCACGTTGGAGAAGGCGAACCAGGGGTTGTGCTTGCGGGCGTACTTGCCGCTGGAGCAGGTGGTGGAGCCCTGGCTGGGCAGGGTCTCGTTGTAGCTGCCCCAGCTCTTGCCGGCGGCTATCAGCTCGGAGGCCAGGTTGGGCGCGGAGCTGAAGCCGGGGGTGTAACAGCTGTCGTCCGTGACGCCCTGGTTGGAGCCCGAGAAGAGCTGCATGTAGTTGGGCTGGCTGGGGTGGGTGATGCCGAAGGACTGGGTGAGGTTGGCGCCCCCGGCCTTGAGGGAGTTGATGTAGGGGGCGCTGGAGCTGCCGATGACCTGGTTGTAGGCGTGGTTCTCGAAGACCACGACGACGGTGTGGTCGGGGGCGGGCAGGCCCGCGGCGTGCGCGGGCTGGGCTGCCCCGACGCCGGCCCAGAGGGCGGCGCCGGCGGCGGTGATGCCGAAGGCGGTGGCGAGGGCGGTCCTGCGGCGAGGCCGTGAAATGGTCATGCCAAACACGGGATGTACCTCCGGGCACATGGGGGAAGTCTTGGGGGTGGCGGCGCGGACGCACCATACCCAGGGCCATGTGCATGGGCCAGGGACGTGCGGGTAACAGCAGGGGAACTCCGTGCGCCCTCCAGACGATGGGCAACACCCCGCCCCTCGGACCGTCAAGAAAAGGAAAAATAGGGAACCCCGAGGCACTATCGTTCATCATTCGAACGGAAGCAGTCCTCCCCACGACGGGGCCAGCAACAGCCGGAGAGCCACCGCACATGTCGTACTCACCCGACGGCCAGTACCAGCCGCCGTACAGGCCGGAAGGTCAGAACCCGCCGCCGCGCCCGCCCTACGGCCAGCAGCAGGGGCGGCCGCAGCCCACCCCCCAGGGCGGCCGGCAGCAGCCGCCCTACGGCCGGCCCCCGCAGGGCGGACAGCCCTACGGCGGCGGCCCCGGCTACGGCGGCCCCCAGCAGGGCCGGCCGCAGCAGGGCGGGCGCCCGCCGTACGGGCAGGACCAGTACGGGCAGGACCAGTACGGGTACGACGCGCCGACGCAGGTCCAGCCCCGTTTCGAGCAGCAGCAGTACGAGCAGCAGCGCTACGAGCAGCAGCAGTACGACCAGTACGAGCCTCCCTACGGGGAGGAGCCGCCGCGCCGCAAGTCCAGGGCGAAGAAGTGGATCATCGCGGGCGTCAGCGTGCTGGCCCTCGCCGGCATCGGCGCCGGCGTGATGGCGTACTTCGACATACCGCCGTTCACCGACAAGGGCGAGGCCGTGTCCTTCGGCAAGCCCGGCGGCGGCCAGACGGCGGGCAAGCAGGCGCCGAACTCCAAGGCGCTCATGCCGACGAACCCGACGGCGCAGTTCAAGAACGCCTCGACCCTGCCGGACGGCACCCACGTGGCGGTCACGGAGCTGGACGGCAAGAAGTCCGGGTTCAAGGGGAAGGTGTGGGTCTGGGCTCCGAAGGAGTACAACGACCCCAAGTTCGCCAAGAGCGGCTTCCCGGTCTTGATCGCCCTGCCGGGCGGCGCCG
Organism: Streptomyces katrae; assembly: GCF_002028425.1. Taxonomy (GTDB): domain Bacteria; phylum Actinomycetota; class Actinomycetes; order Streptomycetales; family Streptomycetaceae; genus Streptomyces; species Streptomyces katrae_A. Next base: position 6,930,772 of record NZ_CP020042.1, on the reverse strand, counting down.
GCTACCCGATCAACTACTGGATGGGCACCGACCTCAAGCTCCAGGCCAGCATCAGCAAGTGGTACAGCGAGGGCAAGAGCAAGCCCTTCCTCCTGGCCATGCCCGTACTCAACCCCGAGAACCACGACCAGGACCCCAAGGACCCGCAATCGGGTACCTACTGGGACGGCAGCGACATCCCCGGCCAGCCGAAGATGGACACCTGGCTGACCGAGGACGTCCCGGGCCTGATGAAGGAGAACTTCCGCACGGTCAAGTCGCGTGACGGCTGGGCCTTCATGGGCTCCTCCACCGGCGGCTTCGCGAGCCTGAAGGCCGTGCTGAAGTACCCGGACAAGTTCAAGGCCGCGATCGCCTCCGGCCCGGACATCGTCCCGGACTCCCCACTGTGGAAGGGCCACGACAAGGAGAAGAACGAGAACAACCCCAACCTGCTCTCGAAGGCGCTCATCGAGAAGAAGGGCGCGCCGGACGTCTACCTGGCCTTCCAGGTCGGTGACAGCGAGAGCAACAAGGACACCCTGCCGAACGTGCAGAAATACATCGCCACGTACGGCAACAAGGGGCCCATCCACACCAGCCTGAGAGTCATCCCGGGCGGCAAGCACAACGCCGCGACCTACGTGCCCAATATGGGTGAGGGACCGATCGAGTTCATCAGCAAGGTCATGGAAGGACCAGTGGAGTAACAGCCTCCGCACGCACTGCCTCCGGCTCCGGCCCGTCGAACACCTTCGGCGGGCCGTTGCCGTTCCACGGGGCCCAGCCGGGGTCCCCGGTGGTGGCGAAGCGGACCCAGGCCCCGTGCATCTCGTCCGCGAGGGCCTGGGGCGCGTCCGGCCCGGCCAGCCAGGAGGACTCCGGCAGGCCGAGGGTGTCGAAGACGAAGCCCAGCTCCAGCGCGTGGCAGGCCCCGAGACCGGGTACGCCGCTGGGCCAGCGGAACTCGTAGAGGTGGCTGGGGGCCGGCCGCCGGGCCCCGGCGATCCGGCGCAGGGGGTCGCGCAGCAGCCGGTCGGTGACCAGGTGTCCGGCGAGGTCGGCCGGAGAGGCGTCCGGCAGCGCGGCGCGCAGCGCCCGTACGGCGGCCCGGTCCTTGCCGCCGCGCAGCCTGCCGTACGCCACGGCCAGCGGGCCGAGCCGGTCCAGCAGCCGCCCCCCGCCGGTCGGGGCGAGCCACAGCCGGTGCTCCTGGGCGGTCCAGCCCATCAGCAGCGGTACGGCGGAGGCCGCGGCGGCCTCCAGCGGGTCGGCCGGGAGCGTGTCCGGGTCGGCGACCAGCCCGAAGGCGGGGCCGCCCAGCACCGGGGAGGAGCGGCGCAGCGCCGCCGCCTGGGCGGAGAGCAGCGCGGGCAGCCCCACCCCCTCGAAGGCCCGGGCGGTGGCGGGTACCCGCAGCCGCGCGGCCATCCGCCGCACCATGGTGCGGACCTGGTCGCGCGGAAGCACCTCGGGGGCCCCGCTCTGCAGGACCGCCCGGGCGAAGAGGCCCGCGGCGCGGGGGGCTGCGAGCAGGGCGCCGATGCTGATGGCGCCGGCGGACTCCCCGAAGACGGTGACGCGGCCGGGGTCCCCGCCGAAGGCGGCGATGTTGTCCCGGACCCATTCCAGGGCGGCGATCTGGTCGAGGAGGCCCCGGTTGGCGGGGGCGTCGGGGAAGAGCCCGTAGCCGAGCACCCCGAGCCGGAAGTTGAACGAGACCAGCACGACCCCGTCGCGGGCGAAGGCGGAGCCGTCGTAGACGGGGACGGCGGCCGATCCCCGGGTGTGCGCGCCCCCGTGGATCCAGACCATCACCGGCAGGCGGGCCCCGGGTGCCGGGTCCGGGGTCCAGACGTTGAGGGTGAGGCAGTCCTCGCCGGGGATCTCCGGGTCGGACAGCAGGGCGGCGAAGGCCGGCGGGTAGGGCACCTTGGGCGCCGTCGGCCCGAACGCCCCCGCGTCGCGCACGCCGTCCCAGGCGTCCGGGGGCCGCGGGGCGGCGAAGCGGAGGGGGCCGGTGGGCGGGGCGGCGTAGGGGACACCCCGGAAGACGGCGGTGCCGCCGGCCTCCCAGCGGCCCTCCACGACGCCGTGCCCGGTGCCGGCCCGGGGCCGGTGGACGCCGCCCGCTGTGCTCATCCGCGCTCTCCTCGGTCGGCCCCGGTCTCCGCCCGGGCTTCGCTAAGGCCCGGTTCCGCTTCCGGGCGTTGCGAGCACGGTCGCACAACCGTCCGGAGGGTGACAAGGAGTGACCGGCTCCCGGGCGCGCCGGGTTGGACCGGCATGCGAGCGAACCTCATCCCCCCTGCCGCGGCCGCCTTGGCCCTGGGCGCCCTGCTGTCGGCGGCGGCCGGCCCGGCGCAGGCCGCCGGACCCGGCTTCCAGTACGTCGGCCAGGACGACCGCGTCCACGGCGTGACCTCCCCGAAGGGCTGCGTGGAGGCGGCGGGCGGCGGTGGCCGCGCGGTCACGAACCGGACGCCGCTCACCGCGTCCCTGTACCGCGAACCGCACTGCAAGGGCCCGGTGGTGGCGGTTATGCGGCCGGATGCGGTCAGTCCGGTCCAGCCCTCCTTCGCCTCTGTCCGTTTTTCTCTCCCCGAGTAGCCCCCTCGACCGTGACCACTCGGCCCTCGCCGCGTTGTATGCCATGTCAAATGCCGCAGAGGATGCGGCGCCCACATCTCACGAGGAGATCTTGATGTCGCGTATCGCGAAGGCATTCGCCATCACCGCCGTCGCCGGTAGCACCGTGGCCGCCGGCGCCGGTCTGGCCGTCGCCGATGCCGGAGCGCAGGGTGCGGCGGTCGGCTCCCCGGGTGTCCTGTCGGGCAACGTCGTTCAGGTTCCGGTTCACATCCCGGTCAACGTGTGCGGCAACACCGTCAACGTGATCGCCCTGCTGAACCCGGCCTTCGGCAACACCTGCGTCAACGCCTCGGGCGGCGGCAGCCACCACCACACCGAGGGCGGCAGCTACGGCGAGTGATCGCCTCCCCCGCCTGACCGGCTGAGAGGCCCCCGCCCTGTGGCGGGGGCCTTTTCGCGTGCGGCCTTTCTCCGGACGAAGACCCCTCACGCCTGGGAAGACCTCTGAAGCCCGAGGGGCCGCGGTCACTCGTAGCGGTAGACGCCCCCGTGGCCCAGCATCTCGCGCGGGGTGACGTCCCACGGGGGCATCGGCTCGTCCAGGGAGATCACCCGGCCGCGCTGGAGGTCGCCGAGCTCCAGGGGGGCGGCCGGCAGGTAGCCGGAGCCGGGGTGGCGCTGCTGCCAGCGGTCCCAGATCAGGTCGATGAAGGCGTGGTGCAGCCAGAACGCGGGGTCGTTCGGGGAGGTCGCGCCCGTCATGTGGCCGCCGATCCACTGGTGGACCTTGTTGTGGTTGCGCCAGCGCTCGCTCTTCGGGGCGGCCCAGCCCTCCAGCTTGTTGCGGAAGCTCCCGCCTTCGGTGGTGGAGTTCCAGGGCGAGGAGTCGTAGACCGGGTCGTCGATCGCCCACTGGAGTTCGGCGGCCGTCGGCAGGGAGACGGGATTGCCCGGCCGGCCGAGGTTGCGGGTGAGGAACGGGGCCTCGCTGACCCCCTCGGTGATCGTCCAGTTCCCGTGCCGGTGGGCGAAGGGGCCGGTCATCACCTGGAGGTCGCCCTCCCGGCCCGTGCCGCCGAGGAAGTCCTCGGCCCACAGGGAGGAAACGGGGCTGGAGTCGGCGGTCCAGTCCCAGTACGGGATGGAGACCTGGGGATCCACGGCCCTCAGCCGCTTCTCGAACTCCAGCAGGTAGCTGCGGTGCCAGGGGAAGAACGACGGGGACATGTGCCCCACCCGCCGCTTGGTGTCCCGGTCGGGCACGAAGTAGGTGCCGTGGGTGCGCACGAACTCGTCGTAGGTGCCGTTGCGCTTGAGTTCCAGCAGCGCGGACGTGAACCGCTTCTTCTGCGCGCTGGTGAGGTGCTTCTGGTTCTGCCGGGTGTACACCGCGGGGGTTCTCCTGGTTCCCGGCCGGTCAGCCGTGGTGCGGGGCGGCCAAGGCCAGCTGGGTGGTGCCGAGTTCGTCGACGGCGGCGCGGGCCGCTTCCAGGGGGGTGTCGTAGGACTGGAAGTGGTTGACCGCGCTGAGGTAGCTGCCGTCGGCCCGGCGCATCACGTGCAGGGGACGGCCGTCGATGCGGACCGCCGCCGAGGCCGGGTCGACGCTGATGTGCCGGCCCCGGTAGGTCTCCTCGGTGAGCGGGGCGGGGCCGAGCGTCTGCCGGGGGCGGCGGGCGCGCAGCACGGGGGCCAGCGCGGCGGCGGTGCCGGCGAGCGCGGCCGCGCCGAACACCGAACGGAGGAAGGCGCGGCGGGTGCGGGTGGCGCTGGCGCTGGCGTGCATGGGTCTCCCTCGCTCGGTGGTCCGCGTACGAGGGTCTAACGCGAAGTGGCGGGGGGAGGTCACCTGTGCGGACGGTTCCGCTGCGCGGGGCATGGTCCCCGACCCGCCCTTCACCCGTTCTCCGGGGCTCCGCCCCGGCCCCCGTTGCGCTCAAACGCCGCGCGGGCTGGACGACCCCTTCGGCTACGGAGCCGGGAGCTCGGCGAAGTCGGCCACCAGGCCCCGGTGGTGGCCTGCGGTGCCAAGGGCCAGGGAGTCGGCCTTGGCCCGTTTGAGGTAGAGGTGGGCGGGGTGTTCCCAGGTCATGCCGATGCCCCCGTGCAACTGCACGCACTCCTCGGCCGCGCGGACCGCGACCCCGGAGCAGTGGGCCTGGGCGACGGCCACCGTGAGCGGGGCGTCGGGGGCGGCCGTGGCGAGGGCGTCGGCGGCGGCGCGGGCGGCCGCGCGGGCGGAGGCCACGTCCAGCCACAGCTGGGCCAGGCGGTGCTTGAGGGCCTGGAAGGAGCCGACGGGGCGGTTGAACTGGTGGCGGCCGCGCAGGTACGCGACGGTCTCGGTGAGGCACCACTCGGCGAGCCCGAGCTGCTCCGAGGCGAGCAGACCCGCCCCGGACAGCAGGGCCCCGGCGACGGCCGCCCGCGCGGTGGCGGGGTCGGCGAGGCGGGTTCCGGCGGCGGCCTCCAGGGTGACGGTGGCCAGCGGGCGGGTCAGGTCGAGCGGGACCACCGGGTGCAGGACCGCGCGGTCGGCGGGGACCGCGTGCAGCCCGGTGTCGGCGAGGACCAGCAGGACGTCGGCGGCCACGGCGTCGGCGACCGAGGTGACGGTGCCGCTGAGCACCCCGCCCCCGGCATCGTGCAGCGGCGCCGGCAGGGGTGCGCCGGGGGCCAGGGTCAGGGGCAGGGCGGGGACGCAGACGAGGCGCCCGACCGCGAGCTCCCGTACCAGGTCCGCCGCTTCGGGGCCGTCGCAGGCACAGGCGAGCAGGATCTCCGTGGCGAGGACGGAGCCGGTCAGGTACGGGACGGGCGCCACGGCCCGGCCCAGCTCCTCCAGGACCACGGCGGCCTCACGGTGTCCGGCGCCCGCCCCGCCCAGCTTCTCGGGGACGAGCAGTCCGGCGGCGCCGATCCCGGCGGCCAGGGTGTGCCACAGCTGCGGGTCGTGGGGGCGGCCGGTCTCCGCGCGGGCCAGGACCGCGGCGGGCTCGCAGCAGTCGGCGAGCAGGGAGCGTACGGCCGCGCGGAGTTCGTCCTCGGTGCCGGAGTAGAGCAGGTCGATGGGTGCGCGGGGGGCCGGGTGGCCCGGCCGCGGCGGGAGTGCGGTCATCGGGCGAGGTCCTTCCAGGGGGTGTCCTTGTCGTCGCGCGGTTCGGCGGGCAGTCCGAGGACGCGTTCGGCGACGATGTTGAGAAGGATCTCGCTGGTGCCGCCCTCGATGCTGTTGCCCTTGGCGCGCAGGTAGCGGTATCCGGCGTCGCGGCCGGTGAAGTCGACGGTCTCGGGGCGGCGCATCGTCCAGTCCTCGTACACCAGGCCCTCCTCCCCGAGGAGTTCCACCTCCAGGCCGCTGATCTCCTGGTTGAGGCGGGCGAAGGTGAGCTTCATCCCGCTGCCCTCCGGGCCCGGCTGGCCGGCGGCGAGCTGCTGGCGCAGCCGTTCGCCGGTGAGGCGGGCCACCTCGGCCTCCACCCACAGTCCGAGCAGCCGCTGGTGGAGGGCGTGGGTGCGCAGGCCTGGGCGTTCGCGCCAGGCCGCGGCGACGGGGGCGATCATGCCGCCCTCGCGCGGGAGGCGCATGCCGCCGATGGAGACGCGTTCGTTCATCAGGGTGGTGCGGGCGACGGCCCAGCCCTCGCCGACGGCGCCGAGGCGGTGGGCGTCGGGGATGCGGACGCCGGTGAGGAAGACCTCGTTGAACTCGGCCTCCCCGGTGATCTGGCGCAGCGGGCGGACCTCGACGCCGGGGGCGTGCATGTCGCACAGGAAGTAGGTGATGCCCCGGTGTTTGGGGACGGTGGGGTCGGTGCGGGCGATCAGGATGGCCCAGCGGGCGGTGTGGGCGCTGGAGGTCCATACCTTCTGGCCGTCGACCACCCATTCCCCCGCCTCCTCGTCGAGGACGGCGCGGGTGCCGAGGGCGGCGAGGTCGGAGCCCGCCCCGGGTTCGCTGAAGAGCTGGCACCAGACCTCCTCCCCCAGCCACAGGGGGCGCAGGAAGCGGTGCTTCTGCTCCTCGGTGCCGTAGGCGAGGATCGTGGGCGCGGCCATGCCCAGGCCGATGCCGATCCGGCGCGGGTCGTTGTCGGGGGCTCCGGCGGCCTCCAGTTCGCCGTCGACGACGGCCTGGAGGGTGCGGGGCGCGCCGAGCCCGCCGAGGCCCTGGGGGTAGTGGACCCAGGCGAGTCCGGCGTCGAAGCGGGCGCGCAGGAAGTCGGCGGGGGCGGTGGCGCCGGGCGGGTGGGCGGCGAGCAGGTCCCGGGTGCGGGCGAGCAGGTCCGCGGCGTCGAGGGTCATCGGGCGCCGCCGTCCGGGAGGGACGGTACGACGACCAGCCGGCCGGTGGTGGTGCCGTCGGCGACGCGCTGCACGGCGTCGGCGGCCCCGGCGAGCGGGATCCGTTCGCTGACCAGGGGTTTGATCGCGCCCTGGTCGGCGAGGCGGGTGAGTTCGGTGTGGCAGGCGAGGACGGCGGCGGGGTCCTTGGCCGCGTACAGCCCCCAGTGCAGGCCGAGGATGGCGTAGTTCTTCACCAGGGCGTGGTTGAGGGCGGGGGCGGGGACGCTGCCGCCGGCGAAGCCGACGACCACGATGCGGCCCTCGAAGGCCACGCACTTGGCGGAGGCGGCGTAGGCGTCGCCGCCGACGGGGTCGTAGACGACGTCCGCGCCGCGTCCGCCGGTGAACTCCTTGACCCGGGCCGCGATCCCGGCGGCTTCCTCGCCCGTGCGGTCGAGGACCAGGTCGCAGCCGAGCTCCTCGGCGGTGCGGGCCTTGGCCTTGCCGCCGACGACCCCGATGACGGTGGCCCCGGCGGCCTTGCCGAGCTGGACGGCGGCGCTGCCGACCCCGCCGGCGGCGGCGTGCACGAGGAGGGTCTCGCCGCTCCGGATGCGGGCCCTGCGGTGCAGGCCGAACCAGCCGGTCTGGTAGCCGATGTGCAGGGCGGCGGCCTCGGCGTCGTCGAGGGAGCCGGGGGCGGGGAGCAGGGCGCGCGCGGGGGCGGTGACGTATTCGGCGAACCCGCCGTGGGGCAGGCTCGGGTTGGCGAGGACCCGCCGGCCGTCCTCGGTCTCGCCGCACACCTCGACGCCGGGGGTGAAGGGCAGCGGGGGCCGGATCTGGTACTGGCCCCGGGCGAGGAGGGCGTCGGGGAAGTTGACGTTGGCGGCGAGCACCCTGAGTCTGACCTCGCCCTCGCCGGGTACCGGGTCGGGGACCTCCTCGAGGCGCATGGCCTCGCGGGGTTCGCCGGTCGTGTGTACTCGCCATGCCTGCATCCGGGGCCTCCAGCCGCCGTCGAGGAACCACGCTCGGCGGCATACTAAGCGGTCGCTTGACACCTTGGGAACCCTCGGCGGGCGGGGCGGACCGGGCGGGTGGGCCCGCCCCCGCCGGGACCGGAAGACCGTTCCGCTCATCGAACGCACGAACCACGAGTGAACGGGAGTCCCGGGAGATAGCATCAACAGGCCCCATTCAAGGGGCATATGACGCATCGGCACACCGGGGGAAGACAACGATGGCCGGCACACGCACCAGCACAGGCACCCGCCGCACCGCCGCGGCGGCGACCGCCGCCCTCGTCCTGGCGGGACTCGTCACCGCCGCCGGACCCGCCGCCGCGGCTCCCGCCTGCACGCCCCGGATCCAGGTCCTCGGCTCGATCGGGTCCGGCGGCTACCAGGTGGGCAACCGGCAGACCGAGATGGTCCTCGGCCTCGGCGCCGGCAACCTCTCCGTCGGCCGCTCCGGCGGCAAGCCGGTCTACTGGACCGGCACCCGGCTCCACAAGGTCCCTATGCCCGACGCCGCCCTCTCGGGTGCGGTGCTCGCCGTGAACCAGGGCGGGCTGATGGTGGGCGCCGTCTACGGCGCCGAGGGCTACCTCTTCACCTTCCGGGCCGGCGACGCCGCGGTCACCCGGCTGCCCGGGAGCGACTTCCAGTCCGACGACGCCGACGTCAACGACGCCGGGTACGTCGTCTCGCGCAACCGGAGCGGTGCGGGCGTGGTGTGGAAGGACGGTCGGAAGGTCCGCGACCTGCCCGTGCCCGCGGGCGCCGCCCCCGGCACCAGGATCGACCTGGTCACCGGCATCAACACCCAGGGCGACGTCCTCGGCATGGCCCGCGAGGACTACGAGGTCCCGGAGACCGGCGAGCACCGCGAGGGGACCTTCCCGGTGCTCTGGCCCGCCGACGGCGGACCCGCCGAGGCCCTGGCCCCCACCGGACACGACAGCTACGTACAGGACCTCGACGAGAGCGGCCGCATCGTCGGCTACGACTGGAGCGGCATGGCGTACCGGTACACGCCGGCGGTCTGGACGCCGCCCCACACCGGGCCCGCCTCCTTCCCCGGCACGCTGAAGACCCACCCCTACGGCACCTTCGAGGCGATCAGCCCGACGACCGGCGTGAGCGTGGGCACCGCCAGGTTCCACCCGGACGAGCAGACCCTCCCCGACCAGGCGCAGCTGTGGCCGGGCACGGGTCCCGTGCTGGCGCTGCCCCGGCTCGCCGCGAACCAGGCCGGCGCCGCCGCGTCGGCCGCCGACGACGGCCGGGTCGGCGGCGCGGCCGTCAACGCCGCCGGCACGCTGAAGCCGGTGATCTGGACCTGCGCCGCGCAGCAGGCGTACCTGCCCGAGTAGCCGGCGGCCGCGCGGGCCTGGTCATCCGAGGGCCCACGCGCTATCGATGCCCCATGACGGACGAGACCAGGCGCGGGCTGCCCGCGCCCCCGCCGCTCGGCGCGAGCGCCCTGCCCCCCGGTACGTACGGGGGGCGGGTGGTCCTCGTGACGGGCGGCGGCACCGGGCTGGGCAAGGCCATCGCCGCCGAGTTCGCACGGCTCGGCGCCGATGTGGTGATCGCCGGCCGCCGCGCCGAGCAGCTGGCGGCGGCCCGGGAGGAGCTTGCGGCGGTACCCGGTGCGGGCCGGACGGCGGCCGCCGTCTGCGACATCCGCGACCCCGAAAGGGTCGCGGAGGTCTTCGACGCGGCCGAGGCGGCGCTCGGGCCGCCGGACGTCCTGGTCAACAACGCCGCGGCCAACTTCCCCTGCCCCGCCGAGGACCTCTCCCCCAACGCCTGGCGGGCGGTGGTGGACACCACCCTCACCGGCACCTGGTTCATGACCCGCGAGTTCGGCCGGCGCCACCTCGCCGCGGGCGCCCCCGGCGCGATCGTCAGCATCGGCGCCTCGTACGCGTGGACCGGTGGCCCCGGCTTCGCACACAGCGCCGCGGCGAAGGCCGGGGTGAAGAACCTGGTCGAGACCCTTGCCGTGGAGTGGGGCCCGTACGGGATCCGGATCAACGGCCTCGTGCCGGGGCTGTTCCCGCACACCGACATGACCCGGGACATCCGGGGCGGGCTGGAACGGGCCGCGCCGCAGGGCCGGGACGGCCTGCAGCCCGCGCTCAGGGTGGGGGCGCCGCGCGAACTCGGCTGGGCGGCCACCTTCCTGGCCTCCCCCTACGCCGCCTTCATCACCGGCCACACCCTGGTGGTCGACGGGGCGAACTGGCAACGGCGGTCCCTGGTCCAGCCGGAGGTGGTACCGGTGCGCGAGCAGCTGGGGCGGGGCCCCTTCACCCTGTGAACGGGCGGCGGGACGGACCCGGGCCCCTGCGCGGGGCGTTGTCAGTGGCGTGGGGCAGCATCGGGAGCATGAAGATCCACGACTGGAAACCCTTCCTGCGCACCTGGAGCGCCGAGCGCGACGCCGCCCGGCAGGCCGAGGACCCCTCGGAGCCGCCGCTCGGCCGGCTGGGCTTCGATCCGGCCCCGCCGGAGCGGATCGCCGCGCTCGAGGCCCGGCTCGGGGCCCCGCTGCCCCCCTCCTACCGCTCGTTCCTGGAGGTCACCGACGGGTGGCGGTGGGCCGGGGAGTTCGTGGAACTGCTCGCGTCGGCGGCAGAGGTGGGCCTGCTGCGGGAGATGACGCCCTCCGTCCACCAGGACCTCACCCTGTGGGAACAGGAGGACCTGGACGAGGAGGAGGACGAGGAGGAGGACGAAGAGGAGGACGAAGACGAGGCAGAAAACGAAGAAGGGGACGGGGACGGGGACGAGGAGTACGGGAGCGCGAGGTGGAACCGGGCCGTCCAGATCTCCCTCTGGGGGGACCAGACCTGGCTGCTCCTCGACCCCGGTGACATCGGCGCCGACGGCGAGTGGGCGGCGTACCGGTACTCCGCCTGGAGCGGCTGCGGACCCGTGCGCCACGACTCGTTCGCCGACCTGATGCGGGCCGAGTACGAGGGCTTCCGCGCCCTGCGCATACCGGGGGCCGCCTCCTAGTGCTGTGGCCGGAAAGGTTTGCCGGTTCGCGGTGTCCGGTGCGGGCATCGCAAGGCGGAGGGCCGCGGCTCGTACTGGACGTACTTGCGCGGTCCGACAACGCAGCGAGGTGCCGTGCCGGGCGCCGTGAGGCGGTGAACCTTTCCGGTCACAGCACTAGACACCGCCGAAGTGCGGGGGCCGGCGGGCGGCCTGGGCGGAGTAGCCCTCGCGGGCGTCCTCGGAGGTCAGGGTGAGGGCGGCGGTCATCGCGACGCGGTCGAGGGCCGGCGCCAGGGCGGCGTCGGCGTAGGCGTCGACCGCGCGCTTGATCCCCTGGACGGCGAGCGGGGCGTTCGCCGCGATCTCCGCCGCCAGGGCGCGGGCAGCCGTGTCCAGCTCGGCCGGGGGCACCACCAGCTGGACGAGGCCCAGCCGCTCGGCGGTCGCGGCGTCGATCCGCCGGCCGGTCAGCGCCAGCAGCTTGGCCCAGCCCGCGCCCGCCTCCCGGGCGATGCGCAGGTCCCCGCCGGCGTCCACCGCCACCCCCAGCCGCGCCTCGGGCAGCGCGAAGACCGCGTCGTCGGCGGCCACCCGGATGTCCGCCATCAGGGCCAGTTCGAAGCCGAAGCCGAGGCAGTAGCCCTGGACGGCCGCGACGACGGGCTGCGGGAGGCGGGAGAGGACCGCGAAGCGCTCGTGGACCCAGCGGATGCCCTCGTAGTAGTTACGGGTCCGCTGGGCGGCGGAGTCGCCCGCGATGGCTCCGCCGGGGGCGCTCACGTCGATGCCGGCGCAGAAGGCCCGGCCCTCCGCCCGCAGCAGGACCGCGCGCACCTCCGGGTCGAAGCGGATCCGGTCGGCGAGGAGGCCCAGCTGGCGGGTGGACTCCCAGCTCCAGCCGTTGAGCTTGCCGGGGCGGCAGAGGGTCAGGATCGCCAGCCCGTCCTCGACCTCCAGCCGAAGGCGCTCCTCACCCTCCCCGATGTCCGTGCCGATCGTGTCGATCACCTGAACCACCCCCGGACCGAGCAGAGCTGACGGCTCGTCAGGTTAGGCGGGGGTGGTTACCGGGTCAACGGGGGAAGACCTCGAAAGCGACCGCCGGGGTGCCGCCGAAGCGGGCCGCCGCCTGCTGGACGTTACCGGTCAGGAAGTCCCGGACGTACTCCTGCGGGTCCTGGTCGGTCAGCGCGGCGATGTAGGCCTTGTGTTCCAGCAGGGAGTGCACGGCGCGCTCCAGCCCGGGTCCGGCCTCGACCGCGTGCGTGGGGGTGGTGGTGCCCGACACCGCGACCCAGCGCACTCCGTCCCAGGGCTCCAGGCCCTGCTCGGAGATGAGCTCGGGGAAGATCCACCGGTTGCCCGCGTCGCCTGCGGCGTCCAGGACGGCCCGGCCGACGGCCTTGTGGTCGGGGCTGTTCCAGTTCCCGCCGCCGTCCGCTCCACCCCAGGTGTCCCGGTGGTTGAGGGTGATCACCAGCTCGGGGCGGTGGCGCCGGATGGCGGCGGCGATGTCCCGCCGCAGGGCCGGGCCGTACTCGATGACGCCGTCGCGGTGGTCGAGGAACTCCACGGCCGAGACCCCGACGACGGCCGCGCTGGCGCGCTGTTCGGCCTCGCGCAGCGCGCCGCACTCGTCCGGGGCGACCCCGTCGATCCCGGCCTCGCCGCGGGTGGCGAGCACGTAGGCGACCTCGCGGCCGCCGTCCGTCCAGTGGGCGATGGCCGCCGCGCAGCCGTACTCCAGGTCGTCGGGGTGGGCGACCACCGCGAGCGCGCGCTTCCATTCGGTGGGCATCGGCTGCAAGGGCGCCTGCTGATCAGCTTGTTCGGTCATGCGTCGCACAATAGGCGAAGGGACCGTCGTCCTCTCAGTCCTCCAGGAGGGTGAGCAGGCGGTCCAGCACCCGCGGGCCGCCCGCGCGGACGCCGTCGTGTTCGTACTCGTCCGTCACCCAGGTGCGCAGGCCGCGGATCGAGCGGGCCGTGCGCAGGGAGTGGTCGGTGTCGACGTACATGTCGTCGTGGTAGACGGCCGCCGCCACCGGGACCTCGTTGGCGGCCAGGCGCGCCGGATCGTAGAGGGGCTGCCAGCCGGTGCGGGCCGCAAGGAGTTCGGCGGTGTCGCGCAGGGGGGCCAGGGCGGGGTCCACGGTGAAGTGCCAGGGGTGGATGGTCTCGCCGGTGAACAGGAGGGGGTCCGTGCCCCCGAGGGTCTTCGCGGCGTCGAAGCGCGGGTGGGCGGCGCGGACCCGTTCGGCGGCCCAGCCGGTGGGGGTGGCCGGATCCTGGGCGTAGATGGCCTCGTGGAGGAGGGCGTAGAGCGGGTGGCCGGCGAAGGAGAGGTGGGAGCGGACCGCTTCGAGGAAGGCGTCCGAGAGCGCCGGGCCGGACGGGGTGGTGACGAAGGCGTCCTCGAGGAGGTAGTGGAGCTGGTGGCTGCCGTCGCCGGTGCCCAGGAGCAGGCCGAGGGACTGGAAGGCCTCGGCGGTGAGCCGGTAGCCGCCCGGGAGTTCGGCGGGCCGCTCGGCGAGGTGGGCGGCGATGCGCCGGGCGCGTTCCACGTCCATCGGGTAGCGGGCGTAGTGGGCGAGGTTCTTGCGCTCGACGCGGGGGTAGGCGGCCTCGTACACCTGGGTCGCGGTGGCGTCGAGGGAGGGCAGGCCGCCGGTGATCAGGGCGGCGGTGAGTCCGTCGGGGGCGGTGGAGAGGTAGTGGGTGGTGCAGAACCCGCCGAAGCTCTGGCCGAGTACGGTCCAGGGGGCGCCGCCGGTCAGGGCGAGGCGGATGTGCTCGGCGTCGCGGACGATGGAGTCGGCGCGGAAGTGGGCGAGGTACGCGGACTGCTGCTCCGGGGTGCCGCGCAGGGGCAGGGTCTGCCGGCCGGCGGGGGTGGAGCGGCCGGTGCCGCGCTGGTCGAGGAGCAGGACGCGGTAGTCGGCGAGGGCCCGTTCCAGCCAGGCCTGCCGTCCGGTGAAGCGCCGGGCCCCGAAACCGGGGCCGCCCTCCAGGTAGAGCAGCCAGGGCAGCCGCTCGGGGTCCTTGCCGGTGGCCACGGCCTCGCGCGCGTAGAGCTCGATCCGCTCCCCGTCGGGGCGGGAGTGGTCGAGCGGCACGGTGAAGTGGTGGTCGGTCAGGACGACACCGGGCTGGCGGTAGCTGTGGCTGCGCTGGCGGGTCACGGACGGCCCCTGGGGTCTGGGTGCGGGCCCCGCCCCGGCCCCGGCCGGGTCGCGGCCGGGGTGGGCGGAGGTGTGGTCCGGCCGAGTCTACGGAACCTTCCGCGGGTCACCCGCTCAGAACTGCACCACCGAGCGCAGCACCTCGCCGCGCTCCATGCGGGCGAAGGCCTCCTCGACCCCGTCGAGCGGGATGGTCTCGGAGACGAAGGCGTCGAGGTCGAGCCGGCCCTGGAGGTAGAGGTCGATCAGCAGGGGGAAGTCCCGTTCGGGCAGGCAGTCGCCGTACCAGGAGGACTTCAGGGCGCCGCCGCGGCCGAAGACGTCGAGGAGCGGGAGTTCGAGCTTCATCTCCGGTGTGGGAACGCCGACCAGGACCACGGTTCCGGCCAGGTCCCGGGCGTAGAAGGCCTGCTGGTAGGTCTCGGGGCGGCCGACGGCCTCGATGACGACGTCGGCGCCGTTGCCGCCGGTCAGCTCCTGGATCGCCTTGACCACGTCCTGCGCGCGCCCGTTGACGGTGTGGGTGGCGCCGAGTCCGCGCGCCCACTCCAGCTTCCGGTCGTCCAGGTCCACGGCGATGATCTTCGATGCGCCGGCCAGCCGGGCGCCGGCGACCGCCGCGTTGCCCACTCCCCCGCAGCCGATGACGGCCACCGAGTCGCCGCGTCCGACGTTGCCGGTGTTCAGGGCGGCGCCGAGGCCGGCCATCACCCCGCAGCCCAGGAGCCCGGCGGCGGCGGGCGAGGCGGCCGGGTCGACCTTGGTGCACTGGCCGGCGGCGACGAGGGTCTTCTCCGCGAAGGCCCCGATGCCCAGCGCCGGGGAGAGCGGGGTGCCGTCCTCCAGGGTCATGGGCTGGGTGGCGTTGTGCGTGGCGAAGCAGTACCAGGGGCGTCCGCGCTTGCAGGCCCGGCAGGTGCCGCACACCGCGCGCCAGTTGAGGACGACGAAGTCGCCGGGGGCGACGGAGGTGACGCCGGGGCCGACGGACTCGACGACGCCGGCCGCCTCGTGGCCGAGGAGGAAGGGGAACTCGTCGTTGATGCCGCCCTCGCGGTAGTGCAGGTCGGTGTGACAGACCCCGCAGGCCTGGACCTTGACCAGGGCTTCGCCCGGCCCCGGGTCGGGCACGAGGATCGTGGTCGTCTCCACCGGTGCGCCCTTGCTCCGCGCGATGACTCCTCGTACGCGATGTGTCACGTCGTACCCCGTTCTGATCGGATCGGTCTGGATCACCGAACGTACACGGGCGGGACGCGGTACGGGAGTTGTGTCACGAGCTGTGTCACCCACCGGCGGGCGACTCGGCCAGATCCCGCGGTACGGCGGCCCGGAGGGAGGCCGCGAAGGCGGCCACGGCGGGATGGGCGCCGGCCCCGCTGCGGAAGGCGATCTTGGTGCGGCGTTCCATGTGGAGGCGGGTCAGCGCGACGGCGGGGTCCGGGGGGCCGGTCATCCCGAGCTGCGGTACGACGGCCACTCCCTGTCCGGCGGCGACCAGCGCGAGGACGGTGGCGAACTCGTCGATGCGGTGGCGGACGCGCGGGGTGAACCCGGCGGCCTGGCAGGCGCGCAGGGTCATGGCGTGGCAGAGGGTGCCGGGGGTGGCGGTGATCCAGGGCGCGTCCCGGTGGGCCCGCAGCACCGCGCCCTGGTCGGGGGCCGGGGCGGGCGCGGCCGGTGCGGGCGCGGGGTCCGGCCGCGGGTGCGTGTCCGCTTCCGGAGCCGGAGCCGCCCCCGGGGCCGGCTCCGGCTGCGGGCCCGGCCGGGCCGTCGTCGCCGGGGCCGCCAGGTACATCGCCTCCCCGTACAGCGGCCGGGTGTCCAGCCCCGGCTCGGGGGGCGCGGGGACGAAGTCGTACTCGTGGACCAGGGCCACGTCCAGCTCCCCGGCCCGCAGCGCGTGCGCGACCGCCGCAGGGTCGGTCTCGTGGACCATCGGCTCCAGCGCCGGATGGCGCCGGGCCAGGTGGAGGAGGGCGGCGGGGACGAGGGCGCGGGTGGCGGTGGGGAAGGCCCCGATGCGCAGCACCCCGGCGAGGCCGCTGCGGGCCTCGGCGAGCTCGGCGTCGGCCTGTTCGAGCCGCTTCAGGACCGCCTCGGCGTGCCCCACCAGGTTCTGGGCGGCCGGGGTGAGCCGGACCCGGCGGCCGGTGCGCTCCAGCAGGGGCAGTCCGGCCTCGCGTTCCAGGACGGCGAGTTGCTGGGAGACGGCGGAGGGGCTGTAGGCAAGGGCTTCGGCCACGGCGGCGATGGTGCCGCGGCGGGCGAGTTCGCGCAGGAGCCGCAGACGGCGTACGTCGAGCATCGGCTCAGCTTACGGATCACGTAAGGAACGTGAACTGGATTCGGCGCTCGGGGCGGGCGACGCTCTTACGCATGCGACAGGACACGAACCACACCGAGCAGGACACCGGCCGGACGGCGGACACGGCGGCGGGGCTCTCCCTGAACGGGATCCACGTCCCGCTCGTCACCCCCTTCACCCGTGGCGGGGAGGTCGCCGCCGGGGCCCTGGAGGCCCTGGCGCACGAGGTGATCGACGCGGGCGCCGCCGGGATCGTCGCCCTGGGCACCACCGCCGAGGCGGCCGCGCTGGAGGAGGACGAGCGCGACCTGGTCACCGGCGTCTGCGCGCGGGTCTGCCGGGAGCGGGGCGCGCTGCTCACGGTGGGGGCGGGGGCGAGCGGGACCCGGGCGAGCGAGGTCGCGCTGGCGCGGCTGGCGCGGTGGCCCGAGGCGCGGGCCGCGCTGGTGACCGTGCCCGCGTTCGTCCGGCCCTCGGCGGCGGGGGTGCTGGCGCATTTCGCGCGGCTGGCCCGGACGAGCCCGGTTCCGCTGATCGTCTATCACATCCCGTACCGGACAGGGCAGCCGCTGGACGCGGCGGCGCTGCGGGAGCTGGGTTCGCTGCCCGCAGTGGCCGGGGTGAAGTACGCGGGCGGCGGGATCGACCAGGAGACGGTGGCGCTGCTGGGTGATCTGCCGGACGGGTTCGCGGTGCTGGCCGGGGACGACGTGTACGCGTCCCCGCTGCTCGCCCTCGGGGCCTCGGGCGGGATCCTGGCGTCGGCGCACCTGGCGACGGAGCGGTTCGCGGAGCTGGCCGGGGCCTGGCGGGACGGCGACGCGGCACGGGCCCGGGTGCTCGGGCACCGGCTGGCGCGGCTTTCGGCGGCGCTCTTCGCGGAACCGAACCCGGGGGTGGTCAAGGGGGTGCTGTACGCGCAGGGGCGGATCCCGACGCCCGACGTACGTCTTCCGATGCTGCCGGCGTCCGAGGCGGCGGTGACGGCCGCCCTCAAGGAGCTGGCGGGACTCTGATCCGGGCGCAGCCCCACGAAAGCGCGCCCGATTCCTCCCTTTTCATTGGGATTCAGCACTCTCGCACGAGTCGCCCCAATCAGCGGCATCGGCCCGCGAATTGGCCGGAATGAGCAAGGGGACGAGGGGACCGGCGGGGCCGTGATGTGAGCCACACCCGCCGGGCCAACATCAATTTCCCCGGAAGGGTCGATTCCCTTTTCCCGGAAAGGAAAACCTCGATTTCCGGAGAAGTTTTCCAAGGTCATTTACCGGGGGCCCGGCGGGAAGTCGATCTCCGGAGTGAATTCGCGTCTTGTTCGGCCCCTCGCGCTCGCCTACGGTCACCCTCATTCCCGGCGGCCGAATGCCGAATCCGGCCGCCGCCGGGGCTCTCCCGTACCCCCACGTGAGGAAATGCGCCATGCCCGCATCGGGTAAGCACCGTCGGCCGAAGCAGCACAAGACCGCCCGCAGGCTGGCCTTCGCCGGCACGGGCGGAGCGGCCCTCGCCCTCCCCCTGATCAGCGCGACCACGGCCGGGGCGGCCGTCGCGCAGCCGGCCGCGGCGCCCGCCGCGCACACCGTGGCACTTCCCGCCGGAGAGCCGGCCGCCAAACCGGCCGCGGAAAAGGCGGCGGCTCCCGTGACCTATTCCGTGGTCGGCGGCGACACCCTCGTGAAGATCGCGGCGGAGCATTCCGTGAGCGGCGGCTGGCAGGCCCTCTACGCCGCCAACCGCGAGGCCATCGGCAGCAACCCGTCCGTCATCCGCCCGGGCCTCAAGCTGGCGCTGGGCGGGGCCGCGAAGGCCGCCGCCGCCCGGGCCACCGCCCTCGCCGCCAAGCCCGCCGCGGCGCCCGCCGCCGTGAAGACGTACGGGAACAACCTGGACGGCTGGATCCGGCAGTCGCTGGACATCATGGCCGCGCACGGGATCCCCGGCACCTACGCCGGAATCCACCGCAACGTGATGCGGGAGTCCTCCGGCAACCCCCTCGCCATCAACAACTGGGACTCCAACGCCGCGGCCGGCATCCCCTCCAAGGGGCTGCTCCAGGTCATCGACCCGACCTTCCGGGCCTACCACGTGCCGGGCACGGCGATGGACTCCTACGACCCCGTCGCGAACATCACGGCCGCCTGCAACTACGCGGCCGCCCGCTACGGCTCGATCGACAACGTCAACGGCGCCTACTGAGCCGGAAGGTGCCCCGGGGCGATCGGCAGCCGGCGCTTGTGGTCGGTGAGCCGGTAGCGGCGCACGATCGTCTCGAAGGCCCGCGCGTCGACCGGCTTGCCCTCCAGGAAGTCGTCGATGTCGTCGTAGGTGACCCCGAGGGCGTCCTCGTCGGCCTTGCCCGGGTCCAGGGTCTCCAGGTCGGCGGTGGGGACCTTCCACACCAGCTCGGCGGGCGCGCCCAGGGCGTCGGCGACCGCGCGCACCCGGCGCTTGGTCAGGCCGGTCAGCGGGACCAGGTCGGCCGCCCCGTCACCGAACTTGGTGAAGAAGCCGGAGACCGCCTCGGCGGCGTGGTCGGTGCCGACCACCAGGCCGTCGTGGGCGCCGGCCACCGCGTACTGGGCGATCATGCGCTGGCGCGCCTTGATGTTGCCGTGGACGAAGTCCTGGTGATGGGCGTCGCGGAACTCCACCCCGGCGGCCCGCGCGGCCTCCAGGGCCGCGTCGCTCGCCGGCTTGACGTCCACGGTCAGGACCTGGTCGGCGCGGATGAAGGACAGGGCGAGCTGGGCGTCGTGCTCGTCGGCCTGGACCCCGTAGGGCAGCCGCATCGCGTGGAAGCGGGCCTCGTGCCCGGCCGCGCGGGCCCGCTCGACGGCGAGCTGGCACAGCCGGCCCGCGGTGGTCGAGTCGACCCCGCCGCTGATGCCGAGGACGAGGGAGCGCAGACCGGTCGAGGTCAGCCGCTCGGCGAGGAAGGCCACCCGGCGCTCGATCTCCCGCTCGGCGTCGAAGGTCTCGGCGACCTCCAGGTCACGGGCGATCTCCTGCTGCAGGGCGATGGACGCCGGCTCGCTCACGTCTGCTCCTCGTTCTCGGCGGTGTCCGCGCCGTCCGCGCCGTCCGCGGGGGTCGCGTTCCGTTCGACGGTGTGTGTCGCCCCCACCCTACCCAGCGGCCTCGGCGGCCCCGAGGGCCCGCCGCCGGTCACAGCCAGCCCTGGCGGCGGGCGGCGCGGACGGCCTCCATGCGGTTGCGGGTGCCGGTCTTGCCGATGGCCGCCGAGAGGTAGTTGCGCACGGTCGACTCCGACAGGTGCACCCGGGCCGCGATGTCGGCGACCGTGGCTCCGTCGACGGCGGCGTTCAGCACGTCCGCCTCGCGCGGGGTCAGCGGGTTCGGGCCGGCGCTGAGCGCTGCCGCCGCGAGGGCGGGGTCGATCACGGTCTCCCCCGCCAGCACCCGGCGGACCGCGGCGGCCAGCTCCTCCACCGGCCCGTCCTTGACGAGGAACCCGGCGGCCCCCGCCTCCATCGCCCGGCGCAGGTAGCCGGGGCGGCCGAAGGTGGTCAGGATCAGCACCCGGGTGCCGGGGCAGGCCGTACGCAGCTCGGCGGCGGCGTCGAGGCCGCTGCGCCCCGGGAGTTCGATGTCGAGGAGGGCCACGTCGGGCCGGGATTCGAGGGCGGCGGGCACGATCTCGTCCCCGGCGGCCACCTGCGCCACGACCTCGATGTCCTCCTCCAGCCCGAGCAGCAGGGCCAGGGCGCCGCGCATCATCCCCTGGTCCTCGGCCAGCAGCAGCCTGATCATCCGGTCCTCTCGTCCCCTTCCGCGCCTGCCTCCACGGGGAGTTCGGCGGTGACCCGGAAGCCGCCGCCCGGTACGGGGCCGCTGGTGAGCGTGCCGCCCGCGGCCGCGAGGCGTTCTCCGAGGCCGGTCAGTCCGCTGCCCGGCGGGGTCGAGCCTACGCCCCGGCCGTCATCGGTGATCACCAGCCGGACCCGTTCCGCCGCACCCTGCACCTCGATGTCGCAGGTGGCGGCCCCACTGTGGCGGACCGCGTTGGTGGCCGCCTCGCGCACCACCCAGCCCAGCAGGGCGGCGGTCTGCGGGGGCAGCGGGGGGCCGGACCGGTGTACCCGGGGCTCGATGCCGGCCGCGCTCAACGCGACCCGGGCCCGGTCCAGTTCGGCGGCCAGGCTGGCCTCCCGGTAGCCGGTGACGGCTTCCCGGATCTCGGTGAGGGCCTGGCGGCCGACGGTCTCGATGTCGCGGACCTGGCCGATGGCGGCCTCCATGTCGCGGGGGGCGATGCGCCGGGCAGCCTCCGACTTCACGACGATCACCGAGAGGGTGTGGCCGAGCAGGTCGTGCAGGTCGCGGGAGAAGCGCAGCCGCTCCTGGTCCACCGCGGCCCGGGCCAGCTCCTGGCGGGTGTCGCGCAGCTCCCGCACGGTCTCGGACAGGGCGAGGATGGACGCGGTGACCATGCCGGACAGGAAGGTCCCGTAGACGATGCCGATGGCGTCCCAGCCCTCCCGCATTTCCCCGATCACCCCGGCGAGGGCGCTGATGGCGAACATCACCTGGGCGAGCCGCCGGCCCCGGATCACCGCGCCCGCGGCCAGGCCCAGCAGCGGGAAGAACAGCAGCCAGCTGTCCCCGTACGCGCCGGCCAGGGTGCAGGTGACGGCGCCGAGGGCGACCAGGCACCAGCGGGTGGCGGGCGCCTGCCGGGCGCGCTGGTCGAAGGCCCGGAACGCCAGGGTGACGTAGAGGGAGTTGAAGGCCAGCAGGCCCAGGACCCCGATCCACGGGTTGGGTGTCTGGCCGTGGACCAGGTTGGAGACGGCGCCCATGCCGAGAAGCAGCCAGGGCAGGAGGGCGAAGGCGTTGGGCGGGCCCATGGGGCCGCGGCCGTAGTCGGGGGCGTCACCACGCGCCTTGCGGGCCTTCTCGGACGCGCGCCACGCGGCCTTGCGGGCGGGCCACTCGGCCTTCCACTCGGCCTTCCAGTCGGCCTTGCTCCGGCACTGTTCCCGCATGTCCGTTCCCGCTTCCCGTTCCACCACCGCGCCGTCCGGGAGGAGGGCCGGCGGGGAGAGCTGTTCTGTCATGACCACCACGTTAGGGACCGGGACGGGGCCGGTGGCAGAGCCGCCCGTACGGTCCCGGGCAGTACGAATGTCACCACGCCCGGCGGCGGCGCAGTGCGCGCAGCAGGGTGCCGGCCGGGGCCGTGAGGCCGTAGCCGACGTCCTTGCGCAGCACGCCCGCCCCGGCCCGCTCCACCGCGGCCAGCTGGTGGCCCATCAGCTCCGCCATGGCGGCGACCACCGGACGCAGTCCGGGTTCGGTGAGGTGGAGGATCCCGTCGTCGGCGGCGGCCAGGGCAGTGCGGGCGAGCCGGCATTCGGCGGCGAGGAGGGCGCGGACGGCCGGGGTGTCGCGGGCGCCTTCGAGGTCGGCGCGGGTGACGGAGTGCTCGGCGAGCCGGGCGCGCGGCAGGCACAGCCGGCCCTCGGCGAGGTCGCCGGCCAGGTCGGCGAGGAAGTCGACGCGCTGGGCGGCGTCCACGAAGGTGCGCCAGCCGGCTGCCTGAGCGGCGTCCGGCCCGCCCTGGTACTGGAGTCCGGTGAAGACCAGGACCCCGGGCCAGGCGTAGGCGTCGAGGTAGGCCTGGAAGTCCTCCTCGGTCCCGAACCCGTCGAACCCTGCCTCGGCGGTGGCGGCGCCGTCGAGGAAGCGGGTGATCCAGTGGGCGGGCAGCCCGGTGGAGCGGACGGCGTGGGCGTACGCGCGCAGCAGCGGGTCGGGGCTGTCGCCGGTCTCCAGGGCCTCGGTGGTGCGGGCGGTCAGCGCGGCGAGGCCGGCCGTCCGCTGCCCGGGGGTGCCGGTCTCGGCCACGTCGTCGACGAGGTTCATGAAGGCCAGGCCCGCGGCGAGCCGGGGTACCAGGGGTGGTGCGGCCAGCAGGCGCAGGGTGACGAACCGTGCGGGGTCGCGGCGCAGCACTCCGCGCGCGGCCCGGGTGTAGTCGTCCCGCAGCCCGGGGCCGGTGATCCCGGCCCGGGTCAGGGTGGTGCGCCAGCTGGGCATGGTGTGCGTGCTCCCTTGGACCGTCCGCGTACCGGGTGAGGTGGTACGGGGACACGATGTCAGGAGCGGTAGACCTTCTTGACGTTGCCCTGGGCGTCGGCGTACAGGTAGCCGCCCCGGCCGTACTCGTCGCTGAGGTAGGGCCGCACGGAGGTGGCGCCGGTGTCGAAGAGCCAGGGTTCGACGATGACGTAGCGGGAGGTCGGCTTGGTCACGCCGAGTTCCTGCCGGGCCTTGTCGAGGAGGCCGGGCAGGGCGTCCCAGTTCACGGCCGCCATGTCGATGAGCGGCTTGTCGCCGTCGATCCGGCCGCCGGGGCCCGTCCGCGTGGCCCGGCCGTCGCGGTATTCGTAGCGGTCGTAGGTCCCGGCGTCGTCGGCGGTGGGGATGGAGGCGAGCACGTACCCCTCGTAGACGGTCATCTCCACGAAGGTGGTGGTGCCGGACAGCTGCTTGAACGCCGCGAGGGCGGTGCGGACCCGGTCCGGGGTGAGCATGCTGCCCTTGGCCTCGCCGGCGGGGCCGTTCTGCTGTGGCGACGGGAGGGCGGCCGGGGTGGCCCGGCCGCCGGAGGCGGGGGTCGCGCCGCCGGTCGTGGCGGGGGCGGTGGTGGTGGGGCCCTTGGCGTTCGTGCCGGCCGAGCCGGAACCGCCGTCGGGGAGGGCCTGGACGAGGCCGATGGCGCCGCCGGTGAGGGTCACGGCGAGGAGGGCGCCGATCAGGACCGGCCGGAGGCGGCCGCGGGGCGGGGTGACGGGGGCCGTGGCGTCGTACGGGGAGCCGCCGCCGGGGGCGAAGGGCCGGGTGCCGGACGCCGGGGGCGCGGGTGCGTACGCGGGCGGGACCGCCGGGGCGACGGGGGCGCCCGGGGTCCCGCCGGTGGTGAGAGCGGTGCTCGCGGCGCGGAGCAGGGCTTCCAGTGCGGCGCCGTCGGGCCGTACGGCCGGGTCCCGGACGAGCAGCCGTTCCAGTACGGGGCCCAGCGGGCCGGAGCGCACCGGGGCCGGGATCGGTTCGTCGAGGACGGCGACGACGGTGGCGAGGCTGGTGGCCCGGCGCAGCGGGTGGGTGCCCTCGGCGGCCACGTACAGCATCATGCCCAGCGACCAGAGGTCGGAGGCGGCCAGCCCCTCCTCGCCCCGGGCCCGTTCGGGGGCGATGTACTCGGGCGAGCCGATCAGGACGCCGGTGGAGGTGAGGGCGGTGGCCCCGCCCAGCGCGGCGATGCCGAAGTCGGTGAGCACGGCGGCTCCGTCGGGCCGCAGCAGCACGTTGGCCGGTTTCACGTCCCGGTGCAGGACCCCTTCGGCGTGCGCGGCGCGCAGCGCCGACAGCACGTCGAGCCCGAGCCGCAGCACGTCGGCGACGGGCAGGGGGCCTTCGGCCAGCCGGTCGTGCAGGGAGCCGCCCTTGACCAGCTCCATCACGATCCACGGGTGGCCGTCGGTGCCGGGCGCGGGCTCCACGATGTGGTGGATCGTCACCACGCCGGGGTGCGCGAGGCGGGCCAGGGCCCGGGCCTCGCGCACGGCGCGTTCGCGCATCTCGGCGGAGAGCCCGGGGTTGGCGGCCTCGGAGGCCGGGTCCGGCGGGCGCACCTCCTTGAGGGCGACCTCACGGTGCAGGGCGATGTCGCGGGCGCGCCACACCGTTCCCATGCCTCCGGCGCCCAGGGGTGCGATCAGTTCGAAACGGCCGTCGACCAGCCGTCTGCCGGCCTCACTCGTGTCCATGGCCGGTCATCGTAGAGGGCGCCTGTGTCAGCAGCGGCGGCGGTCCGCCGTCAGGGCGCCCTGCGCGGTGGACACCGTCCGGTCGTAACAGCCGCCTGCTGTTGCGGTCCCGTACAGCTGGTAGCGGGCGGTGGTGGTGCCGACGGCGTGGCGCTGGTCGCGCGGGACGTTGGCGGTGTACGAGGCGTCGCCCGTGTACCGGTCGTCCAGGCGGGTCCGGCCGGTCTGCCGGCCGCCGCGCAGGGTGACGGTGTCGGCGCGGTCGCCCAGTGACAAGACGGTGCGCAGCCGGTCGCCGGCGCCGAGGGTGGTCTCGCCGTCCATGGTGTAGACGCGGGTGGTGCGGGTGGTGGTGGCGCCCCGGGTGACGCTCTCCTCGTCGTTCCAGGAGGCGGTGAGGGCGTCGCGGTTCTCGCCGTCGGTCCAGCGGTGGACGGAGGTGGCCCGCACGGCCCGGGTGACGGTGGTGGTGACGCGGCCGTGGGAGGTGTCGAGGTATCCGGCGGTGGTGAGGCGGTGGGCGCCGTCGGTGTCCAGGCGGTGTTCGCCGCCGGGGGTGGCGGGCGTCCAGCGGGAGGAACCGGTGGGGGCCGCCTCCTCGTGGCGGGTCAGGGCGCCGGTGACCACCTCGCGGCCCCGGTCCTGCCACAGCAGCAGGTTGGCGGGGGTGCTCCAGCCGCTCTGGCCGGCCGGGACCCCGGCGACGGCCACCTCGATGCGGTGGGGGCGGCCGTCGTCGAGGAGGGCGGCGTAGGGGGTGAGGTCGTAGACGGCCGGCTGGACGTCGAAGGCGCGCGGGCCGGGGGTGACGTACCAGAGGAAGGGGTTGGACCAGCCGCCGGTCCAGACGGTCGGGAAGGGGGCGGCCAGCCCGGCGAGCTGTCCGTCGACGGAGACGCGGACCTCGCGGTAGGGGCCGTCGGCGGCCTTGCAGGAGTAGGGGGCCGCGTCGGGGACGGTCATGTACCAGTACTCCTCGCAGCCGCCGCCGGAGCCGGTGGCGTAGACCTCGGCGAGGACCCGTTCGGTGTTGCGCGGGGTGGTGACGGCCGGGGTGGTGAGCGGGAGGACGCGGTCGGGGGCGGCGGCCGGGCGGGTGCGGCCCTCGGCTGCGTAGAAGGTGAGGGTGACCTTGACGTCGATGACCCCGGTGTAGGTGTCGTCCACGACGTTGCCGATCAGCATCTCGACGGGCTGCGGGCGGCTGAGGGTATCGCGGTAGCGGGTGACGTCCTTCTCCACGGACCACTCGATGCCCTCGGGCGAGGGTTCGGGGGTGGAGGTGCTCAGGACCTCCACGCCTCCGACGGTGAGGTGGCCGAGGCGGTCGTACTGGCGGCCCTTGACCTTGCCGTCGAGGCGCAGCACCACCTTGGCCCAGTCGGCGCGGCCGCAGCCCGCGGGCGGGGTGTAGTCGCCCCGGTAGGGGGTGAAGTCGCGGAACTGGGCCTCGGCGAGGGTCACCCGGCAGGAGGTGGTGGCGGGGTGTTCGACGGGCGGGGCGGCGGTGAGGGGGTCGTGCCAGTCGGTGCCGAACTCGGCGGGCGGGGTGTCCGCGGCCGCCGCCGGAGTGGCGCCCGCGGGTCCCGCGGCCGCGGCCAGGGTGCCTGCGGCGAGGGTGAGCGCGCCGAGCAGGGCCATGATCCTGTGTCGTCTCATGGGCCCGCAGTGAAGCGGCTCACCCGTCCCGGCCGCCAGGGCCCGTGGTCCGGTCCTGGCGCGATCTCGCCCCCAGGGGCGGGTCAGCCGGCGGGCAGGACCGCGACGCCGTCCTCGTCCGCGTACACGGTGTCGCCGGGGCGGAAGGTGACCCCGCCGATGGTGACGGGCTCGTCCACGGCGCCCGCACCGGTCTTGCCGCTCTTGCGGGGGCAGGTGCCGAGCGCCTGGACGCCGAGGTCGAGCCCGCCCAGCGCCACGCTGTCGCGGACCGCGCCGTTGACGATCAGTCCGGCCCGGCCGGAGCGCTCCGCTGCGCCGGCGATGAGGTCGCCGACGAGGGCGGTGCGCAGCGAGCCGCCGCCGTCGATGACGAGGACGGCGCCTTCGCCGGGGGTGTGGGAGGCCCGGCGTTGCCGGGTGTCTGCCGTGAGCGGACAATGGATCTCAGTGGTATGCCTCAGGAAGGAGCTTCCGATGGCATGGCAAATCGAGGGGACGTATTTCGAGAACTGCAGTTGCGACATGGTGTGCCCCTGCTCCACCTCCGGCCTCACGGCTCCGGCGGACTCCGACCGCTGCCGGGTGGTCCTGGCCTTCCACATCGATTCCGGCCAGGTCGACGACGTCGCCGTCAACGGCCTGACGGTCGCCGTCGTGGCCGACACCCCGCAGCTCATGAGCGAGGGCGGCTGGCGGATGGGCATGTTCATGGACGAGGCGGCCTCGCCGGAGCAGGCGGAGGCGCTCGGGGCGGTCTTCTCCGGTCAGCGGGGCGGCCCGATGGAGGGTCTCAGCCCGCTGGTCGGCGAGATGCTCGGGATGGAGTCCGCCAGGATCGAATACGTCGATGACGGCCGGCGCCACCGGGTGAGGATCGGCGACGCGATCGACATGGAGGTCGAGGACTTCGTCTCTCCTCTGGACGCGACCGGCAAGGGCGTCAGGGTCAGCGGGGTGGGATTCCCGGCGGACACCCTCGCGGCCGGGGTCGCGACCAGGTCGCGGGTGGACGCCTTCGGCCTCTCGTTCGGGAACGAAGGGAAGAACGCCTTCTCGGCACCGTTCTCCTGGGCGGCCTGAATGGCGACACCGCTCACTCGGCGGGCCGTCGCCCCGGCGAGCTGGGCGTCCTTGCTGGCGGCCGCGGCATTGGCCTGGCTGCTGACGGTCCGCGGTGCGTCCGGCATGACGCCCGGACCGGGCACGATGGGGCGGGGCCTGTGGGGATTCCTGGTCCTGTGGGGGCTGATGATGGCCGCGATGATGCTGCCCGCGGTCGCCCCGTTCGTCTCGCTGTACCTGCGGACGCTGCGCGCCCGCTCGACGGGCTGGGTACGCGCGGCCCGCAGTACCGGCCTGGTCCTCGGATACCTCTGCGCCTGGGAGGCCTTCGGCCTGGTCGCCTTCGGCGCGGCCTGGGCGGGCGGCGAACTCGCGGCCCGGGCGCCGGACGCCGCGCCGTGGGCCGGCGCCCTGGTGCTGGCCGGGGCCGGGCTGTACCAGGTGACCCCGCTCAAGGACCGCTGCCTGAGCCACTGCCGCTCGCCCCTCGGCTTCCTCCTGCACTTCGGCAACCGCTCGGGGCGGCTGCGCGACCTGCGGGTGGGCTTCTGCCACGGCGGCTACTGCGTCGGCTGCTGCTGGGGCCTGATGGTCGTCCTGGTCGCGGTCGGCGTGATGAACCTGGCGTGGATGGCCGCTCTGGCCGGCGCCGTCTTCCTGGAGAAGGTCTGGCGCCACGGCAAGGCCTTCAGCCTGGTGCTCGGCGTGGCCCTGATCGGCTACGCCTGTTTCGTCCCCTGGCATCCGGGCCTGGTCCCGGGGCTGCACATGGCGCCGGGCATGCCCATGTGACCGTCAGTCGCGGGAGTTGCCGAAGAGGATGCGGTAGCCGATGAGCAGGACGAGGGAGCCCGCGATGGCGGAGCCCCAGGTGGCGAGGTCGAAGAAGTGGTTCTGGATGGGGCGGTCCAGGAACTTGGCGGAGAGCCAGCCGCCTGTGAAGGCGCCCGCGACGCCGATGAGGGTGGTTCCGATGAGGCCGCCGGGGTCCCGGCCGGGCAGCAGGATCTTGGCGATGCCTCCGGCCAGCAGGCCCAGGACGATCCAGCCGATGATGCCCATGGTCGTTCACTCCGCTCGTTGGTCCGCGTCTCTACGGTGGGGAGGACGCAGGCGCAGGCCCGGCGGTTCTCAGCCGCGGCGGGTCCGCAGCAGGCCGGTGGCCAGGGCGGCGGCCGTCACGGCGCCGACTGCGGCCACCGCGAGGCCGCCCCGGGAGCGGTAGGAGAAGAGGGAGAAGACGGAGCGGGCCGAGAAGGCGGAGCCCGCGCTCAGCCAGGAGGCCGCCGAGCCCACGGAGAGGGCGGAGCCGAGGGAGCCGGCGGAGAGCACGCTGCCCACCGAGCCGACGGAGAGCACCGAACCCACCGAACCGATGGACAGCACGGAGTCCCGGGACCACAGGGAGAGGTACGAACGGTCGGCCATGGCGTCAGGCTGCCACATGCCCGGCCGGCACG